>NZ_JBSVWB010000065.1:0-28671 GCF_054071795.1 Pseudomonas sp. SDO5271_S396
ACTACAACCGGCATCGCTACTACAATCCGGATCTGGGACGCTACCTGACGCCGGACCCGGTGAAGTTGGCGGGTGGGATCAATGCCTACCGGTACGTGCCGAATCCTACGGGGTGGGTGGATCCGCTGGGGTTAAGTAATTGTCCTGGGGGAAATGGATGTAAGCCGGAAGATGGAGTTGATAGTCCTGCTGAAAAAGCAAATGCTCATACAAACCAACCGTCCGCCCCAGACGCCTACCGATACCCAACCGATTTTGGATCTGAAGAAAAGCTCGATACTCACTATAAAAAACATGGAGCAGAATTCAAGTCAAAAGACAGTCACGAATACCTACTCACAGCACGTCATGTGGTAGATAAAGGGATTCATGTCTACTACTCTTACAAGGGCACACCCAGATCAGGCTATGTCTTGCTCTTAGGCACAAACAGATCAGGACATGCAAAATTTGCTTTTGTAGGGACGAATCAGAGCAATCAAATTACAACCCTTCACACTAAGAGCGGAAAAGAATTTTGGAGATCAATCAATGGCGACGCCACTGACAAAACCATCAGACCTCACACCGAGTAACGTCAAAAAAGCACAGGTACTATCAACCAACGAGCTGATTGAGGAAGAAGTAACACTGCTTATTGATAAAACTATCGTAACGTGCTTCACCACCCACTGCCCTTATAAAATAGAACAAGGAAGTTTTTATGACATTGAAATAAGCTTAAACCTATCCGACAATTATGAAGTTCAGAAAATCTGCCCAACCAAAATATTAGCTGAGCAAGTCGACAATAGTTTTTCTTACATTCTTTATGGAATACTGAACAATGATCTATTCGAGACCTTCACACCGCTTAACGATGAAGGCATCCATTATGAGCACCCCGACCTCAACGGACACTTTATAAAGGTATCCATCGAAAGAATTGACGTGGCATTTTTATAATGCAAAGCCTACAAACAAAACCTCACAGCAAGAACTTGTCATCGACGGCGTAACCTGTGACTGCACGGAATTGCTGCAGCGTTTATATATCGGAAATAGGTGTCGTCTTTGATTACATCCGGACGAAAGGGTTGATGGTTTCGATCCTTGGAGACTTTATCTGTCAGCCACTTACCCCCACGCCACCACCAACAACCCCGCCCCCAACACCAAACACAACGGCGAATAAAAATACGTATCCAACTTCGCAAACCTGGACCCACTCACCTTCTTGAAAAACCCCACCAACTCCGAATCCCCAATCGCCCTGGCAAACATGATCACGGCTATCGTGCTGATCCCCCATTGCAGCGCGCCATGGGACACCGGCGAAAAATATAGTCCGGCGCGCAGGCAGACGAGCAGCGCAATCGCCACCAGCCCCATTGCGACAAGGAAGGTGCCCAAGGCCGAAGGCTTGAACGCTGGCCGTGGTCCCCGGGCGAATTCGCCGGGTAATTGGGGGATGGCGGCGAGGCTGCCGAGTTTGCCGCCGGCGGCCCAGTACAGGTGCACCATGCTGATACAGGCGAAGATTCCGACGACCCACCGCGCGACGACAAAGCTCATGGCTGGCTCTCTCCCTGGAAAAGTCCGAAAGAGGATAGTCGCCCGGTAATTTTTTGCAGGCATTTCGTCGGCAGCTGATGGTAAAGTGCCGCCCCATGAAAATCGTCCGTTCCGATCGCTCGCTCATTGCCTGGATGCTCTATTGCTGCGTCCTGTTCAATGTGTTCGCCTGCAGCATCGGTCACGGGCAGATGATGGGGATGCAGCTCAATGGCATCGGTGGCCAGTTCTGTACGGTCGACCCGCGCACCCAGGCGCCCATACAAAAGAACTCCACTGATGAGACCCTGCCGACGCTGTCCAAGGCGTTCGGCTGCCCATTGTGTTCCACCGGAGGCATGGGTCCGGCGCTCAACTCCAGCCTGAATGTGGCGGTGTTGCCACAACCCCATGCGCCGCCACCGGCAGTTGTACTGGCCGCAGATATTCCCGCCCGCTTCATCTGGCCTGCCGCTCACCCGCGTGCGCCGCCCGCCTACGCCTGATACCTGAGCTTTTCGATCTGCACTGACCGTCATCCCTATCGAGGATCCGTTCGGCTGTGCGTTGTTTTCAAGCCAAGTTCTTCAGGATTCAACCATGAAACATCTACCCCTGTTGGCAGGCCTGTTCGGCTGCCTGCCTGTTTGCGCGTGGGCCCTCGAACTGGCGCCGACCACCATCGATGGCGAACAGACCGCCGAGCCCGGCCTGACCCTGGATCAATCCAGCGGCGTCGCATCGCGGCTGGGTTTGAGCGTGCGCGAGACACCCGCTTCGGTGGCCATCGCCAATCGCAACGACATCGAGCGCCACGGCGCCAAGACCTTTCGCGACGCGGCCAATACCCTGCCCGGCGTGAATGCCAGCGCGCCGCCGGGCTTTGGCGGGTTTGTCTCTTATCGCGGTTTCACCAGCAGCCAGATCACCCAGATGTTCAACGGCATCAACGTCGCGACCGGCCTGGCCCGGCCGGTGGATGCGTGGATCTACGACCGGGTGGAACTGGTAGGCGGCCCCTCCTCCCTCATCAATGGCGCCGGCTCGGTGGGCGGTTCGCTCAATTACGTGACCAAACTGGCCACCCGTGAAGAACAGGCCGCCGAGGGTCAGCTCACCTATGGCAGCTACGACACCGCCGGCATGGCGTTCGGCGTCAATCACGCCCTGACCGAGCCGGGTGCTGAGGTTCAGCATTACGCGCGCCTGGATGTCAGCCGCAACACCAACCACAGCTATATCGACCGCGACCAGCGCGACGCCTGGAGCCTGGCCTTTTCCCTGCTCAGCGACCTCACCCCCAACCTGTCCCACACCCTGGCGCTGGAATATCAGGACGAACATGAAGACAGCCCCTACTGGGGCACGCCGGTGCTCAACCCCAAGGTCGGCGAGCTGAAGATCGACAAACACAACCGCTTCAACAACTACAACGTGGCCGACGGTCGTTATGAACAGCGCACGATCTGGGCGCGCTCGATCATCGATTACCGGATCAACGACAGCACCACCCTGAAAAACACCCTTTACCACCTGGATAGCCAGCGCGATTACCGCAACCTCGAGACGTATCAATACAACGCCAACAACAGCGCGGTGAACCGCTCGACCGCCTACCAGGTGCGTCATCAGGGCGAGCAGAATGGCAACCAGTTTGAAATTCGCCATGACGACCGCCTGTTCGGCCTGTCGACCACCTGGTCCGGCGGCTTCGAATACAAGGTCAACAGCACCACCAACCACCCGCTGAACGTACCGGGCAACAGCACCGTGGACCCGAACAACTATGACCCGGGGCACTTCTATGACATCCCGGGCACAAAACCCGGGTTTATCAAGGACAAGACCAACCAGGTCACCACCCGTGCGTTGTTCGTGGAAAACCGCCTGGGCCTCACCGATAAACTCTCGTTGCTGACGGGTTTGCGCTATGACGCCATCGACCTGGATGTGACCAACCACCGCACCGTGACTGCCACCAACCCACGGCACTTCACCCGCCGTTGGGAGCCGGTGACCGGCCGCGTGGGCCTGACTTACCAGTTCATTCCCTCGGCCAATGTCTACGTGCAATACAGCACTGCCGCGGAACAACCGAACACGACCACCCAGGTGTTCGACGTGTCGACCGGCAAACAATGGGAAGTCGGCAGCAAGTTCGATTACCTGGAAGGCCGTGGCTCGGCCACCGTCGCCGCTTATAAAATCGAGCGCAAGGACTTTGCCGTCACCGACCCGTTGGACCCGACCAACAGCATCCCGGTGGGCGCGCAGTCGTCCAGGGGCATCGAACTGGCCAGCTCGTTTCGCATCACCCCACGGCTGTTGGCGGAAGGCAACTTCGCCTGGGTAGACGCCGAATACGATGAGTTCAACGAGAAAATCGCCAGCGGCGCCGTGGTGTCACGCAAAGGCAACACGCCCACCAACGTGCCCAAGCGCGTCGGCAATCTGTGGTTGACCTATGACTTCAGTGAAGACTGGCAAGGCGGCGTGGACGCGCGCTATGTAGCAGAGGTGTATGCGGATAACGCCAACACCCAGACGGTGCCGGCCTACACGCTGTTCGGCACCTTCCTGCGCTACAAGGTGGACTCGCACACGTCGGTGACCGGTCGGGTGCGCAACCTGACCAACGAGGTGTATGCGGAGTTTGCCCATGTGTCGCCGGCTTACTACCTGGGGTCGCCGAGGACCTTTGAGCTGGCGGTGCAAACCAGGTTCTGATGTGGATGTGGGAGCTGGCTTGCCAGCTCCCACAATTTCATTTTCACCTGGTAGTTGAATCCGAGATTATTTCAGGCTCGCTTGAACCTTCTGCGCCACATCATCGGTCAACCACGCCGTCCAGACTTCGGGATGCTCCTTCAGGAACGCCAGGGCAACGTCCCGAGGTGGCGTGTGATTCTCGCTCATGGTGGCCAGGGCTTTGTTCAGCGGTTCGATAGGGAACTCGACCTTCTCGAAGAACTGCGCGATTTGCGGGTATTGCTTCTGGAACGGCGTGGACACACCGATGCTCAACCTGGATGCCAGCGAACGGGTTGGCTTGGGATCGGGGTTGTCTGCATCGGTCAGCGTCTTCCAGGCCTCGGCATCGAATGCCGGCTCTTCCAACTGGATCAACTTGAAGCGGCCCATCAACGGCGTCGGCGACCAGTAGTAGAACAGCACCGGCTTGCCTCGGCGGATCGATGAAGCGATCTCGGCATCCAGTGCCGCGCCCGAGCCACTGCGGAAATTCACAAAACTGTCGTCCAGACCGTAGGCCTTGAGCTTCTGTTTATTGACCACTTCCGAGGTCCAGCCGATAGGGCTGTTAAGGAAGCGCCCCTTGTCGGGAGATTCGGGGTCCTTGAACACGTCCTTGTAACGAGCCAGGTCCTTGACGCTTTTCAGCTCCGGTGCGAGGGGCTTGATGCCTTTGGCCGGATCGCCCTTGACCACGTACTCCGGCACCCACCAACCTTCGGTGGCGCCTTTGACGGTATCGCCCAGGCCCGCCACCTTGCCTTCGGCCTCGGCCTTGACCCACACCGGGCTTCTGCCGGCCCATTCCTCGCCGATCACCTGAATATCGTTCTTCGCCAAGGCGGTTTCCAGGGTGATGGTCGTACCGGGCAACGTGTCGGTCGGCAGGCCATAACCCTTCTCGACAATGACCCGCAGCACTTCAGTGATCAGGCTGCCACTTTCCCAGTTCAGGTCGGCAAAGTGCACCGGCGCCTGGGTGGCCGACGCCGGCAGCGCAGCCATTGACATCCCCAGGGCTGTCAACCCGGCGGCCAAGAGTGTTCTCAATCCTTTCATGCCTCTGCACCTCGCGATATCGCAGCCAATAGCAGGCGGCTTTGCTGCTGATGCGCGAAGCCTCTGAATAGTTAAGTCAACTCAACTGTAGTAGAGGTTCCGGGAGAGACAGAATGTGCGGGATATTTGTGGGTTATTCGCTGGCCTTGAACGTTACCAGCTCACCCTTGCGCCATTTGGCGACCTTGCCGGTCACGGCCTTCAGGGTTTTGGTCAGGCCTTCCTGAAGTTGCTCGTTGGCAGCAAACACCAGCATCACGCCGTGGCCTTCCTTGAACACAATGCCCTGGCCCTCGGTAGAAGACACAAAGGCGTAATCGCCCAGGCCATACACCGTCAACTTGATCTCGCGAAACTTCAACTCGAACTTGCCGCCTTCGCGACTGGGCAATACCGCCGCGCGAAAGTGGTCGCCGACCTTGAGCTCCAGGCGCGGTTTGTCATCGACCACCATCGCCGCTTCGGTATCGATCTCGGCAATGTAGATGCCTTCCGGCGTCTGCTCAGTGATGTAGACGAAACGGGATTGAAACTGTTTGACCAACTTTGCGCGCAAATCACCCAGCACGAATAACGCGTGCATATCCAGATTACTGACTGCCAAGGAAACGCCCCCACCTCGAAAAGAGCGCCGTCCGCCAGAGCGGGCAGCACAAAAAAACGGCCGTTACGGCACGATCACACAACTCATTCATTGAAAAACTGAAGAATCTCCCCACTGCTGCGCTGTAAGACTAGTACAGGCGAGCTTGATGAACCTTGTGCAAGGTCATCAGGCATCACAGGAGATCACAGGTTCAACCACCCGAGAATACGGGCGGACCCACTTCAGAGAATAACCCAATTAAAAACGCAGTTTTCCGACACTCAATGTGCGGGCAGGGAACCGGGAGCCGACTACCCGCCACAATACTAAAACAGCAACCGGGGTTAAAACCACCGGAAACGCTGCTGGGGGATCAACAAGATCGATCGACAGGAGCAGGCCATGCAACGACCACTATACGACGCCATGTCTTCCCGCACTCGTTCATCATGCCGGGAAAAGCCTCAATACTACCGCCTGGACAGTCCCTTCGGGTGTCCGAATTCGGTTCTTTATCAGGTGGTGCCCGCCGGCAAGAACTTCTTTCATATCCTGGAGGTGAACAGCGGTCGCATCAAAGGCTTTCGCAGTGACCATATTCAGGCCTGCGAACTGGCGAAAGAACTCGAAGCTACCCTGCAAGCGTCCTACGGCGCAAGGGTCGCGCCACCCGGATGATGGATATCCGATCGAACTCCCCCGCATCACCGCCCTCCCATACATACCCTCACGACTTTTCCGGGAGCATGCTATGGACGCGCCACTACCAACCCTTGAAACCTTGTTCGAACAATTGGGCCTGGAATCATCTCCACAGGCCATCGACGCCTTCATTGTTGCGCATCCACTGGCGGACGCCGTCAAACTGATCGACGCGCCGTTCTGGACACCGCAACAAGCCGGGTTCCTCAAGGAAGAACTGCGCGAGGATGCCGACTGGGCCATGGCGGTGGATGAGCTGAACCAGCGCCTGCATCAACGCACTTGACCTCGTTCAGTGCACGCTGTCGGGCTGCTCCAGGCGCAACAGCGCTTGCCAGGCAGCCCGGCATTCTTCCGCTTCATCACGGCTGGCGAACGCGGTGCCACGCCGCTCGCCGTTAAGCAACACGACCCAACAGGCGCGCTGGCCCAACTCCCGCAGCGTGGAAGGGACACCGCTGCCAATCATCACCGCGACATCGACTTTGGTTTGCATGAAGGTTCTCCGCACCATTAGTTAGCCGACTAACAATGTTGGCCATGCTACGGTTTTCCTCCAGTTGGAAAAAGCTATCCACGGAATAGCTCCATTGCATAAACAGCAACAATGTTTAGCGCGATGCTTTCGCCCCTTCCGGTTTGTAGCCCAGACGCAACCCGCCCCAATGTCGCCCCTTGACCACGATCGGCACCGACAGATCGTGCATCAGTTCGCCCGTATCCCGGGTGTAGGTCTGCAACAACACCGCCTGTTGATGGCTGCCGCAGCGAATGCCGGTACGGTCGTCGAACTTGCGTTTGGTGCGGTTCTGCACCGCATCGAGCTGTGCATCGCCGGTCAGCGCCTGGGAGAACGCCTTGTTGTGCGTCGGTACATACCCCTGGGGCGTGCAGGCGATTGCAAAAACCAGCCCTTCGTGACGCGGCAACAACGCCTCCTGAATCGCCGGCAGGACCTGGTCGGTATAACCATCGAACCGCGTGTGGTACTTGCTCGGACTGGTGTTGGGGATCAGGGTATAACTGCGATCAAACAGATCATCCAGGCTGATGCGGCTCTGCTGGACGTCCGCCTCGAACTGCGCGGCAATGCGGTTGGCGCCTTCACGGGCCAGGTCATAGATGCGCTGGTGATAGTCATCCAGCCCCACCTCGGCCAGGCGTTCACTGATGATTTCGGCCTGCCCTTCCATCTGCACGGCGGCGTCGGCCAACTGGCGGGTTTGCTGATCGCTCACCGTCAGATCGCTGCGCATCTGCTCCACCGCATGAAACAGGCTATCGAGCTGGGTGCGGTTGGTGTCGGCGCCCTGGGCAATTTCGTTGACCTGGCCTTCCACATCCGCCGCCAGGCTGGCGATGCTCTCCAATTGCTCGCCGGCATGCTCCACCTGCTCGACACCGGTGTGCAAATCCGCTGACAACTGACGAATCTGCTCCACCACTTGGGCGGTACGCTGCTGGATATCCGCCACCATCACGCCGACCTCATCGGTGGCCGTTGCGGTACGTCCGGCCAGCCCGCGGACCTCATCGGCCACCACCGCGAAACCTCGCCCGTGTTCCCCCGCCCGCGCCGCTTCGATGGCCGCGTTCAGCGCCAACAGGTTGGTCTGGCTGGCGATCGACTGGATCACCAGGGTCACCCGCTGGATTTCTTCGCTGCGCTGGCTCAAGGCTTCGATCAGTTCCCGGCTGGCGTTCGCGCGCTGGCTGAGCTGGTGCATTCGGCTGATCGACAGGGCCAGCACTTCACGCCCTTCGGTGCTGCGCTGATGGGCCTGGCTCGCCGCCCCCAGCGCCTGCCGGCTGAGCTCGGAAGTGATCTTCTCCGTACCGATCATGACTTCGGCACTGCTGACAATCTGCCTGGCCGCCCCCAGTTGCGACTGCACCCGCGCTGCCAGTTGTTTGACCGAATAGGCCACGCCGGCCGCAGACAAAGCGTTGTGGCTGGTGGTATGGGACAAATCGCGGGTCAGGTCGCCAATGGCGTCGCCGGCACCGGTCGACACGGCACCCGGTGTACGGTTTTTGAGGGAGGGTAGCCAGATCACCAGCAAGGCCAGTGGCAGGCACAGGTAAATCGGCAGGCCGGCAAACGCCAGTCCGAGCAGGACCAACACCAGGGCGGTGCTCTGCAGGAGTGGCGTGAGCCAGCCGGGCAACCCGCGCGCCACCGTCTGTGGTGGCACCGCTGCGCCCATCAGAGATCCGTCTCCAGCCATCGTCGTTACCCCACTGCTTGTCGTTATTGTTCCGGCATTAAACGCCACTCTTTCGCCATTATCCATGGGCCTTTAGTGGGGTAGCGTGCAACAGATCAATAAACGGGGGTGTAACGGGCATGTTCTCCGGGGAGCCGTCTGCGGCCTCCCCGGCTTCACCGCATCAGGCTTGACGCTGGTGCTTGTCGATCTGCTCGTGGCGCTCTTGCGCTTCGATGCAGTACCGGGTGGTCGGGCTGATCAGCAGGCGCTTGAGGCCGATAGGCTCGCCGCTGTCGTCGCACCAGCCAAAGGAATCTTCCTTGATGCGCTCCAGGGCGCGCTCAAGCTGCGGCAGCATACGCTGGTCGCGGTCGATAGCGTTGACCAGCCAGGTGCGCTCTTCTTCCACGGAAGCAGCGTCAGCCGGGTCGGCCGGGGTGTCCAGGCTTTCAATGGCGATACGGTTCTGTTCAATGCGCTCGTGGTGTTCCACTTTCATGTCTTGCAGCAATTGCTCGAAAAAAGCGTGCTGTTCGGCATTCATGTAGTCATCCGCCGGCATGGCCAGCAACTTTTCCTTTGTCATTGATTTCTCTATAAAAAATACGTGCATTAAGGCGAATAAGGGAGCGTTCCGGTCGACCCTTGCAGGTCTCGGAAAGGCGCCATCCATTCCAAGCGCCACCCGGCACTCAATTTACGAGGGGCGGCAGTCTAAGGCCGACTTGAGGGCGCAGCAACTGAAAAGACAGGCATTTTTTCCGAGATAACCCCCAAAAGCACCAGGACGGGCTCGGCGAATGGTCATCGGAGTGCGTTTATAGCAAGAAATTCGGGGTTGTGGAGCTAAATGCAAGACGAATGGTTAATTCGCTGCCAGCAATACGTACCGCCAGCCCCTCAGTGAAAGGGCATTAGCTATGGGGCATCAACCACGAAAAGGATATCGTATGCCCCTCTATCGTCCCCCTTCACCGGCCGGCGAACCGCTCGCCGGTGCGGTCAATGCTCAGTTTGCCTCGCGACCGACGCTGGAGTTCGTCACCCGACAATTGCTGACCCACCTGATAACCCGGATTCATCCGTCATTGTCCATCGACCTGGCCCGCACCCGATTGCTGGTCCCAACCTCACGCGGAGGCCGCAGCCGGCAATCGCTGATGGGCCTGGTACTCGACCTGCTCGCCAACGGCACCCCGCTGGACTTCAGTGATCGACACGGCAAAAGCTGTCAGCTCAGCGACGATCCCCCCACCCCCCTGACACTGGCAGACGCCCAGCCACTGGACATGCAAGCGATCCAGTCGGCGATAGAAACCCTGCCTGAGACGCTGCCTACCGCCCTGCAAAATGCCCTCGCCGCCTATTGGAGCGCCTCCGGCGACAGCGGCGTCTCACGCTGGCACTGGCTCAGCGAGGCCATGCGGGACACATTGCGCATGTTGCTAATTCAAACGAATGACCTCATGCCGCTGGAGCGCGACATGCTCGAGCAACTGGTCGAGTGCCCCGACCGCGACCAGCGCATCGCACGCTACGGAGAAGCCGTCGTCCACGCCTACTTCCCTATGGCGACCTTCACCGCCGGCAAGCGAACGCAGCAACGATTGGGACCCGACTTGATCCTGGTTCCCGTACACAAGGGCGAGCCACACATTTTATGGTGCTCGGTGGCGGGGAGTTACGAACGCTACTACACCATGGAGGCGGCCTTATCGGACTGGGCCCATACCCTGGAACAGGACACGGCGTTCGAACGCGTCACCACCCAACGCTACGAGCCGGACGGTCATCTGTTCGAGGCTCAATCGGCGATTATCCTCAATCGCCAGTTGCAACAATTGCAGCAGTTGAAACTGGGCACGAAGGTCGGGCTTGAGGCGCTGCAAGGGATGTATCGGCACATCACTGATCCCCTCACAAGTTTTGAAAATACCGCGCTGTACAGCGCTCAAACGCTGACCACGCTACGCCGCGACCTACCCGACTGGCTGAACCGTGCCACCACCACCGAGCGCATGCAATATCGGTACTGCAGCCTGAAATTGGCCAGCGCCAAGAGACGCAGTGAAGGCGCAACCTTCCTCAGCGACCTGCCGGACATCCGCACGTACACCCGCACCGCCTTGCTCAACCAACTGCTGCGAGACGAACTGCACTTCGACAATATTCGCCCCGATCAGACACGTTCCGCGCAGTTCCAGCCCGATGACCTGCAATTGACCTTTCATGTCGCCGCCGGTTACCCGGGCGGCGCCGGCTATGTCGAAAACGTCCACATGAGCCTGACCGACCTGGCGATCAACAACCTGCAAGGCCGCCCCCGGGGCCTACTGACCGTTACCCACCGCAACAACCAGCCCCTGCCCGTATGGCTCACGCCCGACTATATCCAGGGCAGCACAGGCCTGATTCAACAGGTGAACATCGGCAAGTCCTACCCGGAAATGCTCAAGGCCCGACTGCTGGACGACAGCGAAGAAGCACGCCAGCGCGAGCGTCAGTTCGGCGAACAAACCGTTGCCCACCTACCGCTGCTGGCGCTGGAATCCAGCCTCAGACAGCTCAACGGCTTCACCGTCCAGGGCGCGGCCCATGTCGCGGCGCTGATGGGGCGTCAGGCGGATGAACGCCAAGTGAGTGGCCAGGCCATCGTCATCCGTCAACTGGCTCTGCTGCGCAAGCCCGCTGCCGTGGCGGACAGGGTCACCAACATGTACATCATCGAACCCGAGAACCCCGCGATCGGCCCCGCGATTCTGTACCGTCCACTCTACGCCGACACTTTGCTGCAATTCCCCAGCCGTGCCGACTTGATGAACGCCATCGCCGCACCGGGCGAGCTGCAAACCAGTGTGCTGACCTGGCTCTCCGACGGTGCACGGCCTATCTATGACAATGGAGGATTTGCGCAGCCGCACTACGTCAGGTTCGGCGCCGGCAGCGAGTTCGACCTGCCTGAAATTCCCGCACCGGCCACCCTCGCCGAGACCGGCGCAAACGATGAGTTGCTGCAGTTCCTGGCCAACGGCCACCTGATGCAATACCTCTACGGCGCCAACGCCCGGGCCCTGGTCGACCAGGCCGAGCGCGAATCGGTGTCCAATGCCGAAAGCCGCTGGCGGGTTTTCCTGGAAGGCGCCGGGCTGTTGTTCAGCACCCTGCTATTGCCCCTGATGCGCGGGCCACTCATGTTGACCGGCTGGTTGTTCAGCCTGCTGACCAGCGCCAACCGGGATATCCCTGCGCTCAACAGCCCGGATCCGATCACCCGGGAACTGGCCTGGGCCGATTTGCTGCTGAACGTCGGCATGCTGATGTTCGAACTGGTCCCCACCCCCGTAACACCCAAACGCAGTTGGCCGGACGACGCCAAGTGGCAGATCCTGCCATCGCCACTGGAGCGGCTAGATCACGGGCAATGGCCCCCCTCCGCACCCGCCGTTATTGAACAGGGCAGCGTGATGGTGGGCGGAGGCGCTTCGGGATTGGCCAATACCGTTTTCGACTTCAGTTTTGCCAGCGCCCGCCAGCGACTGAGCGCCGACCAACAGCAACGCCTGGCGCTGCTCCAGGTGCCCAGGCCCGACGTACTGCCGACACCGGTCGCCGATGGCCCTCGCCGAGGCCTTTACCTCCATCTGCGCGATTGGTACGCGCTGATTGACACACGCTGGTACCAGGTACGCCTGGAGGGTGACAGCGTGGTGATCGTCGATCCCTTCAACACCCAGCTTCATGGTCCCTACTTGAAATCGGACGGCCAGGGCAACTGGACACTCGACTTGCAACTGCGCCTGCGCGGCGGCATGCCGCCCAAGCGCATCGCCGCCGCGCGCGAGCGCAAAGCCCTGCGTAAACAGCAACTGGGCGAAGAACAGACGCGGTTCACCCACAGTCCCCAGGTCATGCAGCAAGGCCGGCTGGTCACCCTCAAAAGCCCGCAGCAACTGTTGCAAGACAAGGTGGACATGGCACAGGAGCTGATGAACCGCGCCGCCACCGACGCCAAGTACAGCGACGCCGCCCGCGCCAACACACGCAAGAACTTCGACAGCGCACTCCATGAACAGATGGACGTCTTCGCAAGCTTTCTCGATAGCCGCCAGGAGCGCAGCGAGCTGGGCATGCCCATGCCTGCCAGCGTCGCCGCCATATTCCTTGAAAATACCGTGAACAACGCGCGCAAGTCCGTGGTGGTCGCCGACATGGACCGCCAGGTACTGTACGCCGCGCACCCCTTGCTGAACGCACCCTACGAACAGGCACTGCCCTCCATCCTCCTCGACCCGGCGCGTTATGCGCAGTTTCTCAAGGACCTGAGTCAGATCAACGAGCGCCAGATCAACGCACTGGAGCGCACCGACCGCTCCCTGCTGGAGCTGTTCAACCTCGGTCAGCCCGGCCTCGAAGCCTACAACCGCCTGACCCAGGGACGTCCCGACGAACTCAGTGCCCTCTCGCTGAAATATTCACAGTTGATGAACCTCAAGTACTTGAGCAAAAAGCACTGGCAAGCCGGCTTGTTCGATAATGACCTGGACCTGAACCTCGAACCCCTGGCCCCGCACGTACGCACCCACAGCGAGCTCAACACCCTCAACCTCGACACCGCCGACCGCCTGGTGGTACTCGACAGCCTGTTCCAGCACTATGCCCAGGCCCTGGATGCCTTGCAGGGCATTGCAATCGTCCATGCCGAGGGCTTGGACATGGAATACTTCAGACCGCTGCAAGCGCTGGTGAACGCGTTGTACCAAGACGTGGTGCAACAATTGGCCGCCGAGGTCAAACCGCTCGCCGAAACGCCTGAGCGTCCTCCCAAACGCGCCCCGAATGCTCCCGGCAGAATCCAGAAAAAAGTCATCAGGACCCGCAAACAAGGCGTCCTGATCGGTAATATCAAGCCCGCCGACACTGCACTGGCGATCGACACGGTGGAGGTGCGCTCGGAACAGACCGACCAATTGCTGGCCACATACTCGCAGCACGAAAGTGGCTGGGACGAAGTCGAGTTCCAGCGCCGTCCTTCTGCACCGGAACCTGCGCCGAACACCCGTGCGCTGAACGTCGTCAAAGGCGATGCGCGCAAGCGACTCAAGACCGTAGAGCCAACGCTCAAGCGCCAGGAAGGTTATGCGCAAGTCTCGCGCTACCCCGTAGAAATACAGGAGAGCCTGGATGCAGAAGCGAAACGCTTCGATAGCCTGGCGGCCGAGCTGGATCGCGCGATTGCCGCACAGCCTGAAGACCTGCAACTGGCCGACGACCGCAGCCTTTCCAACGCTCTGCGGGCGGCCATGGCCAGGCTCACCGCCAAGGGCCACGAGTTACGCCTGCAACGCACCCTGGCCCTGCCCCCCACCGACAGCCACCTGACGTACCTGCTCGAACAGCACCACGCCAAACTGGGCAGCCTCGGCCCGCGCCTGGCGATGCGCGGTGAACGCGCGGATTTCATCAAGGAGTACAGCGTGATCGATCCTCAGGGGAACGTGCTGTGGTACGCGCACTTTCATTACCCCAAGCTGGACACGCCAAAGCCCGACTACAGCGTGGCCCACCTGAAAACCCAGCAGCAACGCACCGACAGCTACTATTCGCTGCTGGCCAAGGCGCAGAACCCGCAAAGCGTGGTGGATGTGCATCGCGGAGCAATCAGTCGGGAACTGGCTGAGAAATGGTTTCTGCCACTGCGGCCTTGAATGAACAAGGCCCAACGCCAATCCTGTAGTGAGCAGGCTTGGCGAATCGTCGCACCGCCTGCGCTGGGGCGCAAAGCGGCCCTTAAACCAGCCACCGCGTTTCTGTCTGAAAATTTGCGGTGGCCTGGTTGGGGCTGCTACGCAGCCCGGCGCAGGACGAGCCTGCTCACTACAAGACCGCATTCAGCGCTTGAGCTTGCGCTTGTTGCGGTACTGGTCGATCACCACCGCCACCACGATGATCAGGCCCTTGATGATGTCCTGGATATACGCGTCCACCCCGACAAAGGTGAACCCGCTGGCCATCACCCCAAGGATCAGTGCGCCAATCACCGTGCCGGTAATGCGCCCTACCCCGCCCGCCAGGCTGGTGCCGCCGATCACGGCCGCCGCAATCGCATCCAGCTCATAGGACATGCCCATGCCAGCCTGCCCGGTCGCGGCTCGGGCCGAGGCCACCACGCCGGCCAGGCCCGCCAGCAACCCGGCGATGCTGTACACAATGATCAGGTGGCGCTTGACGTTGATGCCCGAGGTCCGCGCCGCTTGCATGTTGCCGCCGATGGCGTAGGTGTACTTGCCGTACTTGGTGTAGCGCAACGCGATATGGAAGATCACCGCCACCACCAAAAAGATGATAACCGGCATCGCGCCATGGCCGATGGCCGTGTACGAATCCGAGAGCATGCTCACCGGCTGGCCTTCGGTGTAGTAGCGCGCCAGGCCACGGGCCGAGACCATCATGCCCAGGGTGGCAATGAACGGCGGGATACCCGTGACGGCAATGATGCTGCCGTTGATTGCCCCGGCCAACAGGCCCACGCCAAGTCCCATCGCCACCGGGATCCACACCGGCAGGTCGGTCAGGCTGGGGAACACCGCCCGGGAAAAATCGGAAGTCTGCGCCAGGCTGGCGGCGATCATCGCCGAAAGCGCCAGCACCGAACCGGACGACAAATCGATACCGGTGGTGATGATCACCTGCGTCACACCGATAGCCAGCAGACCAATGATCGATACTTGCAGGATCATCAGCACCAGGCGCTGGGAGTTCAGCAGAAAACTCTGGTCGCGCACGATCCAGCCGAACAGTTCAAACACCAGGCCGATGCCGATCAGCACCAGGAAGATGCTCAACTCGGTGGGCATGCGCCGACGCTGCTTGAACGGGGCCGTGGCAGGCTTGTTGTCTGTTATTGCGTTCATAACCAATCACCTTCTTATTCTGTAGTCAGTGGACCGCGGTCATACCGGACGCCAGCTGCATGACTTTTTCCTGCGTCGCCTCGCTGCGGTCCAGGGTGCCCATCAGTTCGCCCTCGTGCATCACCATCACGCGGTCGCTCATGCCCAGCACTTCGGGCAGCTCGGAAGAAATCATGATCACCGCCATGCCTTCGCTGGCAAGGAAGGCGATCAAACGGTAGATCTCGGCCTTGGCGCCAACGTCGATGCCCCGGGTCGGTTCATCGAGGATCAACAGCCGTGGATTGGTCATCAGCCAGCGCGCCAACAACGCTTTCTGCTGATTGCCGCCGGACAAGGTATCGATGCATTGCTCAAGGGACGGCGTCTTCACCCGCAACTTCTTGCACATGTCTTCGCACAGCGCACGCAGAGCTTTCTGCTGGATGAAGCCATTGCCCGAATAATGCGGCAACACCGCCATCTCCATGTTCTCCAGCACCGACAAGCACGGGAACAGACCGCTGAGCTTGCGGTCCTCGGTCAGCAGCGCAAAGCCTTTTTCGATCGCCATATGCGGATCGGTAATGCGCACCGGTTTGCCGTCGAGGGCGATCTGGCCGCCGTCGCTTGGGGTGATGCCGAAAATCGTCTCTGCCACGTTGGTCCGTCCCGACCCCATCAGCCCGGCGATCCCCAGAATCTCGCCGGCATGCAGGTCGAACGACACGTCCTTGAACACGCCATCCAGGCGCAGGTCGCGCACCGACAGCAACAGGTCGCCGATGGGCGTCTCGCGCACGGGGAACAACTGGCTCAGCTCACGCCCCACCATCATCGAAATCAGGCTGTCGCTGTTCATGCTGTCGGCGCGTTGCAGGCCGATGTAGCGGCCATCGCGGAACACCGCCACTTCATCGGCGATGGCGAACACTTCATTCATTTTGTGCGTGATGTAGACGATGCCTTTGCCCTGGGCCTTGAGGTCGGCAATGATCGAAAACAGGTGGGCGACTTCTTTTTCGGTAATGGCCGAGGTCGGCTCATCCATGATCAGAATGTCGGAGTCGTAGGACACCGCCTTGGCAATCTCGACCATTTGCCGCTCAGCGATGCTCAGGTTGCCCACATGCTCCTCGGGGTCCAGGTTGATGCGCAGGCGCGCCAGCAACTCGGCCGTGCAGCGGTGCATCTCGCGGTGGTTGACCATATGCAGGCTGTTGAGCTGTTCACGGCCAATCCAGATGTTCTCGGCGATGCTCATGTGCGGCATCAGGTTGAGTTCCTGGTGGATCATCGCGATCCCGGCCTTTTGTGCCGCCAACGGCGTTTCAAACACCGCCGACTTGCCGCGCAGGCGAATCTCGCCGCTATCGGGCTGGTAGATGCCGGCGATGATTTTCATCAGGGTCGACTTGCCCGCGCCATTCTCGCCCATCAGCGCCAGCACCGAGCCCGGGCGAACCCGCAATTGCACATCGTCCAGGGCCACGACGCCGGGGAAGCCTTTGCTGATGTTGACGATTTCCAACAGGTAGGGTTCTTGCGCCAGGAGAGGCTGGGTGCCCGGAGGTTGGGAAACAGAGGCTTGAGCGAGCATAGAAAGGTACTCCAGCGGCAAGGCGGCCATGACCGCCCTGCCGGCTTATTGTTGTTATTTGAAGTCTTTGACGTTTTCAGGGGTGATCAGCTTGAACGGGATGACGATGTTCTGTTCGATCGTCTGGTTCTTCGCCATCTGACGGGCAGCGTCCACCGAGCCGACCGCCTGGCCTTTGGCGTCCTGGAACACCGATACCGCCATTTCGCCCTTGGAGATGGCATTCAAACCGTCAGCCGTGCCATCGACACCGGCGATCAATACGCTACCCGGCTTGGTACCCGCCGATTTGAGGGCCATGGCCGCGCCAATCGCCATTTCATCGTTGTTCGACAGCACGGCATTGAACTCGCGGCCCTGGGTCAGCCAGTCGTTGACCAGGGTCATGCCCTTGTCGCGCAACCAGGCGCCCGTCTGTTCCTGCACAATTTTGATGTCCGGGTACTTGGCCAGCACTTCCTTGATGCCCTTGGTGCGGTTGGTGGTGGAGTTGTTCGCCAGGTCACCCAGCAGGATCACAACGCTGCCTTTGCCGCCGAGCTTATCGGCGATGTACTGCATTTGCAGCCGGCCGGCCTCTTCATCGTCGGAGGTCACGGCCGCCACGCCTTTGGGCAGATCTTTCTGGTCCGGGCGACGGTTGACGTACACCAGCGGAATGCCCGCCTCAGTCGCAGCCTTGCTGATCCGTGCCGTCGACGCCGTATCCACCGGGTTGACGATGATGGCGTCGACTTTCTGGCCGATGAAGTTCTCCACCTGGCTCAGTTGCTTCACGACGTCCGTGCGGGCGTCTTCGAATTGCAGTTGTACTCCATCGCCCTTGGGGAAGGTCTTGACGTGCTGGACCATGCCTTCACGTACGCCCGTCAAGTAGTTGTCATCGAACGAAGACATGCTCACGCCGATCTTCAGGTCGGCAGCCAGGGCAGAACCGCTGGCGAGCAACACGGACAAGGCCAGCGCGGTAAAACGGATCGGGGTCTTCATGAACGGTCTGTCTCCACTTTCTTGTTGGTTTTTTGGACGTTGCGTTTATCAGCGTTCAGCGTTCGGCAGGCAGCCGGACGACGGGCGCGCCCGGAATGCAGCACACCAGCGCGTCTTTGTTTTCGACGAAAAGCACATTGAGAAAGGAGAAGTAAAACGGCCGGGCGCGGGGCAGATCGCGTGGCGTGTGGGCAGGGCGTAAAACTCGCAGTACAGCGTTGAAGATTTTCATCTGACGGTACCTGGTTGTTTTTGATCTTGTTTTTGTCGAGTCGACCGAATCGGGTCCGGACCTACTTTATGCAACCTGGAAAAGACTGTATTGGAAAATAATTTCCATATCAACATTTTTTAGAATTTTATTCCATTTTCATGGAAAAGCCCTACAGCGCGTTCATTTCGATCACTTGCCCACGCTGCGCACTGAGGCGTGCAGCGTCCAATACACGGGTGGTTTGCAGTGCATCAGCGGCATCGACCGGCAATGGCCCCTGCCCGTGCACCGCGCTTTGCAACTGGCGATAGAACTGTGTCCAGCAGCCTTTTTCCGAGGGTACCCGCTCACGCTCCTCACCTTGTTCGAACCAGCCCCAACGTCGGTGTTCCTCGGCGCCCCAATGTTCACCTTCGGTTTTCGGCGATTTGCCGGCCATCAACGCCTCTTCCTGACCGTCCAGCCCGTCGACGGTGTAACAACCGCCGGTGCCGCTGACCCGAAAGCGCGGCGCCTGGCAGTTTTGCAAGGCATTGCCCGACAGGTGGGAAATCACCCCGTTGGCATGGGTCAGGGACATGAAGAAGCCGTGGTCCACCGTGGGATGTTCGGCGGTGTAATGCAATTGGGCGAATACGCGGTCCACCGGCCCGAACAGTTGCAGGGCCTGGTCCACCAGATGGCTGCCCAGGTCGCGTAGCCAGCCGCCACCGCTGGCATTGCCGACGGCTTGAGGGCTGTAGCGTTCCACCCGGGACTCAAAACGAGTGACGGTGCCCAAGGCACCCGCCGCGATGAGCTTGCGCAGGGTCAGGTAGTCCGAATCCCAGCGCCGGTTCTGGTACACGCTGAGCAACGAACCCTGGCGTTCGGCGGCGGTGATCAGGGCCTGGGCCTGTTCGGCATTGGCGGCAAAGGGCTTGTCGCTGACCACCGCCACACCGTGCTCGATGGCCTCCAGCACCAGGGCCGGACGGCCCTTGAGGGTGGTGGAAATCACCAGGGCGTCCACACCCGCCTCGACGATCTGGCCGATGGAATCGAACGCCATCACACCGGGAAAGTCCGTGGTCAATTGCAGGCGGCGCTCGGGGGAGCGCGTCACGACGCCCACAAACGTGGCGCCGGGCAGCGTTGCAATCAGCGGCGCATGAAAGAAGCGCCCTCCGTGGCCGTAGCCGACTAGTCCGATTCGCATGAATACCTACCTTCTTGAATTGGAAACCGGATCCACTGTGGGAGCTGGCTTGCCAGCTCCCACATTTTTGACCGAGTTTCTTCAGTGGTTTAACCGTAAAAACGCGGACGCTCCGGCAGACTCACCTTCACAATCTGCTCACTGCCCTGCGCCTCGATGCACGCATCCGCCGCCACTGCCGCCGCAAATCCGTCCCACGCCGACGGCCCGCCGACCTGGCCGGCGCGCACGCTGTCGATGAAGGCCTGCAACTCCACGTCATAGGCATCGATAAAGCGGTCCTTCCAGTCCATCAGAATCGCATTCGACAGTTTGGCGCCACTGCGCAATTGCACCTGGGACGGCTCCGGCAGCCTGGCGATACCGGTCTCCCCCACCACTTCGCACTGGATGTCATAGCCGTACTGGCAATTGACGAACACTTCCACATCGATGCGCGTGCCCTTGGCGGTTTCCAGCAGCACGATCTGCGGATCGCGCAGGTGGGCCAGGGCCTTGCTCGATTTGCGCGGGAATACCACCTGCACCGACACATAGTCGTCGTCGAGCAGCCAGCGCAACACATCCAGTTCGTGGATCAGGGTGTCGGTGATCGCCATGTCGGTCTTGTAGTTTTCGCCCACCGTCGGGTTGCGGTGCGCGCAATGCAGCATCAACGGTTCGCCGATCTGGCCGCTGTCGATCACTTTCTTGAGCGCGCGATAGCCTTCGTCATAGGGACGCATGAAACCCACTTGCACCAGGCGTTTGCCATGGGCGACCTCAGCATCGACGATGTTGCGACAGCCTGCGGCGGTGACCGCCAGGGGTTTTTCGCAGAACACCGGTTTGCCGGCGGCAATGGCGGCCAGCACGAACTCTTCGTGGCTCGGGCCCCAGGACGTCACCAGCACCGCTTCCACTTCAGGCGAACGGATCAGCGCATGGCCGTCGGCATACACCTCGGCGCCGATGTTCAGGTCGGCCACTACCTTGGCCGCCTGTTCCAGGTTGATATCGGTCACCGCCACCACCCGACTGTTGAGCAGGGTCTGGCTGCACCGGCGGATATGGTCCCGACCGATGGCGCCCGTACCAATCACTCCAAGCTTCAAAGACATACAAAACTCCTCTTGTTATTAGTACTGCCGGGCCTTGGCCAGGTGTTCGTTGAGTTTTTTCGCCGCCGCATTCGTGCGTTCGCTGGTGGACACCTGCGCCACACCCACCCGCCACCACGACAGGTAGCCATGCACCATGGTCTTGGGCAGCACCTTGATATCGATCAGCGTCGACACGGTCTGCGTCCGCGCATCGGCCAGCGCCGCTTCCAGCTGTTCCACGCTGCTGACCTTATAGGTCTTGCAGCCATAGGCAGCTGCACTCATGGCGAAATCCACCGGCACCAGGCCGCCGTCAAGCTTGCCGCTCTCGGGGTTGCGGAAGCGGAACTCGGTACCGAAGCTGTCCATGCCGTTGCCGAGCTGCAGGTTGTTGATGCAGCCGAAAGCCATGTTGTCGAGCAGCACCACATTGATCTTGCGCCGCTCCTGAATCGAGGTCGCCAGCTCCGAGTGCAGCATCAGGTAGGAGCCATCGCCGACCAGCGCGTAGACCTCTTTGCTCGGTTCGGCGAGCTTCACCCCCAGCGCCGCATTGACCTCGTAGCCCATGCACGAGTAGCCGTATTCGACGTGGTAGGTGTTGACGCCCTTGCTGTGCCAGGCCCGTTGCAGGTCGCCGGGCAGGCTGCCGGCGGCGGCGACGATGATCGCATCGTCGGCCAGTTGTTGGTTCAACACCCCCAGCACGCGACTTTGGCTCAGGCACGAGCCGGTCAGCTCGATGAATTCACGCAGCACGGCACGGTCCAGGCGGTCGTCGACCTCGGGCACAAAGTCATCGCCCTGGTACTCCACCTGATGCACCCGCGTCACTTCGACCTCCAACCGGGCTTTAGCGTCGGCCACCTGCCCGCCCCAGCCGGCACGGTAATCCTCCAGGGCATCGGCCAGCGCTTCGAGGGCGGTTTGGGCATCCGCCAGCACCTGCACACCGTCCAGCTTCAGCGCATCGCAGGGGCTGATGTTGAGGTTGAGGAATTTCACGTCCGGGTGCTTGAACAGCGACTTGGACGAGGTGGTGAAGTCGGTGTAGCGCGTACCGATGCCAATGATCAGGTCCGCCTCGGGAGCCAGCAGGTTCGCCGCCAGGCAACCGGTTTCGCCAATGCCGCCGACGTTCAGCGGGTGGCTCGACACGACCGCGCTCTTGCCCGCCTGGGTTTCGGCGAACGGAATGTCGAAGCGCTCGGCAAAGGCCTGCAACGCCGCGTTCGCACCGGAGTATTTCACTCCACCGCCGCAGATGATCAGCGGTTTGCGCTTGCCACGAAACGCCGCCAGCGCATCGCCGATCATCGCGGCGGTCGCCGGGCGCCGTTCAATACGGTGCACGCGTTTTTGCAGGAAGTAATCCGGATAGTCCCAGGCTTCGGCCTGCACATCCTGCGGCAATGCCAGGGTCACGGCGCCGGTCTCGGCGGGATCGGTCAGCACCCGCATGGCGTGGATGGCAGCCGTCATCAACTGCTCGGGACGGTTGATGCGGTCCCAGTATTTGCTTACGGAGCGAAAGGCATCGTTGGTGCTGATGCTCAAGTCGTGGAACTGCTCGATCTGTTGCAGCACCGGGTCGGGCTGGCGACTGGCATAGACATCGCCGGGCAGCAACAGCAGCGGGATACGGTTGGCCGTGGCCGTTGCAGCGGCGGTCAGCATATTGGCGGCACCAGGCCCCACCGACGCGGTACACGCATAGATCTTGCGGCGCAGGTGCTGCTTGGCGAAACCGATGGCCGCGTGGGCCATGCCCTGCTCGTTGCGGCCCTGGTGCACCACCAGCTCGCCGGCGTCCTGCTCCAGGGCCTGGCCCAGACCCAGCACATTGCCGTGGCCGAAAATGGTGAACACCCCGGCGACGAACTTGCTCTGCACGCCGTCGACTTCGATGTATTGGTTATCCAGGAACTTCACCAGGGCCTGGGCCATGGTCAATCGGGTTGTGGTCATCACTTGCACCTTGTGTGAATGCAATTGCATTGATCAACAAAGAACCAGGTGGGAACTGGCTTGCCTGCTCCCACAGTTTGTCTGGTGTCAGGTTCGGAATTTCTGCAGGTGGGCGATGCTCGCCCCCAAGGCCTGCTGGATATCGGCCAATCCATGCACGCTCTCGGCAAACGGCTCGAACGACAAGTAACCGCCGTAGCCGGTGCTGAGCAACGTATCGATCTGCGCGGCATTGCCAAGAATGTCGCCCTCGCCCACCAGCACCCGATGACCGTCGCGGATGGCATTGAGCGGCGCCTCGGCATCCTCCACTCCGGAGATGTGCACCAACCCGGTCAGTTCCGGGAAGAACTCATGCTCGCGGGCCAAGTGATGATGAAAGGTGTCGTGCACCAGGCGGAACACATCCAGCCCGCCGATGGACTTGATCGCCTCCACCGCCACGCGCTTGCGCCGCAGGGCAGACTCTTCGAAGCCCAGGGGCTCGATAAAACCCAGAATCCCGAATTCGCGCAGGATCGGCGCCAGTTCGCTCAACGCGGTGCGCAGCCCCGCCGCGCGCTGGGCCTCGTTGCGCGAGTCGTCGTGTGCGTTGAGCGGGCACATCACCAGGCCTCGGGCGCCGCACTCGCGGGCGTAGGTCGCCAGTTCGAGGGCCTGGGCACGGCGCTCGTCGTTCCACCTATCAAAGGGGTACAGCGCGTTGATCGACAGCACCGTAATGCCGTGTGCCGCACACAGTTCACGCACGCGGCTGGCAGGAGCGCCAAACTCAATCTGCTTGTCCGCAAGGTCATTGCGCAGCTCGATGGCATCGCACTTGAGCGCGGCGGCCAACTGGATGAAGTCCGGCAAGGAGAGGTTTGGCGCGACCATGCGGTTAAGGGCAAAACGCAGAGGCGACTTCATGATTGTTGTGCTCCGTCCGGAACCGCTCAAAGGTCCAACAGCCAACTGTGCTGCGGGTCGTTGTGGAAATGCCAGGCGCGCTTGGGGCCGGCCATCACGTTCAGGTAATACGACTCGTAGCCATAGGGCACGCTGACCGGGTGGTAGCCCTTGGGCACCACCACCAGGTCGCTGTTTTCCACGGCCATGGCCTGGTCGATGCTGCGGTCGTCGGTGTAGACGCGCTGGAACACGAAGCCCTGGGGCGGGTTGATCTGGTGATAATAGGTTTCTTCGAGAAAGCTCTGGTGCGGCAGGTCGTCGGTGTCGTGCTTGTGCGGCGGGTAGCTGGACGAATGCCCCGACGGCGTGCGCACCTCCACCACCAGCAGCGAATGGGCCGGCTCGCTGTCGGGCAGGATGTCACATACATAGCGAGTGTTGGCGCCTTTGCCGCGCACACTGCGCTTGCACTGTTCCGGGCGGATCAGCCGGGGTTCGTAGCCGGGCGCACCCGGCGCCGCGCACACGGCGATCTGCACATCGCTCAATGCCGTGACCCGGGCTTCGGTACCCGGTGGCAGGTAGGCGGCGAAAGGCGACTTTTCTTCAAACACCGATTGGCGATCGCCCAGGTTCTGCCAGTTGAAGCCTTCGCCTTCGATGTTCACCCGACCGCCGAGCAGCACCAGGCACAACTCCTTGTCACCTGCGCTGACCGGCAGGGTCTCCCCCAGGCTCAGGCGATAGGCCGCAAACCCCACGTACTCCAGGCGCCCGTCCTCCAGCGCGACCAAGGTCTGGCCGCGTTTGCTGCTTTTGACCAACAGACTCATTGTCCAACCCTCTCGCCGAGCAGCGCCCGCAACGTGTCATAGCCCTTTTTCGCATAGATATAGCTCGGCGCCACGGCCGGATCCTGCTCGGCCTCCACCACCAGCCAGCCCGCGTACTTCGCGGCGAGCAACACATCGAGCAATTCGGCGAAGTCGATATCGCCATCGCCGGGCACCGTGAAGGTGCCATTGACGATGCAATCGGGAAAGCTCCACATCTGGTTGCGCGCCAGTTGCACCACCGGTTTGCGCACATCCTTGAAGTGCACATGGCAGATGCGGTCGATGTGTTTGCGCAGTACCTCGAGCGGTTCGCCGCCCCCCATGTAGCAGTGGCCGGAATCGAACAGCAGACCGACTTCCGGCCCGGTACGACGCATCAGCTGGTCGATGTCTTCCGGGGACTCGACGTAGGCGCCCATATGGTGGTGATACGCCAGACGCACGCCCTGGGACAGGGTGAAACGCGCCAGCTCGGTGAGTTTGTCGGCGTAGTCCTGCCAGGCTTGCTCGCTGTGGAAACGCGGACGCTCAATCAGGCGGATACGCGAGCCCTGGATCGAATCGGCCACCTCGCCGTACACCAGCACTGTGGCGCCATTCTGCTTGAGCAATTCGACATGACCGGCGATGGCTTCGATTTCTTCCGCCACCGAACGCCGCGCCAGACGACTGGAATACCAGCCGGAGACCAGCGCCAGGCCATAGGGGCGTAACACATCGCCCACGCCCTTGGCGTCCTTGGGGAACTTGCCATTGAGTTCGAAGCCTTCGTAGCCGATTGCCTGGCCTTCACTCAACGCGGTGCTCAGCGGTGTTTCACCGCCCAGGGCCGGCAGGTCGTCGTTGCTCCAGGAAATCGGGTTGATGCCAATTCGGATTGCGGGCATGGCTGCACCTTTTATTGTTTTCAGATAGCACTGAGATCTGCTTTATGTGGGAGCTGTGCTTAGGTTCGAGCACTGCGCCAGGCGTTGATCAGTTGTTCGAATGTCTGCTGCACCTGCTGGATCAAGGTCTCGTCATCGATCTCCCCCGCCATCCACGCGCGACTCGGTTCCTGGAAGATCGTACGGCCCACCGCAAAACCGCGACACGTAGTGCTCTGGCCGGCTTGCTGGAAGCCATCGGCAAGGCACTCGGCCGACGCGTTCAGGCCCAACAGCACCACGCCCCGGCAGTACGGGTCACGCTCCTGGATCAGTTCATCGAGTTTCTTCCAGTCCTCGGCCGACTGCGCCTCGATCTTCCACCACGCCGGGTAGATACCCAGGTTGTACAGGCGCTTGAGACTGCGGTAGAGCACGTCCGGGTAGGTAGACGGATGATCCTTGGGTGGGATGACCTCCAGCAGCAGCTCATGCCCGCTGACGATCGACGCCTCGTACACCGCCTTGAGCTGGGCCTCCTGTTCCAGACGCAGCAGCGGCTCGTCATCGGGATGGAATTGCACCAGGCACTTGATGATCTGTTCCTGGGGCCAGGCGATCAGGTTGCTGCCTACCGAACGGCCATGTTCGAAGGCCAGGGGCCGCGAGTTCTGCACTTCCACCGGACGTGCAATCCACCAGCCACGGCCACTGGCGGCATTCAGCGCATCCTGGCCGAAGCGTTGGTCGGCCAGCAGGCCGACGTCGGCTTCAACGCCCTGCTCGCGCAGTTTGTGTTCCACCCGCTCGACGGCCTGGATGAACAGTTGCTTGATATCAGGGATCCGCGCGGGGTCCTGACCGCCCTTTTGCGCCAGCTCCACCAGTTGCCAACGGTGGTCGAAGGCAAACACGAACAGTTGCTTCCAGGCCTTGCGCGGTACCGTGACCCGGTGCAGGCGTTGCAGGGTCACGTCCTGATCCGGCCGGGTGATCGGCACCGGGCTGTTGAACAGGTACTCCAGTTCGGCGGGCGTCGGCATCGCCGGAGCGCAGGCATGGCGCGACACCACCAGGCCGCCGCAGGCATTGGCCAACTGGCTGCAACGCTCGTCGCTGGCGTCATTCAGCCAACCACTGAGAAAGCCCGACATAAAGGCATCGCCGGCCCCCAGCACGTTCAGCACTTCAACACGCACGCCCGGGTAGATGGCGCCGTCTTCCAGGCGAGCCGGAATCGCGCCGTGGATCACCGTGCAACCTTGCGGGCCGAGCTTGACCACCAGAGTCGCCGGGGTCAGTTCACGCACGGTGCGCAGCGCCGTCAGCAGGTCTTGACTGCCGCCGGCGATCAGAAACTCTTCTTCAGTGCCGACGATCAGGTCGAAACGCGGCAGGATCTGCTGCACATGCTGGCTGACGTTCTGGTCGGCAACAAACCGGGTTTCGCCATCGGCCTTGCCCGCCAGCCCCCACAGGACGGGACGGTAGTCGATGTCCAGCACACGCTTGACGTTGTGCCTGGCCGCATAGTCCAGCGCCTGGAGGCTGGCCTTGTACACGCCATCGGTGGAGAAATGCGTGCCGGTGATGAGCAGCGCCTTGCTGGACGCGATAAAGGCTTCGCTGATGTCTTCGGCGCGCAGGGCCATGTCGGCGCAGTTCTCGCGGTAGAACACCAGGGGGAAGGTTTCGCGGTCCTTGAGGCCGAGCAACACCAGGGCGGTGAGGCGTTCCGGATCGACCTTGATGCCGCTGACATCGCAGCCTTCGCGGGCCAGGGATTCCACCAGGAAACGCCCCATGTGGTCGTCCCCGACCCGGCTCAACATCGCAGACTTGAGCCCGAGCCGGGCGGTGCCAAAGGCGATGTTGGCGGAGGAACCGCCGAGGTATTTGGCGAAGCTGGACACGTCCTCAAGCCGTGCACCGACTTGCTGTGCATAGAGGTCGACGCCCAGGCGCCCGAGGCAAATCAGATCCAATTGACGCCCACTGGCAAAACGAGTCTGGCCCATGCTGGCTCCTGTTATTTTTATCAGCCTGCGCTGCACCGCCATGGCGACGGCGAACGCTCTTGGTGGGAGCAGACTAGAACGTCCGGCGGCACCAATCAATATTTATTCCAGATATTTTTCATTGGAATATTTTTTCCATTAAGCTTGCACAGAAGCGTGCCAGCGACAGTGCATCGTTTCAGCAGGCCACGGGGGCCGTGATGCCGGGGTATTTTTTTGCGCCTACCCTGTAGACTTGCGCCCATCGACCCAGCGTCAGGGGCGTTACGCGCCCTATAAGAACAAGCCAGAAGGATTGCCCATGTCCCGCACCGATCACGAGACCACCCTGGAAGAAGTCCCTGCCAGCCCTCCGATCAATGCCGAACGCCTGTTGCAGCTGATCACCGACGAGTACGAGAGCCTGCCGCGCCAGCTCAAGCGCATCGCCAGCTACATGAGCCAGCAAAGCGACCGGATCATGGTCGACCGCATCAGCGACATCGCCCGCGAATGCGAAGTGCACCCGTCGGCCATCGTGCGGTTTTCCCAGCGCTTCGGTTTCAGTGGTTTCAGTGAAATGCAGGCGCTGTTCCGTGAGGCCTACACCCACAAGACCACGCCGGTGCAGAACTACCAGCAGCGCATCCGCAGCATGATCGCCAACAAGTCGCAGAAAGCCAGCGGCGGTGACCTGGCCCGCGAATGCGTCAACGCCACCCTCTCCGGTATCGAGCGCCTGGGGCTGGAACTGGACGACGCCGCGTTCGAGAAAGCCGTGGACCTGGTGGTCAACGCCGACAACATTTATGTGGTCGGCGTGCGCCGCTCCTTCGCGGTGGCCGACTACCTGGTCTACAACCTGCAGCACACCAACAAGCGCATCCACCTGATCTCGGGCCTGGGCGGCAGCTACCGCGAGCAGATGCGCAGCGTGCGTGCCAACGACCTGGTAATCGCCATCAGCTTTACGCCCTACGGCAAGGAAACCCAGCACTGCCTGCGTATTGCCCAACACCACCAGGCCAAGACCCTGATCATCACCGACAGCAACCTGTCGCCCCTGGCCAAGCGGGCGAACGCGGTGCTGCTGGTGAATGAAGGCTCGTCGTTTGCCTTCCGCTCGCTGAGCGCCACCCTGTGCCTGTGCCAGGCGTTGTTCATCGCGGTGGCGTACCGCCTGGAGTTGAAGGTGGACGAGATCCACGAACAGGTCGGGTTCGAGGACTGACGTTGGGCTGTTGAAGATCCCCTGTGGGAGCTGGCTTGCCTGCGATGGCGGTGGGTCAGCTTGCATA
>NZ_JBSVWB010000066.1:0-28667 GCF_054071795.1 Pseudomonas sp. SDO5271_S396
TGATCGCATTCTCATGTTGGAACTCGGTCAAGTGTGGGAGCGGGCTTGCTCGCGAAGGGCACGACTCGGTCTAAAGCCTTATTCCATATCCTTGAGCCACTCGGAGCTCTTGAACCACTTGTCATGGATGCGATCGTAGGTGCCGTCGTTGCGGATCTGGTGCAGGAAGTTGTTGATGAAGTTGATGCTGTCGTAGTCGCCCTTCTTCAAACCGAACGCCAAAGGCTCGAAGGTGAAGGGTTCCTCCAGGAACACCAGCTTGCCGTTGCCGACTTTCTTCTCGGCCACCACGTTGTACGGCGCGTCATACACGAAGGCATCGGCCTTGCCGTTGACCACGTCCAGCACGCCTTCCTGTTCGTTGTCGTAACCGTGGTACTTGGCTTTGGAGATCAGCTTTTTGGCGACCATCTCACCGGTGGTACCGAGCTTGGACGTGAGGCGGTATTTCTCGTCGTTCAAATCCTTATAGGACTTGATGGTGCCTTCCAGGTCCTTGCGAATCAGCAGGGTCTGACCCACCACGATGAAGGGTTCGCTGAAGTTCAGGCGCAGGTTGCGTTCCTGGGTCAGGGTCATGCCGCTGCCGATCATGTCGAACTTGCCGGTCAGGAAGGCCGGGATGATGCCGTCGTAGCCGGTGGACACCAGCTCCAGCTTGACGCCCATGGACTTGGCCATGGCTTTGAGGATGTCGACTTCGAAACCGATGATTTCACCGCGCTTGTCTGTCATTTCGAACGGCATGTAGGTCGGGTCCATGCCGACTTTCAGCGTGCCGCGCTTGACCGCATCATCGATGGCACCGGCCTGGGCTGCATTGGCGGCCACCAGCGCGGTAACGCCGAGCAGCAGCATCGAAAGATACTTTTTCATCATCAAGTCCCCTGAACGATTCTTGTGAGGCTGGCGCGCTAGAAGGGCTGCACCATTTCGGGGTGCGATCCTAACCCACTCGCCAGCCGTCACAAAGGTTTCACGGGTAATTGTTGTCAGCGTATGTCGGAAAAGCCCCACAACGGTGCAGCAAACCACGTGGATAGACACTTCAGCACCCCGCGCTCGCAATCGATTGATGTGTAAGCAGTTATGACTTCGAGTCGATTTCAGCCATCCAGTCGGTGTCTTTGAACCACTTGTCGTGCAGCCGATCGTAGGTGCCATCCTGGGCCACCTGGTTAAGAAAGTGGTTGATCCAGTTGATGCTGTCGAAATCGCCTTTTTTCAGGCCAAACGCCAGGGGCTCGAAGGTGAACGGCTGTTCCAACAGCAGCAGCGCATGG
Organism: Pseudomonas sp. SDO5271_S396; assembly: GCF_054071795.1. Classification (NCBI taxonomy): domain Bacteria; kingdom Pseudomonadati; phylum Pseudomonadota; class Gammaproteobacteria; order Pseudomonadales; family Pseudomonadaceae; genus Pseudomonas; species Pseudomonas sp. SDO5271_S396. Next base: position 1,284 of record NZ_JBSVWB010000066.1, read on the forward strand.
TTTTCGGGCCGCACCATGGCGATCAGGTTGTAGGGCGCATCATGGATGAAGGCATCGGCCTTGCCTTCCACCACCTGCCTGACCCCTTCATCCGGGGTGGCGAAGGTGGTCAAGCGGGCGGCGCCGAGAAAACGCCGCGCCGCGGCCTCTCCCGTAGTGCCCGTGTTGGCGGCGATGCGATAGCTGGCGTCATCGAGGTCTTCGACGCTGGTGACCTTGCCTGCCAGGCTGGGGTGCAGCAGCACGGTCTGGCCCACCACGATGAACGAGTCGCTGAAATTCAGCTTCAGGTTACGTTCGGCGGTGACGGTCATGCCGCTGCCAATCAGGTCGAACTGCTTCGCCTGCAAGCCAGGCAACAGCTCGGTGTAAGGCACTGCGACCAGCTCCAGCTCGATACCCAAAGCGTCGCTCATCGCCTGGAGCAGGTCGATTTCAAAACCCACGATACGACCGTGCCGGTCAGTCATTTCAAAAGGCACATAAGTGGGCGTGGTGCCGACTTTCAGCACGCCGCGCCGGACAGCGTCGTCGATTGCGCCCGCCTGTACCAGACCGATGTGAATCACTGCGACAACGCTTATCAGCAGCGCCGCACCATAGCGTTTGATCATGAATCCCCCTGTTGCCACGTTCAATTCGGGGGCGATGCTAACGCAGCCACGGGCACGGCAATACGCTTCGAACAAAGGTCTTTTGTTTCGAAATAACAGTGGGTTAGCGCAACAGGGAAGGAGAGGGAAACGCTGTAGGACCAGCGCTTGAAGCGCCCCCGAGGAGAACCCTCGGGGGCGTCTGAATCAGGCCGGTTGAGCCTGGGACGACAGCGGTTGCAGCGGCAGCAACGGCGCATGCGGATCGGCTTTCACCGAATCACGCCACGCGGCAAGCCACTCGGCATGCCCCTCGCCCCACACCTGCTCGTGCAGACGGGCCAGGGCCACCGGGTCGCTGAGCAAGGCCAGGCGTTCGCCGTTGTTGAGGCCGGCGGGGCCGACTTTCAACGCGTGACGCACACGTTCGGTACGCAGGTACTCGATCGGCTCGGCCTGACCGTGACGCGAGGTCGCCAGGGCACAGGCCAGGGCGCTCTGCTGCGGGTCGACCACCGAGCGCACGAAGCCATCGTTCAACGCGTGCCAGCGGTTTTCGTGGGTGTACTTGTCGGTGGACAACAGCGCCTGCGGCGGATTGTATTCCTCGGGGATCAGGAAAAGGCTCTCATCGCGGGACTTGAGGCCCAGCCCGACGCGGCTGGAAATCACCGACACCGGGATCGACAGCATCAGCGAACCCACGATAGGCACCAGCCACCACAGGAAGCTCGGGTTCAACCACACCACCAGCAGCGCCCACAGGAAACCCAGCACGGTTTGCGGACCGTGGCGCTTGACCGCCTCGCTCCAGGGGGTGGAGTCGTCGTCACGCTGCGGCGAATTCCAGGTCGCCGCCCAGCCGAGGAACGCGGCCAGCACGAAACGGGTGTGGAAGATCATCCGTACCGGCGCCAGCAGCATGGAGAACAGCATCTCCAGCAGCATCGACAAGGTCACCTTGAACTTGCCACCGAACTCTTTCGCGCCCTTTGCCCAGATCAGGATGATGCTCAGCAGTTTGGGCAGGAACAGCAGCACGATGGTGGTGGAGAACAGTGCCACCGCCTTGTCCGGATGCCATTGCGGCCACAGCGGGTACAGCTGGCGTGGCGCCATGAAGTATTGCGGCTCCATCAACGTGTTCACCGCCAGCAGCGCCGTGGATAGCACCAGGAACAGGAACCACAACGGCGCCGACAGGTAAGACATCACACCGGTAAGGAACACCGCGCGGTGCACCGGGTGCATGCCTTTTACCAGGAACAGGCGGAAGTTCATCAGGTTGCCGTGACACCAGCGACGGTCACGCTTGAGTTCGTCCAGCAGGTTCGGCGGCAGTTCTTCATAGCTGCCCGGCAAGTCGTAGGCGATCCACACGCCCCAGCCGGCACGGCGCATCAGCGCGGCTTCGACGAAGTCGTGGGACAGGATGGAACCGGCGAACGCGCCTTTGCCCGGCAACGGCGCCAGGGCGCAGTGCTCGATGAACGGCTTCATGCGGATGATCGCGTTGTGGCCCCAGTAGTGGGATTCACCCAACTGCCAGAAGTGCAGGCCGGCGGTGAACAGCGGGCCGTATACGCGGGTGGCGAACTGCTGCATGCGCGCATACAGGGTGTCCATGCCCGACGCACGCGGCGCGGTCTGGATGATCCCGGCATCCGGCGTAGCTTCCATCAGGCGTACCAGGCTGGTCAGGCATTCGCCGCTCATCACGCTGTCGGCGTCGAGCACCACCATGTACTTGTAATCACCGCCCCAGCGACGGCAGAAGTCGTCGAGGTTGCCGCTCTTGCGTTTTACGCGACGGCGACGACGGCGATAGAAGATCTTGCCGAAACCACCGGCTTCGCGGCACACATCGAGCCAGGCTTGCTGCTCGGCGATGCAGATGTCGGCTTCGTTACTGTCACTGAGCACGAAGAAGTCGAAGCGGTCCAGGTCACCCGTGGCGGCCACCGACTCGAAGGTCGCGCGCAAGCCGGCGAATACCCGGGGCACGTCTTCGTTGCAGATCGGCATCACCAGCGCGGTGCGGGCATCCTGCGGAATCGGCTCGTCACCGGCACTTTTACCGGAGATCCGGTATTTATCGTGGCCGGTCAGCAGTTCCAGGAAGCCCATCAATGCGGTCCAGAAACCGGCCGAAACCCAGCAGAACAAAATCCCGAACATGATCAGGATGCTGGTTTGCAGGGCGTAGGGCAGTACCTGGGTGGCGGTTTGCAGCAGAGTCTGGTTGCGGATTTCGTCGAAGTCCACCAGCGACCAACCCTGGTACGGCATGATGCCTTTCATGTACCAGCCGGCCACGATGGTCTGGCCGAGCATCAGCACCAGCAGGATGTAGCGGCGGATCGAACCCACGGTACGCCAGCGGGCAGCCGGCAGTACGCGCTCATCCTTCGGCGGGGCCGGCGGATTGCTGCGCCCGGTGATCCGGCGCCAGGCACGTACCAGAATATTGGTGCGCCAGGGCTCCGGCACGACCCGGGTACGACGGATCGGCGGCGTGGCCTTGAGGCACACGCGACCACTGGCGTCGACGGCGAGCATTTCGGCGTCGTGCAGCTCCTCGGCCGTGTTCAGCGTGAGGCGGCGGCCCACCGACGCCTGAGCGGCGTCGACCGGCGCGTCGAAGGTCGCGGACGACAGACGCTCATGCAGCTCGGTGAAGGAGGTGCAGCCCGCCAGTTCGGCGCGCTGCTCGGCGGTCATCGGTAAATGAGCCAGGTACTCGGACAGAGTCTGCGGCGTAGCTTGGGAATTACTCATCGGCAGGCAACTGATAGCTCCAGGTCTCGGTCAGGACTTGCTCTGTCTTGGCCGGCTCCGGTGTGGCTGGGGCAGCTTCTGGCTGCTTGGCTTCCTTGTCTTTCGCTTCTTTGGCGTCCTTCCTGGCCTGTTTCTCGTGTTGCTTGGCCAAGACCTTGTCCGCCTTGAGCACGTGGCTCGAGTCCTGCTCAGGTGCCGGGGCAGCAACGTCCTGCACCAGTGCCGCGCGCATTTCGGTCGGCTTGCTCGCGTCCTTGATCTTCATGCGCAGGGTCAGGCGCCAGCCTTTGGTGTGCGGGTTGTAACGCACGCTGTTTTCCACCAGTTCGGCGTTGTCGCCGACACTCACCTGGCTGCGCACCGGTGCATCCGCCGGCAGGGCCTTGAGGGACGGGCCCTCAAAGTCCACCAGGTAGGCCACGCTGCCATCAGGCTGGCGGATCAGGTTGGACTGCTTCACGTCGCCGGTGGAACGCAGGGTCTGCTTGACCCAGGCGCTGTCGGCGGGGTGCAGGGACTTCTCGTCCATGGTCCAGTGCAGGCGATAGGAAACATCCAGGGGCTTGCCGACTTCCGGCAGCTCCGCAGGGCTCCAGAACGCAACGATGTTGTCGTTGGTTTCATCGGCAGTCGGGATTTCCACCAAGTTGACGGTGCCTTTGCCCCAGTCGCCTTCCGGCTCGATCCAGGCGCTTGGGCGCTTGTCGTAGTTATCGTCCAGGTCTTCGTAGTGGCTGAAGTCGCGGCCACGTTGCAGCAGGCCGAAGCCTTTCGGGTTCTCTACGGTGTAATTGCTGACCGACAGGTGTTTAGGGTTGTTCAGTGGGCGCCAGATCCACTCGCCATTGCCGGCATGGATCGACAGACCGCTGGAATCGTGCAGTTCACGACGGTAGTTGAGCACCTTGGACGGCTGGTTGGCGCCGAACAGGTACATGCTGGTCAGCGGGGCAACGCCCAGTTTGCTGACCTTGTCGCGCAGGAACATCTGGGATTTTACGTCGACAATGGTGTCGCTGCCCGGGCGCAGGGTCAGGCGATAGGCACCCGTGGCGCGCGGGGAGTCCAGCAGGGCAAAGATGACCAGCTGTTTTTCACCCGGTTTCGGGCGCTCGATCCAGAACTCGGTGAAGCGCGGGAATTCTTCGCCGGACGGCAATGCGGTGTCGATCGCCATGCCCCGGGCGGACAAGCCGTAGGCCTGACCCTTGCCCACGACGCGGAAGTAGCTCGCGCCGAGCATGGTCATGATCTCGTCTTGCTTGTCGTCCTTGTTGATCGGGTACAGCACACGGAAACCGGCGTAACCCAGTTGTTCGGTGGCCTTGGGATCAAACTTCACGTCACCGAAATCGAAACGGGTCGGGTCGTACTTGATTTCGTTGACGCTGGTGGAGGTGACTTCGTTGATTTTCACCGGCGTATCGAAGTGCATGCCCTGGTGATAGAAGGACAGCTTGAAGGGGGTGTTCTGATCGGCCCACTCGGCTTTTTCGTTGCGGAAACGAATCTTCTGGTAGTCCGCGAATTTCATTTCGCGAAATTCGTTCGGCAAATTGCTGCGCGGAGCTTCGTATTTTTGCCCGGCCAGCTCTTTTGCCTTGGCCGACACATCGTCCAGACTGAATGCCCACAGCTGACTCGCGCCGAACAGGCAAAACAGGGCGGAGCCCGTCACCAGTGCGTTTCGTAACCGTTTGGCAGACAATTTTGGTGCATTACAGGGACTAACAATCACGAGCAACCCTCGCCGAAAACAGATCAAAAAACCAACGGCCAGCTATCTATATGCCAGGTTGGCGAGCATTGTTCCGACTCCCCCGGGTCAAAATGATTCCCCATAGGATGTCGGACAAGTCTCTACCTAAGTCAAAAATGGACCAAACAACGCTGGTCCCCGTAGCGCGCGATTATCTAGCAGCCCGCGAAACAACGCATCAGGGACAACGAAGTATTTGTAGCGAAACCCTGCGTTTTTAGGCATTAAAAGTCGTTTTTAATACATTCACGTCTGCAAGAGGAAGGTCACAGGGCCATCATTGACCAAATGCACCTGCATATCGGCGCCAAAACGCCCTGACGCCACCTTGCCATGCAATTGTTGCGCTTGTAACAGCAGATGGTCGAAAAGCGCCGCTCCCAGGGCCGGCGGGGCCGCGGTGGAGAAGCTGGGCCGCAGCCCGCTCTTGGTATCCGCCGCCAGGGTAAATTGCGACACCAGCAACAAACCGCCGTCGATGTCCTTCAACGACAGGTTCATCTTGCCCTCGCCGTCGCTGAACACCCGATAGTTGAGCAACTTGTGCAGCAACTTGTCGACACTCTCCGGGGTGTCCGACGGTTCGACGGCCACCAACACCAGCAACCCCTGGTCAATCGCACCGACGACCTCGCCTTCCACCTCGACCCGGGCGCCACGCACCCGTTGCAACAGCCCCTTCATGCTTCTTCTGGGGGCAGGTCGAGCAAGCGCCGTGCCATTTGGCCGGTCGCACGCACCAGTGCATCGGTGATACCTGGCTCGGACGCGGCATGGCCGGCCTCGCGGATCACCTGCAACTCGCTGTTGGGCCACGCCTGGTGCAATTCCCAGGCGTTATCCAGCGTGCAGATCATATCGTAGCGGCCATGAATGATTACGCCAGGCAGATGGGCGATCTTGTGCATGTCGCGGATCAGCTGGTTGGGTTCCAGGAATGAGTTGTTGGTGAAGTAGTGGCATTCGATACGCGCGATGGACAGCGCGCGCTGCGGCTCGGAAAAGCGCTCCACATGCTGCGGGCTCGGGCACAGGCCAAGCATGCGCCCTTCCCAGCCGGACCAGGCCTTGGCCGCGTGCATCTGGGCGATCTGATCGTTGCCGGTCAGGCGCTTGTGGTAGGCCGCGATCATGTCGTGACGCTCTTCCGGCGGGATCGGCGCGAGGTAGTCCTGCCAGTAGTCCGGGAACAGGCGGCTCGCGCCCTCCTGATAGAACCAGTGAATATCCTGCGGACGGGCCAGGAAGATGCCGCGCACGATCAGGCCGTGCACACGCTCCGGGTGGGTTTGCGCGTAGGCCAGCGCCAGGGTCGAGCCCCAGGAACCGCCGAACAGCACCCATTTGTCGATGCCCAGATGCTCACGAATGCGCTCGAGGTCGGCCACCAGGTCCCAGGTGGTGTTGTTTTCCAGGCTGGCGCGTGGCGTGGAACGCCCGCAACCGCGCTGGTCGAAGGTGACGATGCGGTACAGGTTCGGGTCGAAATAGCAGCGGCTCTGGGCATCGCAACCGGAACCAGGGCCACCATGGATGAATACGACGGGCAAGCCTTCGGGAGAGCCACTTTCGTCGACATACAGCGTATGGGTGTCATCGACAGCCAGATCGTGCCGGGCGTAGGGTTTGATCTGCGGGTACCAAGTCTGCATTGCGCGCTCCGTAGGGGTTCGGGTTCATCCCTGGGGGGACGTCTGTTATTTTGCCGTCTGGCATCATAAACCCGAATCGTGCAATGAGCATGTCATTGAGCGCTTAGCGCGCTGTCAGCCCTTCGCTACCCAGGAACTGCAGCAAGTAGTCATAGAGCAGGTCCACCTCCGCCACCTGCCCCCGCGCCCGCAGGCAACCATGAACCAGCCCCTTGCCGGGATAACGCACAGCCGCCACACCGGCGGCCTGCAAGCGTTCGGCATAGAGCATGCCGTCGTCACGCAACGGGTCAAACTGGGCCACGGCAATAAAAGCCTTGGGCAAACCGCGATAATCCGTGGCCAACAACGGCATGGCATAGGCCGAAGGGCTGGCGCTGCCTTGCAGGTACAGCGCCAGGTAACAATCGGTATCGGCGGTGCTGAGCAGCGGTGCGTCCATGCAGTCGCGCCGTGACGGCAGGTCGGCCGGCCCTCCCAGCCCCGGGTAGATCAGTACCTGGGCCCGCGGCAGCGGCTGTTCGTCGTCTCGCAACCCCAGGCACAACGCCGCGGCCAGATTGCCTCCCGCGCTGTCGCCCGCCACCACCAGGTGGTGCAGATCGATGGCGTGCGGCGCTTCCCCGGCCTGGATCGCACGCCACACTGCCCGGCAATCCTCATAGGCCGCCGGGAACGGATGCTCGGGCGCCAGCCGATAGTCGATGGCAATCACCAGCACCTGCAAGCGGCTGGCCAGTTCGAAACAGATGAAGTCGTGGGAGTCCAGGCCACCGACCACCCAACCGCCGCCGTGCATATAAAGGATGCACGGCCAGCCACCCGACGGAGCCGACGAGGTAGGCAGATAACTGCGCACGCCCACACCGGCCAGGATGAAGTCCTCGACCCGCAAGCCTTCTGGTTGCGGCGGGGTGAACGCGCGGCACATACGGTCGTAGTTCTGGCGCAGGCCGGCCAGGGAGGAGTCGTCGCTGGTGAAGGATTCGGTTTTGGTGACAAAAGCAGCAAGCTGCGGAGAAATCGGGTACATGCACAAACATCCCTGAGAATGGAGATCACTTGTGGGAGCTGGCTTGCCTGCTCCCACATAACCCCTCTTTGCTTGACTTACCGTATTCGGCTCAGGGTTTCAGGCTGGCCTGAACCGCCGCGACCCCATCGCCGCCGTCAAACGCCGTAACGCCCGCCAGCCAACGCTGCAAATCCTCGGGATGATCACGCAACCATTGCTTGGCCACGTCCTGGGGTGACTGGCGTTCCATGATCGGCACCATCAACTGGCTTTCCTGGGCGGCGGTGAAGGTGAGGTTTTCCAGCAGCCGGTTCGCGTTGGGGCAACGCTCGGCGAAGTCCGGCGCGGTCACGGTGGACACCGTGGCACGACCCTCATCAGGACCGAACACACCTTCGCTGCCGGTGAGGTAGGCCATTTTCATGTTGATGTTCATCGGGTGCGGGGTCCAACCGACGAACACCACGAACTCCTTGCGATTCACCGCACGCTGCACCGCCGCGAGCATGCCCGCCTCGCCGGACGCTACCAGCTTGAAACCGCCCAGACCGAAGCGGTTGGTATCGATCATTTTCTGGATATCGGTATTCGCCCCGCTGCCAGGCTCGATGCCATAGAGCTTGCCACCCAGTTTGTCCTTGAAGCGCGCGATGTCGGCAAAGGTTTTCAAGCCCGCATCCGCCACGTATTGCGGCACGGCCAGGGTAGCCTGGGCATCGGCGAGGCTGGGCTGGTCGAATACCTTGACCTGCCTGGCAGCCAGGAACGGTGCGATGTTGTTGTCCATCGCAGGTTTCCAGTAACCGAGGAAGATATCCAGGCGCTTGTCACGAATGCCGGCGAAGATGATTTGCTGCACGGCGCTGGTCTGCTTGCTGTCGTAGCCCAAGCCATTGAGCAGCACATCGGCCATGCCCGACGTGGCGATCACGTCGGTCCAGCTGACCACACCCATGCGCACGGTTTTACAGGAGGCCGGTTCGGCGGCCATGGCGTTGGCGCTGAGCAGCGCGGCACCGGTGAGGGTCAACAACAGTTTTTTCATGGTGGTGGGCTCACTCGGTTGTTTTTATCCGACAACCTTACCCAGCGCGAATGCGATCAACACGACCTGTGGCGACCGGCAGTTGCACTGGGGCGACCGTGAGGGCCTCATCGCAGGCAAGCCAGCTCCCACATTTTGAAATGCATTCCAAGGTGGGAGCTGGCTTGCCTGCGATGGCGATATCAGCCGTAACGCTTCTGCCCCCAGGCCAACAACCCTTCCAGCAATTGCTTCAATACGACCCGCGTCGGTTCGGCCAGGTCCGGGCGATAACGGAACGGCTCGAACTCTTCCATATAGGTGCACTGGCCCAGCTCCAGCTGCACGGCGTGGATGTCCTGCGCCGGGTTGCCGTAGTGCCGGGTGATGTGGCCGCCCTTGAAGCGCCCATTGAGCACATGGGTGTACTGCGGGTGCCGGGCGCAGATGGCTTCCAGCTGGCTGGCCAATTCCGGGTCGCATGCGGCGCCATTGAAGGTGCCGAGGTTGAAGTCCGGCAGCTTGCCTTCGAACAGGTGCGGGATCACCGAGCGGATCGAGTGTGCATCGAACAGCAGCGCGTAGCCGAACTCGGCCTTGAGGCGCGCCAGCTCTTCCTGCAACGTGCGGTGGTACGGGCCCCAGACCTTTTGCAGGTACGTGGCGCGCTCTTCCTCGGACGGCACGTGACCTTCGCGAAACAGCGGCACGCCGTCGAACAACGTCGCCGGGTACAGCCCGGTGGTGGCGCCGACGTACAGCGGCTTGTCGTCCGAAGGCCGGTTCAGGTCGATGACGAACCGCGAATACTCGGCTGCCAGGGTGCTGGCGCCCAGCTCCTCGGCAAAGTCATACAGGGTGGGGATGTGCCAGTCGGTGTCCGGCAGGCTTTGCGCCTCGGGGATCAACCCGGCTTCGACCGCCGGCGTCAGGCGCAGGCCGGCGTGGGGCATGCTGATCAGCAGCGGTACGCGGCCTTGTTTGAAGTTCAGAACCTTATCCACAACAACACTCCTCAGACGGTGACATCGACGCCGTGGCGCACGACGCGTTTATCCAGCTCGCCACCCAGCCAGTAGGCCAGGTCGGCGGGACGATCGATCTGCCAGGCGACAAAGTCGGCCACCTTGCCCACCTCCAGCGAACCGTGGGTATCACCCATTCCCAACGCGGTCGCCGCATGGGTCGTGGCGCCAGCCAAGGCTTCTTCCGGGGTCATGCGGAACAGGGTGCAGGCCATGTTCAACATCAGCCGCACTGACAACGCCGGCGACGTGCCGGGGTTGAGGTCGCTGGCGATGGCGATCTTTACCGCGTGTTTGCGCAGGGCGTCCATCGGCGGCAACTGGGTTTCACGCAGGAAGTAGAAAGCGCCCGGCAGCAGGACCGCGACGGTGCCGGCGGCGGCCATGGCGATGGCATCGTCTTCGGTCATGAATTCCAGGTGATCCGCCGACAGCGCCTGGTAACGCGCCGCCAGGCTGGAGCCGTGCAGCGACGACAGCTGTTCGGCATGCAGCTTCACCGGCAGCTTCAGTTGCTGGGCGACCTTGAACACGCGCTCGACCTGCTCGGTGGAAAACGCCAGGTATTCGCAGAAGGCATCCACCGCGTCGACCAGGCCTTCGGCGGCCAGGGCCGGCAGCATCTCGGCGCAGATATGGTCGATGTAATCGTCAGCGCGGTCCTTGTACTCGGGCGGCAGCGCATGGGCCGCCAGGCACGTGGCGCGCACGCTCACTGGCAGCGCTTCGCCGAGGCGACGGGCTACGCGCAGCATCTTGCGTTCGTTGGCCAGGTCCAGGCCGTAGCCGGACTTGATCTCAACGGTGGTGACGCCGTCGCGCAGCAAACTGCGCAGGCGCTTTTCTGCGCTGGCGAACAGTTCATCTTCGCTGGCCGCTCGGGTCGCACGCACGGTGCTGGCAATACCGCCGCCCTTGGCCGCGATTTCGGCATAGCTCACGCCTTCCAGGCGTTGCTCGAATTCGCCGCTGCGATTGCCACCGAACACTGTGTGGGTGTGGCAGTCGATCAGCCCGGGGGTGACCCATGCGCCTTGCAGGTCGTGAACCTGCGCATAGTCACCTTTCGGCAGTTCAGCCAACGGACCGATCCACTCGATGAGCGAACCGGCAGTGACCATGGCGGCATCCTCGATGATCGAGTATTTGCCCCGGGCCATGGTTGCGACGTGGCAGTGTTGCCAAAGCGTTTTCATCAACGCCTCCCTAGATTAACGATGAGACAAAGCCGGGTCGTAGTGGACCTTGGCCGCTTGCCCTGCCGCAGGCTTGACCCACAGCAGGTAGGCCACGACCAGCAGCACGATCCATACGGCGCCGACCAGCAAGGCGGCCTGGGTGTCGGGGAAGTAACCCAGCACACCAAACACAAACAGCATGAACACGATGGCCGCCGCCGGCGCATAGGGCCAGAACGGCACCGGGAATTTCAGTTCGGCCACCTGCTCTTTGGTCATCGAGCGGCGCATGGCGACCTGGGTGAACAGAATCATCAGCCACACCCACACGGTGGCGAAGGTGGCGATCGAGGCGATCAGCAGGAACACGTTTTCCGGGATCAGGTAGTTGAGCACCACGCCGCCGAGCAAGGCCGCGCCCATCACCACCACGGTCATCCACGGCACGCCGTGTTTCGACAGCTGCGCAAATCCCTTGGGTGCCTGCCCTTGTTGAGCCAGGCCGTACATCATGCGGCCGGCGCCGAAGATGTCGCTGTTGATGGCCGAGACCGCCGCCGAAATCACTACGATATTGAGGATGGTCGCCGCCGAGCCGATGCCGAGGTTGCTGAAGATCTGCACGAACGGGCTGCCTTGGCTGCCAATCTGCGGCCACGGGTAGATAGCCATCAACACGAACAAGGTCAGCACGTAGAACAACAGGATGCGCAGCGGCACCGCGTTGATCGCCTTGGGGATCACGCGGTGCGGGTCCTTGGCTTCACCGGCGGTGATGCCGATGATTTCGATGCCGCCGAACGCGAACATCACCACCGCGAACGAGGCGATCAGACCGCCGATGCCGTTGGGCATGAAGCCGCCATGGGCCCAGAGATTGCTGAGGCCACTGGCCTGGGTCTCGCCGGCCGAGTGGATGCCAAACAGCATGATGCCCAGGCCGCCAAGGATCATCGCGACAATGGCGCCGACCTTGAGCAACGACAGCCAGAACTCCATTTCGCCAAACACTTTGACGTTGCACAGGTTCAGGCCGCCGATCAGAAACACGATGCCGAGCACCCAGACCCAACGCGCGACTTCGGGAAACCAGAAGCCCATGTAGATGCCGAAGGCGGTGACGTCGGCGAGGCAGACGATGATCATTTCAAACGCGTAGGTCCAGCCGAGGATAAAACCGGCCATGGGCCCCAGGTAGGTGCTGGCGTACTGGCCGAAGGAGCCGGCCACCGGGTTGTGCACCGCCATTTCGCCGAGGGCGCGCATCACCATGAACACGGCGGCGCCACCGATCAGGTAAGCCAGCAGCACGGCAGGCCCAGCCATCTGGATCGCCGAGGCGGAGCCGTAGAACAGCCCGGTGCCGATCGCGGAACCGAGTGCCATGAAGCGAATATGTCGGGCGCTTAGCCCGCGTTTCAAACCCTTTTCTTGCTGGTGCATTTCTCGTCCCTAATTATTTTTATCCTGAGAAAATTTTGCGCTGCGAACGCTCAACTGTGGGAGCTGGCTTGCCTGCGATGTCGGTGTGTCAGTCGCCAACTTCCTGACTGACAGGTCGCTATCGCAGGCAAGCCAGCTCCCACCTGGATCTGCGTCAGCCTTAGAGGCTCGGCAGCAACCTGGCCGGCACCAGCTCATTCAGGCAGCGGCTGGCGAGCAGTTCGCTGGCGGCGTTGATGTCCGGCGCGAAGAAGCGGTCTTTCTCGTAGAACGCCACTTTGTCGCGCAGGATCCCGCGCGCCTTTTCAAGCGCAGGCGAGGTTTTCAGGCCGTCACGCAGGTCCAGGCCCTGGCACGCGGCCAGCCATTCCACCGCCAGAATCCCTCGGGTGTTCTCAGCCATTTCCCACAAGCGCTTGCCCGCAGCCGGAGCCATCGATACGTGGTCTTCCTGGTTGGCCGACGTCGGCAGGCTGTCAACGCTATGGGGATGGGCCAGCGCCTTGTTTTCGCTGGCGAGCGCGGCGGCGGTCACCTGGGCGATCATGAAGCCGGAGTTCACGCCACCATTGCCCACCAGGAACGGCGGCAGTTGCGACATGTGCTTGTCCATCATCAGCGAGATGCGACGCTCGCTCAGCGAGCCGATTTCGGCGATGGCCAGCGCGATGTTGTCAGCGGCCATGGCCACCGGCTCGGCGTGGAAGTTGCCACCGGAGATCACGTCACCTTCGGCGGCGAACACCAGCGGGTTATCGGATACGGCGTTGGCTTCTACTACCAACACTTCGGAAGCCTGGCGGAACTGGGCCAGGCAGGCGCCCATGACTTGTGGCTGGCAACGCAGGGAATATGGATCTTGCACCTTGTCGCAGTTCTGGTGCGACTGCGACACCTGGCTGCTTTCGCCCAGCAGGTCACGGTAGGCCGCCGCCGAGTCGATCTGCCCGCGTTGGCCACGAGCGGCATGAATGCGCGCATCGAACGGCGAGCGCGAGCCCAGCACCGCTTCCACCGTGAGGCCGCCGCTGACCAGGGCACCGGCGAACAGGTCTTCGCCTTCGAACAGGCCACGCAAGGCAAACGCGGTGGACACCTGGGTGCCGTTGAGCAGGGCCAGACCTTCCTTCGCCGCCAGGGTCAACGGCGCGAGGCCGGCGACTTTCAGCGCGTCGGTGGCCTCCAGCCATTCGCCCTTGTGGCGTGCCTTGCCTTCGCCCAGCAACACCAGAGACATATGGGCCAGCGGCGCCAGGTCACCGGAGGCACCGACCGAGCCCTTGAGCGGAATGTGCGGGTATACCTCGGCGTTGATCAGGGCGATCAGCGCGTCGATCACCTGACGACGGATGCCCGAGAACCCACGGCTCAGGCTGTTGACCTTGAGCACCATGACCAGCCGCACCAGCGCATCGCTGATGGGTTCACCCACGCCGGCGGCGTGGGACAGCACCAGAGAACGCTGGAGGTTTTCCAGGTCTTCGCTGGCGATGCGGGTCGAGGCCAGCAGACCGAAACCGGTGTTGATGCCGTAGGCGGTGCGGTTCTCAGCGAGAATCTGCTCCACGCAGGCGACACTGGCGTCGATCTGCGCCGTGGCGCTGTCATCCAGACTGAGGGTTACCGGCTGCTGGTAGATGGCCCGCAGTTGGGCAAGGCTCAGTTGGCCTGGAATCAGGTTTAGCGCAGTCACATTCATGCTCCTTTTGAGAGTGTTGTTAACTACCAGTCGCTCCGGATGCTTCCGTTATCCGCCGTGGCCCTCTTTTAGAGTGACGTTCGGCTTGGCACGCTGGTTATTGTTGGAAAAACGTCAGTGCAGGTTCGGCAAGGTGCGGTGCAGCAACTCGGTGTCCTTGAGCAAGACGGCGGCGGTGGCGATGTCCGGCGCCAGCCAGCGGTCCTGTTCGTAGGCCGGCACCACTTCACGCAACGCACGCCAGGCGCGGTCGGTACCGGCGCCGAAACGCTGGTCCTTCAAAAACTCGAACGCCTGGGACGCCAGCAAATACTCGATGGCGAGGATCTGGGTCACGTTGGCCAACACCTGGTGCAGCTTGAGCGCGGCATTGGTGCCCATGCTCAGATGGTCTTCCTGCAGGCCCGAGGTGACGAAATTGTCGAGCACCGCCGGTTGCGCCAGCTGGCGGTTCTGCCCGCACAGGGACGCGGCGACGTATTGCACGATCATCATCCCGGAGTTGACCCCGGGGTTGCTCACCAGGAACGCCGGCAAGCCGCTGACGTGCGGGTTGATCAAACGGTCCAGGCGACGCTCGGCGACGGAGCCGATTTCGGCCATGGCGATTGCCAGCATATCCGCCGCCAACGCCACGGACTGCCCGTGCGGGTTGGCCTGGGACATCACGCGGTAGTTGTCCGGCGTACCCAGCAGCAGCGGGTTGTCGGTGGCGCCGTTGAGTTCGGTCTCGATCTGGCGCGTGGCGTGTTCCACCTGGTCGCGCGCCGCGCCGTGGATCTGCGGAATCGAGCGGATGCTCAAGGCGTCCTGGGTACGGATGCCCTTGCTGCTGGCGACCACTTCACTGCCGTCGAGCAAGGCACGCAGGTTGATGCCCACGTGTTGCATGCCCGGGTGTGGCTTGAGGGCGATGATGGCTTCGTCGAAGGCGTCGATCTGGCCGCGCTGGGCCTCGAAACTCATGGCGCCGATAACATCGGCCCACTGCAACAGGTGATGGGCGTCCGCCAGGGCCAGGCAACTCAGGCCGGTCATGCACGGCGTACCGTTGACCAGGCACAGGCCGTCCTTGGCGCCGAGGACG
Organism: Pseudomonas sp. SDO5271_S396; assembly: GCF_054071795.1. Classification (NCBI taxonomy): domain Bacteria; kingdom Pseudomonadati; phylum Pseudomonadota; class Gammaproteobacteria; order Pseudomonadales; family Pseudomonadaceae; genus Pseudomonas; species Pseudomonas sp. SDO5271_S396. The sequence goes on from NZ_JBSVWB010000066.1 coordinate 16,537, forward strand.
ACCGGTTGCAGGCCTTCCGCGCTCAACGCTTCCTGAGCCGCAACGATCTGGCCCCGGTAACTCACATTGCCCACCCCCAACAACGCCACGCCGACATGGGCCATGTGGGTCAGGTAACCTACCGACCCCTGGGACGGCACTTGCGGCGTGATGCCGTGGTTGAGCAGCGCCAGCAGCGAATGCACCACCTGCGGATGCAGGCCGGACTTGCCGTGGCTGTAATTGATGATCGCCGCACAGATGATCGCGCGGGTCTGCTCGTCGCTGAGCACCGGGCCCACGCCACAGGCGTGGCTCAACAGGGTGTTGCGCGACAGCTGGCTGAGTTGCTCGTCCTTGAGCGACACATTGCACAGCGCGCCCAGGCCGGTGTTCACGCCATAGGCGCGCTCACCGCTGGTGACGATGCGCTGCACAATCGCCTGGGCGTTGTCGATGCGCGCCCAGGCCTGACCCGAGAGTTCCAGGACAGCGCCGTGACGGGCGACGGCGACCACGTCCTGCCAGCGCAATGGCGTGTCCGCGATGGTGATTTTTGTTGCCTGGGGCATCTTCATACCTTCTTGAATTCTTTACAGCCTTACCGGCCCTATCGCAGGCAAGCCAGCTCCCACATTCGATCGGGTTCACACACTTCAAATGTGGGAGCTGGCTTGCCTGCGATGACGTCTTTCAGACCACCGCCGCACGCCGCTGAACGAACCGGTCCACGTACTCATCCGCCGGCGAATGCAGGATCTCCCGAGGGGTGCCGACCTGGATCAGCTTGCCGTCCTTGAGGATCGCAATGCGGTTGCCGATGCGCACGGCCTCGTCGAGGTCGTGGGTGATGAACACGATGGTCTTGTGCAGGGTCTTTTGCAGCTCCAGCAACTGGTCCTGCATTTCGGCGCGGATCAGCGGGTCGAGGGCGCTGAACGCCTCGTCCATCAGGATGATGTCGGTGTCGGCAGCCAATGCACGGGCCAGGCCGACACGTTGACGCATGCCGCCGGAAAGCTGGTGCGGGTATTTGTTTTCGTAGCCCTTGAGGCCCACGGTTTCGATCCAGTGCAGGGCGCGCTCGGCGCAGACCTGCTTGGTTTCGCCGCGCACTTTCAGGCCGTAGGCGACGTTGTCGAGCACGCTCTTGTGGGGCAGCAGGCCGAAGCTCTGGAATACCATGCTGATCTTGTGCCGACGGAATTGACGCAGGGCGTCCATGTCCAGTTGCAGGATGTCTTCGCCGTCCACCAGGATCGCGCCGCTGGTAGGGTCGATCAGGCGGTTGAAGTGACGCACCAGGGTCGACTTGCCGGAACCCGACAGCCCCATGATCACGAAGATCTCGCCGGTGCCGATGCTCAGGGACAGGTCGTTCACGCCGACCACGCAACCGGTCTCGGCCAGCACCTGGTCCTTGGTCTTGCCCTGGCCGACCAGGGCCAGCGCGTCGCTGGAACGGGCGCCGAAGATCTTGAAGACGTTTTTGACTTCGATTTTGCTGACAGTAGTCATTTGCTCGCCTCATGCCGTGGACGACCATAGGCCTGGGTAATGCGGTCGATGACCACTGCGAGAATCACGATCGCCAGCCCCGCTTCGAGGCCACGACCGACGTTGAGCGTCTGGATGCCGACGAGTACGTCTTCACCCAGGCCACGGGCGCCGATCATCGAGGCGATCACCACCATCGACAGCGCCATCATGGTGGTCTGGTTGATACCGGCCATGATGCTGGGCAGTGCCAGCGGCAGTTGTACGCCGAACAGTTGCTGCCAGCGGTTGGCACCGAAGGCGTTGATGGCTTCCATGACTTCGCCGTCCACCTGGCGGATGCCGAGGTCGGTCAGGCGAATCAGCGGCGGTGCCGCGTAGATCACCGTGGCAAAAATCGCCGGAACCTTGCCCAGGCCGAACAACATCAACACCGGGATCAGGTACACGAAGCTCGGCATGGTCTGCATGATGTCGAGCAGCGGCATCAGTACCGAACGCAGGCGATTGCTGCGGGCGGACAGAATGCCCAACGGCACGCCGATCAGCACCGAGATCACCGTGGCGACCATCATCAAGGCCAGGGTCTGCATCAGTTTGTCCCACAGGCCGACCGCGCCCACCAGGAACAGCAAACCGACGATGACCGCCGTGGTCACCACCTTGCGGGTGGCGTGCCATGCCACACCGCCGACAATGGCCAACATCAGCCACCAGGGCGCTGCGCGCAGCAACCCTTCCAGGTTGACGATGGCCCACAGCAGGGTGTCGGAGATGTGCCGGAACACATCCCCATAGTTGGTGACCAGTGAATCCACCCAACCGTTGACCCAGTCGGCAATGGAAAACGTAAAACTCTCAGGAAACATATCGTGCTCTCGATCCAGTGGGTTGTGGCCAGGCGCCCGGCTGCCCCTCAGGGTAGCCGGGCACGCTTGACCTACAAGGCCGCGTCGATTTTCTTGGCTGCGTCGTCGCTCACCCAGGCGTGCCAGACCTCAGGATGTTCCTTGAGGAAAATTTTCGCCAGTTTTGGCGACTCAATTCGCTCTTTGGCCATGCGGCCCAGGTTCTGGTTCAACAGATCGATCGGCAGGTTGACCTTTTCCAGCACGGCCACCAGCTCCGGTGCCTGTTCGTGGAAGGTTTTGGACAGGCCGACCTTGATGGTCACGCTTTTATCCACGCCGGGTTTTTCTTCCAGTTTCACCAGATCGACCTGGCCCATCAGTGGCGTAGGCGACCAGTAGTAGAACAGGATCGGCTCGCCGCGCTTGTAGCTCGACAGCACCGCCGCATCCAGCGCCGGGCCGGTGCCCGGACGGAAGTTGGTGTAGGAACTTTCCAGGCCGTAGCTTTTCAGCATTTCGCTGTTGTCCAGCTCGCAGGTCCAGCCGGCCGGGCAGTTGTAGAAACGGCCCTTGGACGGTTCTTCCTGGTCCTTGAACACCGAGGCGTACTTGGCCAGGTCGGCGATGTTTTTCAGGTCCGGGGCCTTGGGTTCCAGCTTGCGCTTGGCATCGCCTTCGATCACATAACGCGGCACGTACCAGCCTTCGATGGCACCCACTACCGGGGCGCCGACGCCGACGACTTTGCCGGCCTTCTCGGCCTTGTTCCAGACTTCGCTGCGGCCTACCCACTCCTCGGCGAAGATCTGGATGTCGTTGCTGCTCAGGGCGTTTTCCATGGTGATGGAGTTGCCCGGCAGGCTGTCGGTTTTGCAGTCGTAGCCTTTTTCCAGCACGGTTTGCAGGATGTCGGTGAGCAACATGCCGCTTTCCCAGTTCAGGCCGGCGAATTTCACCGGTTTGCCGGACTCGCACCAGCCAGCCGCCTGGGCGCCAGCATTGGCCAGCAAGCCTGCGGAAAACAGTGTGGCCAACAGGGTCTTATTCATTTTCATTGTTGTGACGCTCCCAATCTTGAAATGGATTACGGCAGTCAGTAGGCATCCTGCCCTGTCCACGTCCCATCAGGCTTGTGCAGCCAGCCCGTTTGCTTTTGGTATAGCGCCCTGCTCTACCGGCAGGATCAGTTGATCGGGCACCGTGCCGTGCCATTTCTTCGCACACACGTAGTACAGCGCCGCAGGCAGCACCAGACCGATGATCCAGGAAATATCCACGTCGCCCAGGGCGGCCACCAAGGGGCCGGTGTAGAACTTGGTGGAGATGAACGGCAATTGCACCAGCACGCCGAACACGTAAACGCTGATACCCAGCAGGTTCCAACGCCCGTAGCGACCGTTCGGGTCCGCCAGTGCCGGTACGTCATAGCGCTCGCGGGTGATGCAGTAGTAGTCCACCAGGTTGATCGCGCTCCAGGGCGTGAAGAACGCCAGCAGGAACAGGATGAAAGACTTGAACGCACCCAGGAACGAATGCTGGCCAAGCAGCGCGATCAGAGTGGCCGCGCCGACGATGACCAGCACGAACACCAGACGTTGCAGACGCGTGACCGTCAGGTGGCCACGAAAGCCGCTGATGATAGTCGCGATGCACATGAAGCTGCCGTAGGAGTTCAGCGTTGAGATGGTGACCTTGCCGAAGGCGATGCTGAAGTACAGCAGCGCAGCGGTGGCCCCCGTCCCGCTCAAGCCCACGATGTAGGCCACTTCGTGACCGGCGAATTGCCCATTGGACATGGCCGCGGCAAACACGCCGAGGATCATCGCCACTTGCGCTCCCACCACCGAACCGGCGCCGGCGGCCAGAAAGGTTTTCACCGAAGACGTCTTGCTCGGCAGATAACGTGAATAGTCCGCCACGTAAGGGCCGAAGGCGATCTGCCAGGAGGCCGCGAGCGACACCGCCAGCAGGAAGCTGCTCCAGCTGAAGTGGCGAATCTGCAAGAGCGCACCCACGTCGGTCTGGCCCATCAGGCGGCTGAACAGGTAAACAAAGGCGATCACGCCCAGAATGCTCGCAACACGCCCGATGAAGTGGATCACCCGGTAACCGAGCACCGTGACGAACACGATGACGCTGGCGAAGATCAGGATGCCGACACTGTCGCTGACCCCGAACAACTGGCCCAGCGCCTGCCCGGACAGTACCGTACCGGTGGCGGTGAAACCCAGGTACATCAGGCACACCAGCACGATGGGTATGGCCGCGCCATACACACCGAACTGCACGCGGCTGGAGATCATCTGCGGCAAGCCCAGTTTGGGCCCCTGCGCCGCATGCAACGCCATGACTCCGCCGCCGATCAGTTGACCGATCAGCAGACCGATCAACGACCAGAACACATCACCGCCCAGCACCACGGCCAAAGCCCCGGTGACAATCGCGGTGATCTGCAGGTTGGCACCCATCCACAGGGTGAACTGGCTAAACAGACGACCGTGTCTTTCCGCTTCCGGGATGTAGTCGATCGAACGCCTTTCGATCAACGGGGTGGTGCCGTTTGCAGCCATGTCTGTTCAACCTCTGATGGATTGTTGTGCGTACAAATTGCTCTTCTGTGGGAGCTGGCTCGCCTGCGATGCTGGCGGCTCGGTCTGTCGGTAGAACCGAGGTGATGCCATCGCAGGCAAGCCAGCTCCCACACAAGCCCGGCCCCCACAGGAACCGGGCCGGTCGTTACTTGATCATCGGCAGATTGAGGCCCTGTTCCTTGGCGCAATCGATCGCGATCTGGTAACCGGCGTCTGCGTGACGCATCACACCGGTGGCCGGGTCGTTGTGCAGCACACGGGCAATGCGCTCAGCCGCTTCGTCGGTACCGTCGCAGACGATCACCATGCCGGAGTGCTGCGAGAAGCCCATGCCCACGCCGCCACCGTGGTGCAGCGAAACCCAGGTCGCGCCGCTCGCGGTGTTGAGCAGGGCGTTGAGCAGCGGCCAATCGGAGACCGCATCGGAACCGTCCTGCATGGCTTCGGTTTCGCGGTTCGGGCTGGAGACCGAACCGGAGTCCAGGTGGTCACGGCCGATTACGACCGGTGCCGACAGCTCGCCACGGCGCACCATTTCGTTGAACGCCAGACCCAGCTTGGCGCGCTGGCCCAGGCCAACCCAGCAGATACGCGCCGGCAGGCCCTGGAAGCTGATGCGCTCGCGCGCCATGTCCAGCCAGTTGTGCAGGTGAGCGTCGTCCGGGATCAGCTCTTTGACTTTCGCGTCGGTCTTGAAGATGTCCTGCGGGTCGCCCGACAGGGCTGCCCAACGGAACGGACCGATGCCACGGCAGAACAGTGGACGGATGTAGGCCGGAACGAAGCCCGGGAAGTCGAACGCGTTTTCCACGCCTTCTTCCTGCGCCATCTGACGGATGTTGTTGCCGTAATCGAAAGTCGGGATGCCTTGCTTCTGGAATTCCAGCATGGCTTTGACGTGCACGGCCATGGACTGCTTGGCGGCCTTGATCACGGCAGCGGGTTCGGTCTTGGCACGAGCGCGGTATTCGTCCCAGGTCCAGCCAGCCGGCAGGTAGCCGTTGAGTGGGTCGTGGGCGCTGGTCTGGTCGGTGACCATGTCCGGGCGCACGCCGCGCTTGACCAGCTCCGGCAGGATTTCCGCCGCGTTGCCCAGCAAGGCGATGGAGATGGCCTTGCCTTCCTTGGTGTACTTGGCGATACGCGCCAGGGCGTCGTCGAGGTCGGTGGCCTGCTCGTCGACATAACGGCTGTTGAGACGGAAGTCGATGCTGACCTGCTGGCATTCAATGTTCAGCGAGCAGGCACCGGCCAAGGTGGCTGCCAGAGGCTGGGCGCCACCCATGCCGCCCAGACCGGCGGTGAGGACCCAGCGGCCGGTCAGGTCGCTGTTGTAGTGCTGACGACCGGCTTCGACGAAGGTTTCGTAGGTGCCCTGCACGATGCCCTGGCTGCCGATGTAGATCCAGCTGCCGGCGGTCATCTGGCCGTACATGGCCAGGCCCTTGGCATCCAGTTCGTTGAAGTGTTCCCAGCTGGCCCAGTGCGGTACCAGGTTGGAGTTGGCGATCAGCACGCGCGGGGCGTTGCTGTGGGTCTTGAACACACCGACCGGCTTGCCGGATTGCACCAGCAGGGTTTCGTCGTCGTTCAGGTGAGTGAGGCTCTCGACGATCTGGTCGTAGCACTCCCAGTTACGCGCCGCACGGCCAATACCGCCATACACCACCAGTTCTTTCGGGTTTTCGGCCACTTGCGGGTCGAGGTTGTTCATCAGCATGCGCAGCGGCGCTTCAGTCAGCCAGCTTTTGGCGGTGAGCTTGTTACCGTGGGCGGCGCGGATTTCTACGTCACGGTATTTAGTAGGCTTGGTCACAACAAAAACTCCTCAGCGATCGATGCGCGAACATGATGGGTGCGAAGAGGATTGGCAGTGACTCTTACGCACACATATTTACTTGTACATACAAGCATATGCAATCAAGCGGCCAACTTAGCGATCATAGCGTTGAGGTTTTTTTGTAAATTGCCTGCGCGCCTTGGAAACCAAGGCTTCGAGGCTTGATGAAATTTCTTGCGGAAGGGCTTTGCAGCGAGTACGGCTTGCCGGGACAGCGTGGCTTTGCGCCACGCTGGGGCATTCGGTAACAAATTGGTGCGCGCTTCGGAAACAGTTTGTGAACAGGGCGAGGTATCAGCGCGCCCTTGCATTCCACCCGGTTGTCACACTGAATTCGTTACCCCTGCCCGGATTGATCTCCAGCGCCTGGGACAGATAGCCATTGGCGGGGTCGCGGACGTGCGCCAGGTATTCGTTGTCCTGGTCGAAGGCATTTTCCGCGAGCACCGGTGTGCCGGTCTTGAGGTGCGGCTCCAGCAACTTCAGCACCGGCAGGTACAGGGTGAACGCGCCGTCCAGTAACACCAGGTCGACTTTCCCCTCGATAGACTCAAGCGTCTCGCGGGCATCCCCCACGCGAATCTCGACCAAGTCCGCCAGGCCCGCCGCCTCGAGGTTGGCCTGGGCACGCGCAGCCTTCTGCGGCTCAAGCTCGGTGCTGATCAAGTGGCCACCGCCCATGTCACGCAACGCTGCCGCCAGGTACAGCGTGGAAATCCCCATCGAGGTGCCGAACTCAACGATGCGGGTGGCTTCACGTGCCCGTGCGCACTGGTAGAGGAAACAGCCATATTCCGGGGTCACATTCAGGAAGTTGTTGACGTAGCCGCGGTACACCTGCCGCAGATCATTGCGCTCCTGCTCAAGGTGTTCGGTGATCATCTGTTCGGGCGAGTCCACGCCGTCGAACCGCTCCATCAACGCCCTGTCTGCCTGTTCGGCTTCTTTGAACAGTCGCTGCAATGTGTCGGCGACACGCCCATAGCTCAATGAATTCATGGTGCCAAGCCTCTGTATGAAGTGGCCACGCTACCGCGCCTGCAATAGGGGTCCGGGGGCAGGATAGAGCGCACGCCACTTGAAGGCATTGGGCAATAAAGCCAAAATCTTTTGAAATCCTGCCACATCAAAAATGGACTTCTCCATGCCTGTCTTGCGCGATGCAGAGGTTGGTACCGAGCCCGACGGTACGGACTGGGTAGAGCCGGATGACGTGCCTCGCCCAGTCGTGGTGTACGGCTACATGAGCGAGCATCTGGAGCGTGTCGAGACGGACTTTCACCGGCACCGCAAAAGCCAGTTGGTGTTACTGATGCACGGCATGCTCAGTTGCGAGCTTGAGGATGGGTTGTGGATCGTGCCGCCACAAAGCGCACTGTGGGTACCGGGAGACGTGCCGCACAATGTGAAGATCGCCAGCGCCATCGAAGGCTACAGCGCATTCATCGAGCCGGCGCTCGCGCAGAACATGCCCCGCCAGTGCTGCTCCATCACCGTGACACCGCTGCTGCGCGCACTATTGATGCGTGCCGCCAGCTACCCGCTGCTCTATCCCGAAGGCGGGATGGAATCACAGGTGATGGCGCTGCTGCTCGAAGAAATCGCCACGCTGCCCACGGGCAACCTGCACTTGCCGATGCCCAAATCCGCAAAGCTCAAAGCGCTGGCCGAAATGATCATGAATAATCCGGCAGACCGGGGCACCGTGCAGACCTGGGCGCGTCGAGTGGCCATGAGCGAACGAAGCCTGGCGCGCAACCTGCGCCTGGAAACCAACATGAGTTTTGGACGCTGGCGCCAGCAGATCCACTTGATGCTGGCAGTCAAGTGGTTGGGCACCGGCGCTTCGGTGCAGCAGGTTGCCGAGGACCTTGGCTACGAAAGCGCGAGCAGCTTCGTGACCATGTTTCGCAAGGGGCTGGGGACGTCACCCAAGCGCTACATGACGCAACGCGCGGCGCCGAGCCAGGAGCGCGCGTAATCGTTCAAGCGTGCTCGGTCAGCTCGATCACGCAACTGCGGCCAGCGACAGCAATATCCAGCAGCCCGGTGTTGCCGTCGATTTGCAGGCAGTCGTGATGACCCAGCTTCTGGTCCAGCACCGTCACTTCATCGGCAACACTGAACACCAGCACGGTGTGCGCCGTACTGAAGAAATGCTGAACACCGTCCACCCACTGCAACCGCGCGTGATAACGCTGGGGCGAGTAGATCAGGTTGAAATCGCGAATCGGCCCGGTGATCAGGCGACAGGACACCTCGCTTTCACCCTTGAACGCAAACGGCTGCAACGGCAACAGCCCGCGCTGCTCATGGCCATCCACCGTCAGCACCATGCCCGCGCCCTCGATCACGGTGATCACGCGCTGGTAGCCGGCGAAGGTCGAAAAACCTCCCGACTCAGCGATATCCGCAATCGACAAGCGCCAGCCAAAGCCATCCAGCCCTGTACCGGCATCACGGGTGATTTCTTCGGTACTGCCACCGCCGTTTTTCCACGGCATGCGTACGTAATCGGCGGCGCGCCAGACTTTCACTGCACTCATTTACTGAAACGTCCTTCCAGGCTGTGACGGGAACCGGGGTGGATCAGGCGCGCGGCGGTCACCGGCTGGCGACCGGACCAGGTGCGTCGGCGAATCAACAGGCACGGTTCGGTGGGTTCGATTTGCAGCAGCTTGCACTCGGCGGCGTCGGCAAGGATGGCTTCGACCACGTGCTCGCCTTCGGTCAGCGGCGCCACCTGGTTCAGGTAGGCATACGGCGTTTGCTGGGTGAAATCCTGTTGCAGGTATTCCGGCGCGACCAGGGCGTTGACGAAACGGTCTTCGATTTGCACGGGAATGTCGTTTTCGAAGTGCACGATCAACGAATGGAAAACACGCCCGCCTTCACGCATCTCCAAGGCAACGGCGCGCTCGGAACCGGCAGCCTCTTCGCCCAGATGGATGACCTGGCAGGTATGCCGATGACCGCGGGAGGCGATCTCGTCGGCAATGTTATGCACTTCGAACAGGGCTGACTGGCTCTTGGGCTCGGCGACAAAGGTGCCGACACCTTGCATGCGCACCAGCAGACCTTCGGCGGTCAGTTCGCGCAGGGCGCGGTTGATGGTCATGCGGCTGAAGCCCAGTTGGCTGACCAGCTCGCTCTCCGACGGCACACGGTAGTGCGGCGGCCAGTTGCCGTTGAGAATCTGCTGGCTGATCATCTGTTTGACGCGGGCATACAAGGGCGCCGGACTTTCGTCCATGTGGGCAGCCAGCGAAGAGTTGGCGGGCGGAGTCGGCACAGGAAATCCTTGCAGGTTGAAAAGATGCATAGATTGCCGGAGTTTACCGAGCAGGCAAACGTCTGTATATGTATATACAAATAAACACACGACCGGGGTGCTCTGATCATGTCCGCTTTCTTTGCCGAACGCGCGCTGCTGCCTAATGGATGGGCCAACGATGTACGTCTTGAAGTCAGCGCCGATGGCCTGCTGACACAGGTTGAGGCCAACGCCAGCGCAGAGGGCGCCGAACGGCTGAAAGGCCCGGTTTTGGCGGGCATGCCGAACCTGCACTCCCACGCTTTCCAGCGCGCCATGGCCGGTTTGGCGGAGGTGGCGGGCAACCCGAATGACAGTTTCTGGACCTGGCGCGACCTGATGTACCGCATGGTCGGGCAGATCAGCCCGGCGCAATTGCAGGTCATCGCGCGCCAGCTGTATATCGAAATGCTCAAGGCCGGCTACACCTCGGTGGCCGAATTCCACTATGTGCATCACGACACCAACGGGCAGGCCTATGCCGACCGTACCGAGCTGTCGCGGCAGATCAGCCAGGCGGCGGCCAGCAGCGGCATCGGCCTGACCTTGCTGCCCGTGCTCTACACCCACTCCGGGTTTGGCGGCCAGGCGCCGAATGAAGGCCAGCGGCGCTTTATCAACAGCACCGAGCATTACCTGGACCTGCAAGCGCAACTCAAGCCGATCCTTGCGGCACAACCGGCGCAGCAACTGGGGCTGTGTTTCCACTCCTTGCGTGCGGTCACCCCGCAACAGATCGACGACGTGCTTCGCGCCAGCGACACGACGTGCCCGGTGCATATCCACATCGCCGAACAACAGAAGGAAGTCGATGACTGCCTGGCCTGGAGCGGCAAGCGTCCGCTGCAATGGCTGTATGACCATGTCGACGTCGACGAGCGCTGGTGCCTGGTGCACGCCACCCACGCCAATGCGGACGAGGTCACGCGCATGGCCAAGAGCCGCGCGATTGCCGGTTTGTGCCTGACCACCGAGGCCAACCTGGGCGACGGTATTTTCCCGGCCGTGGATTTCCTGGCCCAGGGCGGACGCATGGGCATCGGCTCCGACAGCCATGTGTCGCTGAGTGTGGTGGAGGAGTTGCGCTGGCTGGAATACGGGCAGCGCCTGCGTGACCAACGGCGTAACCGCTTGTACCGCGCGGACCAACCAATGGTCGGGCGCACACTGTTTGATGCCGCGCTGGACGGCGGCGCCCAGGCGCTAGGCCAGCCGATTGGTCGACTGGAAGTGGGCAAGCGTGCGGATTGGATAGTGCTGGATGGCAGTGATCCGTACCTGGCGACGGCCAGTGAAGACGGGATTTTGAATCGTTGGTTGTTTGCCGGTGGTGATCGCCAGGTTCGCGATGTGCTGGTGAACGGCAAATGGGTAGTGCGCGATGGACATCACGCCGGCGAAGAGGAAAGCAGCCGGGCCTTCACGCAAGTATTGAGAGATCTACTGGGCTAACCAGCGACACATAACAAATGTGGGAGCTGGCTTGCCTGCGATACAGGCACCTCGGTGTATCAGTTACACCTCAGTGACGCTATCGCAGGCAAGCCAGCTCCCACATTTTTTGATCAGCGGTGACCCAGGTTTATTGCGAGGTCTTGGCCATCTGTTTGTCCGACGTACGCCAGATCAATCGCGTGGTGTCATACCCCTGCTGACGCGCCCTGCTCAGCAGGTCTTCGCGGGTATCGGTGTTGACCGTCGGCGTGCGCGACAAGATCCACATATAACGCCGGCTCGGGCTGCCGACGATGGCGGTCTTGTAGTCATCGCTGACGTACAGCACCCAGTAATCGCCCTTGGCGACGCCCGGTAGCAGGGCGGTAAACCAGTTATTGAATTCCACCCATAGCTTGTCGGTCTTGCCCGGAACTTGCGGGGTGGCGGTACCCTTGGCTTCTTCCCACTTCCATTCAGCCGTCAGGCAGCGGTTGTACACCGACATGTCGCCATCGGGCAGCAGCGTGTAGCGGGCTTCGGACTGTGCGCAGTTGCGCTGGAAGTACATCGGCAATCGGGCCAGCTCATACCAGGTGCCCTGGTAACGCTTGAGGTTGACGCTG
>NZ_JBSVWB010000067.1:0-26821 GCF_054071795.1 Pseudomonas sp. SDO5271_S396
CCGCCGACCCTCTGCTTGTAAGGCAGATGCTCTCCCGGCTGAGCTAATCACCCTTTGCTTCGTTGAGGCCGCGAAATTTACGCAGGTACCGAACCTAAGTCAATAGCCTGCTTGAAGTTTTTCTGAAAAAGACAAAATAACTTCAACACGGCCACCTGCCCTACTCGCTGTAAATCATCTTCTTGCTCATGCCGCCGTCTACGACAAACTCCTGCCCGGTGACAAACCCGGCCTGACGCGACAGCAACCACGCGACCATCGCCGCCACATCCTCCACCGTCCCGACCCTGCCCGCCGGGTGCTGGGCATGATCGGCGTCGCTCAGCGGCTCGGCACGGCGTGCCGCGGGGTCACGGGCATCGATCCAGCCAGGGCTCACGGCATTGACCCGCACCTCCGGCCCCAGGCTGATGGCCAGTGCATGGGTCAAGGCCAGCAAACCGCCCTTGCTCGCCGCATAGGCTTCGGTGTCCGCCTCCGATTGACGGGCCCGGGTCGACGCCAGGTTGACGATCGCTCCGCCATGGGCGCAGGTAGGGCGCACAGTGCTTGGCCAGCAGCATCGGCCCGCTGAGGTTCACCGCAAGCACTCGGTTCCAGTACGCCAGGTCGAGGCTTTCCAGCGTGATGTTGTGCGGGTCGGCCACTGCCGCGTTGCACACCAACGCATCCAACCGTCCAAACTGCCCCAGCACTTCAGCCACACCCTGGGCCACTTGCTTCTCGTCAGCGACGTCCATGGTGATGAACCACGCGTTGTCGCCCAACACCTTGGACACCCGGGTGCCGCGCTCGCGGTCCAGATCGGTCAACACCACCTGCCAGCCTTCGCTGATCAGCCACGCCGCAATCCCGAGGCCAATGCCCCGCGCCGCGCCCGTGACCAGCGCAACGCGCCCGTTACTGGCTGTCGCGGCTTCCATGGACCACTCGATCACAAGGCCGCCAGCCCGCGCGCCAGGTCTGCCTGCAAGTCGATCACGTCTTCCAGGCCCACCGCGATGCGAATCAGGCTGTCACGGATGCCCGCCGCCTCACGCTCCTGCGGCGCCAGACGCCCATGGGAGGTGGTGCTCGGGTGAGTAATGGTGGTCTTGCTGTCGCCCAGGTTGGCAGTGATGGAGATGAGGCGCGTGGCATCGATAAAGCGCCAGGCGCCCTCTTTGCCACCCTTCACTTCAAAGCTCACCACGGCGCCGAAACCGCGTTGCTGGCGCTGGGCCAACTCGTGTTGCGGATGGCTCTTGAGGCCGGCGTAGTGGACCTTCTCGATGCCGTCCTGCTGTTCCAGCCACTCGGCCAGTGCCTGGGCGTTGGCGCAATGCGCGCGCATGCGCAGGTTAAGGGTTTCCAGGCCCTTGAGGAAAATCCACGCGTTGAACGGGCTCAGGGTCGGGCCCGCGGTGCGCAAGAAGCCCACCACTTCCTTCATCTGATCGCTGCGACCGGCAACCACACCGCCCATGCAACGGCCCTGGCCGTCAATGAACTTGGTGGCCGAATGCACCACGATGTCCGCACCCAGTTTCAGCGGTTGCTGCAATGCAGGCGTGCAGAAGCAGTTGTCCACCACCAGCATCGCGCCCTTGGCGTGGGCCACTTCGGACAATGCGGCGATGTCCACCAGCTCGGCCAGCGGGTTCGACGGCGACTCGACGAACAGCAACCTGGTATTGGCCTTGATCGCCGCATCCCAACCGGAAAGATCCGCCAGGGGCACATAATCCACTTCGATGCCGAAGCGCTTGAAATACTTCTCGAACAGACTGATGGTCGAGCCGAACACGCTGCGCGAGACCAGCACATGATCACCGGCGCTGCACAGGCTCATCACCACCGCGAGGATTGCCGCCATGCCAGTGGCCGTGGCCACGGCCTGCTCGGCGCCTTCCAAAGCCGCAATGCGCTCTTCGAACGCACGCACAGTCGGGTTGGTATAACGCGAATAAACGTTACCCGGCACTTCACCGGCAAAGCGCGCGGCGGCGTCGGCAGCGGTGCGGAACACATAGCTGGAGGTGAAGAACATCGGATCGCCGTGCTCACCTTCCGGTGTACGGTGCTGACCAGCACGCACAGCCAGGGTATCGAAAGCTACGCCATCGAGGTCGCTGTCCAACCGACCGGCATCCCATTCCTGACTCATGCTGCCACTCCTTACTCAATGCTTTATTTAGATACAAAACCGGCCCCTCAGGGCCGGTTGTCACTCAGTTGTTGTACAGATCGATGATCGCGCTGACCGCCTGGGTCTTGATCTTCGAGGAGTCGTTACGCGCCTGCTCGATCTTGTTCAGGTAGGCCTCGTCGACATCACCGGTCACGTACTTGCCGTCGAATACGGCGCAATCGAACTGGTCGATCTTGATCTTGCCGCCGCCGACCGCTTCGATCAGGTCCGGCAGGTCCTGGTAGATCAGCCAGTCAGCACCGATCAGGTCGGCAACGTCCTGGGTCGAACGGTTGTGAGCGATCAGCTCGTGGGCGCTTGGCATGTCGATGCCGTAGACGTTCGGGTAACGCACGGCAGGTGCCGCCGAACAGAAGTACACATTCTTCGCACCGGCTTCGCGCGCCATCTGGATGATCTGCTTGCAGGTGGTACCGCGTACGATGGAGTCGTCCACCAGCATCACGTTCTTGCCGCGAAATTCCAGCTCGATAGCGTTGAGCTTCTGGCGTACCGACTTCTTGCGCGCCGCCTGGCCCGGCATGATGAAGGTGCGGCCGATGTAGCGGTTCTTCACGAAACCTTCGCGGAACTTGACGCCCAGATGGTTGGCAAGCTCCAGCGCTGCGGTACGGCTGGTGTCCGGGATCGGGATCACCACGTCGATGTCATGTTCCGGACGCTCGCGCAGGATCTTCTCGGCCAGCTTCTCGCCCATGCGCAGACGCGCCTTGTACACCGAAACGCCGTCGATGATCGAGTCCGGACGCGCCAGGTAAACGTGTTCGAAGATGCACGGAGTGAGTTTCGGCGCCACGGCGCACTGACGGGTATGCAGCTTGCCGTCTTCGGTGATGTACACCGCTTCGCCCGGCGCGAGGTCGCGGATCAGGGTGAAGCCCAGCACGTCCAGGGACACGCTTTCGGACGCAATCATGTACTCGACGCCTTCGTCGGTGTGACGCTGGCCGAACACGATCGGGCGAATGCCATGGGGGTCACGGAAGCCGACGATGCCATAACCGGTGATCATCGCCACCACGGCATAACCGCCGACACAGCGGTTGTGTACGTCGGTGACGGCGGCGAACACGTCTTCTTCGGTCGGTTGCAGCTTGCCGCGCTGGGCCAGCTCGTGAGCGAACACGTTGAGCAGCACTTCCGAGTCGGAACTGGTGTTGACGTGGCGCAGGTCAGACTCGTAGATCTCCTTGGCCAGTTGCTCAACGTTGGTCAGGTTACCGTTGTGCGCCAGGGTGATGCCGTAAGGCGAGTTGACGTAAAACGGCTGGGCCTCAGCCGAAGTCGAGCTGCCGGCTGTCGGGTAACGCACGTGGCCAATGCCCATGTGCCCGACCAGACGCTGCATGTGACGCTGATGGAACACGTCACGCACCAGGCCATTGTCCTTGCGCAGGAATAACCGGCCGTCGTGGCTGGTCACAATACCGGCAGCATCCTGGCCGCGGTGCTGGAGCACGGTTAGCGCGTCATACAGCGCCTGATTGACGTTCGACTTACCGACGATACCGACGATGCCACACATGCGACGCAACCCCTACTTAATGAAACTTGACTGAACACGACTTACTGAGGCGTTTTGGCCGGCAAGAGGTGTTCCTTGAACGGAATGTCAGCGGGTACGCTGATTCCGCTGGCCAGCCACTGACTGCTCCACCCCAATATGAGGTTCTTGGACCAATCTGCAACCAATAGAAATTTTGGCACGAGTACCGACTCCTGCCACCACGAATCCTGCTGTACCGGCCCCAGGCTCAACAGCCCGACCGCCACGACCACCAGCAACGCGCCACGCGCGGCGCCAAAGGCCATGCCGAGGAATCGATCGGTCCCGGACAGGCCGGTGACACGTATCAACTCGCCAATAAGATAATTGACCATTGCTCCCACCAGCAGCGTGGCGATGAACATGATGGCGCAGCCCGCGATGACGCGAGCCGAAGGTGTCTCGATGTATCCGGCCAGGTAAACCGACAATGAACCCCCGAACATCCAGGCTACGACGCCTGCAATGACCCAGGTCACCAACGACAGTGCTTCTTTTACAAAGCCGCGGCTCAGACTGATCAAAGCGGAGATGGCGACGATCGCTACGATCGCCCAATCAACCCAGGTAAATGGCACGTTTGAGCCTACGGACGGATAAGGCGGCGCATTTTAGCAGAGCGTCGAGCTGTCGGTAAGCGGTGATTGCGGCTGCTTTGCAAATCAATAGGTTGTGGCGAGCGCACCCAATCTCAACCCCAAAAAAAAACCAATGGGGGAGCTGGCTTGCTTGCGGTGGGGGCGGCACATTCAACATCATTGTTGACTGACCCACCGTCATCGCAGGCAAGCCAGCTCCCACCTTTGGCTTGCATTCCAACCCGAGATTGGCGGTATTAACCGCGCTCAGGCTGGAACCGGGTAACGAACCCCTTCAGGTTCTGCTGGCGATCCAGCAGGTCCCGCAGGCGATCCGCCTCGGCGCGCTCGATCAGCGGCCCGATAAACACCCGGTTCTTGCCATCCGCCGTGCGGATATAGGCGTTATAGCCCTGGGCACGCAATTTCTTCTGCAAGGCATCGGCGCTTTCGCGGTTGCCGAGGCTCGCGACCTGGATCGACCAACTGATCGGCAAGCCGTTCGGGTCGATACGGCTCTGGCCCACGTCCGGCTTGCCCGGCGCGGCTGGCTGTGGCACAACCGGCTTCGGCACAGGCGCAGGCGCTGCCGGCTTGGCCGCAGCGACCGGCGCAGTCGGAGCAGGCGTCGGCTTGACCACCGGCACGCTGGGCTGCACAGGCACCGAAGGGGCCTGCTGGGCCGCCACTTCATCGTCGCTCGGCACAGGCTCTTCCTCAGGCAACGCCTGCGGCTCGGGCACCACCACCGGCTGGACCTGCACTTGCGGCATCACAGGCGCCTGGGGTGCAGCCGGCGCTTCGACCACGACCTGGCGCTCTTCGTCCTGGCGGGAAAACAGCATGGGCAGGAAAATCACCGCCAGCGCCACCAGCACCAGGGCGCCGACCATGCGCTGCTTGTATGCGCTATCCAGTAATGCCATGTGCAGCTTCCTCCGTGGAGCGCCGGGCCAACCACTCGAGCGCCTCGGCAACACAATAAAATGACCCGAACAACAGAATCTCGTCATCAGCGGTCGCTAGCGTACATTGCGCCTCAAGGGCCGCAGTGACACTGGCATACGACGCCACCGGCGCGCCAAGGTTCTGCAACGCCACCATCAACTCGGCAGCCGGCCGGCTGCGTGGCGAATCCAGCGGCGCCACGGCCCAGGCCTGAACGCTGCCCAGCAACGGCGCGACCACACCGTCAAGATCCTTGTCGGCCAACAAACCGAAGACCGCCAGACGACGACCGACCGGCGGCGTACGCGACAAGCGCTGTGCCAGGTACTCGGCAGCGTGGGGGTTATGGCCTACATCCAGCAACAGGTTCAGTCGCTTGCCTTGCCAGTCGAACGTGCGACGATCCAGACGCCCCACGACGCGGGTCGCCAACAACGTCGCGGCAATCTGCTCGGCGTTCCATGGCAGGTCCAGCAGCAAATAGGCCTGCAAGGCCAGCGCGGCGTTTTCCATCGGCAGGTTCAACAGCGGCAGATCGCGCAGCGTCACGGCCTGGCCACGGGCGTCTCGCCCATGCCATTGCCAGTGCTGCGCACCGATCTCGAGACCGAATTCGCGGCCACGCAGGAAAAACGGGCAGTCCAGCTCGCGCACCTTGTCCAGCAAGGTGTGCGGCGGGTCCAGATCACCACAGAGTGCCGGCTTGCCCTGACGGAAGATCCCGGCCTTTTCATAGGCCACGGACTCCCGGGTATTACCCAGGTAGTCGGCATGGTCGATGCCGATACTGGTGACCAGCGCCAGGTCGGCGTCCACCACGTTGACCGTGTCCAAGCGCCCACCCAGGCCGACTTCCAGCACCACCGCATCCAGTTGTGCACGCTCGAACAGCCAGAACGCCGCCAGGGTGCCCATCTCGAAGTAGGTCAGGGAAATATCGCCACGCCCGGCATCCAGCGCAGCGAAAGCTTCGCAGAGCTGCTCATCGGTGGCTTCGACACCATTGAGCTGCACCCGCTCGTTGTAACGCAGCAGGTGCGGGGAATTGTAGACGCCGACTTTCAGCCCTTGGGCCTGCAGCAGCGCCGCGACAAAGGCACAGGTCGAGCCTTTGCCGTTGGTACCGGTCACCGTGATCACGCGCGGTGCCGGGCGGCCCAACCCGAGGCGGGCCGCTACCTGTTGCGAGCGCTCCAGGCCCATGTCGATGGCGGACGGATGCAACTGCTCAAGGTAGGCGAGCCATTCGCCCAGGGTACGCTGGGTCATAGGTTTGCAGGCACCGGCGGCACAACGATCGGCTCGACTTTGGGCGCGACATACACAGGTGTCGGCAGGCCCATCATTTGCGCCAGCAGGTTGCCCAGACGCGGACGCAGTTCGCCGCGCGGGATGATCAGGTCGATGGCGCCGTGTTCCAGCAGGAACTCGCTGCGCTGGAAGCCTTCCGGCAGTTTTTCGCGCACGGTCTGCTCGATCACGCGAGGGCCGGCAAAGCCGATCAGCGCTTTTGGCTCGCCGACGATCACGTCACCCAGCATCGCCAGGCTCGCGGAAACACCGCCGTAGACCGGGTCGGTCAGTACGGAGATGAACGGGATGCCTTCTTCACGCAGCCGCGCCAGTACCGCAGAGGTCTTGGCCATTTGCATCAGGGAAATCAGGGCTTCCTGCATGCGCGCACCACCGGAGGCGGCGAAGCACACCATCGGGCAGCGGTTTTCCAAGGCATAGTTGGCGGCACGCACGAAGCGCTCACCGACGATGGCGCCCATGGAACCGCCCATGAAAGAGAACTCGAACGCCGAAACAACGACAGGCATGCCCAGCAGCTTGCCGCTGACGGAGACCAGCGCGTCTTTCTCGCCGGTCTGCTTCTGGGCTGCGGTCAGGCGGTCCTTGTACTTCTTGCCGTCGCGGAACTTGAGGCGGTCGACCGGTTCCAGGTCAGCGCCCAGCTCGGCACGACCTTCGGCGTCCAGGAAAATATCGATGCGGGCGCGGGCGCCGATACGCATGTGGTGGTTGCACTTGGGGCAAACGTCCAGGGTCTTTTCCAGCTCCGGACGGTACAGCACCGCGTCGCAGGAGGGGCACTTGTGCCACAGACCTTCAGGAACCGAGCTTTTCTTCACCTCGGAACGCATGATCGAAGGGATCAGTTTGTCTACTAACCAGTTGCTCATGCTTTCTTTCTCCAGTACCGGTGGCTTGAACACAGCCCCGCGTATGCCCTTGAGCTCAATTCATATGTGGCGATGACACATGCTGGACGGGGTCAGACGTTCGACCGGCCATTTCCCGCATGAGTCCTCAGCCTTCCAGACAACCTGCCAACGCAGGGTTGCCACTTCATGTCCGGACCGCCCGCAGGCGACACCGGTCTGTTTTACACAGTGGTAGTTATGGACGGCGGCAGACTGCGCGCCGTCACATCCTGTCACTGCTGTTGCGCACGGCCTGCATGAACGCGCGAATCCTGTGGTGATCCTTGATGCCCTTGCCCTGCTCCACGCCACCGCTGACGTCCACGGCGTAAGGTCGCACCTGTTCGATCGCCGCCCCGACATTCTCGGGGTTGAGCCCGCCAGCCAGGATGATCGGCTTGCTCAGGCTGGCCGGTATCAGCGACCAGTCGAACGCTTCGCCGGTGCCGCCGGGCACGCCTTCGACGTAAGTGTCCAGTAGAATCCCGCGCGCCCCGCTGTAGGCAGCGCATGCGGCAGCGATATCATCCCCGGCCTTGACCCGCAGCGCCTTGATATACGGCCGTTGATAGCTTTCGCATTCGCCTGGGGTTTCATCGCCATGGAACTGCAGCATGTCCAGCGGTACGGCATCCAGGGTTTCGTTGAGTTCGCAGCGGCTGGCGTTGACGAACAAGCCCACGGTGGTCACGAACGGCGGCAGCGCGGCGATGATCGCCCGTGCCTGCAACACGTTCACCGCACGCGGGCTCCTGGCATAAAACACGAAACCGATGGCGTCCGCCCCCGCTTCCACAGCCGCCAGCGCGTCTTCCGTGCGGGTAATCCCGCAAATCTTGCTGCGAACGGCTGACATGTCGTGAAAACCTCAGGGTTGAACCGAGAAAGTCCCGGATGGTAACAAAAGCTTTTCCGGGCGTCAGCCGCCAAGTTCGCTGAAACCGGTGAGGAAGTGCGGACCGAGGAAGCGATCTGGCAATTCGAATTCGTCGCGGTATTCCACCCCCACCAGGTACAGGCCAAAAGGATGCGCCGTCACGCCACCCGTGCGGCGGATGCGACTTTCCAGTACCTCTTTGGCCCACTCCACCGGGCGCTCGCCGGCGCCGATGGTCATCAGCACTCCGGCAATGTTGCGCACCATATGATGCAGGAACGCGCCGGCACGGATATCCAGCACGATCATCTTGCCGTGGCGCGTCACCCGCAGGTGATGGACTTCCTTGATCGGTGACTTGGCCTGGCACTGGCCCGCCCGGAACGCGCTGAAATCATGGGTGCCCACCAGGTGCTGCGCCGCCTCGGCCATACGCTCGACGTCCAGCGGACGGTGGTTCCAGGTGATTTCTTCGTTGAGGTGTGCCGGGCGGATCTGATCGTTGTAGATCACATAACGATAGCGCCGGGCGATGGCCTTGAAGCGCGCATGAAAGTGCGCCGGCATGACCTTGGCCCAACTGACGCTGATGTCGTGGGGCAAATTGATATTGGCGCCCATTACCCACGCTTTCAGGGAGCGCTCGGCCTGGGTGTCGAAGTGCACCACCTGCCCGCAAGCATGTACGCCGGCATCGGTACGCCCGGCACACATCAGCGAGACCGGCGAATCGGCGACTTTCGACAAGGCATTCTCGAGGGTTTCCTGCACCGTGGGCACGCCCGACGCCTGGCGCTGCCAGCCGCGATAGCGCGAGCCTTTGTATTCCACGCCCAGGGCGATCCTGTAAAAGCCTGCGGCCGCTATTTCGGCGGCCGCGTTATCTATATTTGCCAAGAGCTGAGAGCCTGATGAGTTGCGCAAAGGCAGCCATTATAAAGGCCGAAGTAGCGTGATGGGCGCTTTTGTTAAGGCCGGGCTCCAAGGTAAATGTGGGAATACCGCCCTGGACACCCCGCCTGCGCCTTTGAAGCCATCAAAGACAGTTGTTCCCACATTGGATTGCTGTCGCCCGTCAGATACGGCCGAGCATTTCCTTGGCCTCGCCGCGCTGAGTCTCGTCACCTTCGGTCAGCACCTCGGTGAGGATATCCCGCGCTCCGTCCGCATCGCCCATGTCGATGTAGGCCTGGGCCAGGTCGAGCTTGGTGGCAACTTCGTCGGTACCGGAGAGGAAGTCGAATTCCGGCTCATCATCGCCCAGCGCCGCATCTTCCGCAGTGAAGGAGGGTTCGATGGACGGATGCTCCAGGCTCTGGGACAAACGATCCAGCTCGGCGTTGACGTCGTCCAGCTCCGAAGTGAAGGCATCCGGCTCGGCAGACGGGGTCTGCGGCTCGTCGGCCAGGGACAGGTCAAAATCTTCCGGCAGGTCGAAATCGTCCAATGCGGCCGGAGTGAGGGTCGGCGGCTCGACCGCCGGCGCGTCCTTCATCGCATCCTCAAGACCCGAGAGGAAGTCGTCGTCCGATTGCGCCGTGCCAGGCGCGTCCAGTTGCAGGTCCAGGTCGAAATCCGACAAGTCATCGGGGCTGGCCTTGGCCTCGGTCTGCTGTTGCAGGACCGACTCGAAGCTCAAGTCGTCCGGGCTGACCACGGCCGGCGAAGCGGCTTCCAGGTCGTCAAGGCTCAGGTCGAAATCGGTGTCGAAAGCATCGGGCTCGGGCTGGGCAGCCGGCGCTTCGGGTTTGTCTTCGAGCAAATCCTTGACGTACTGGGCATCCAGCGCCGCAGCGGCGACCACGGCACTGACGCCTGCCGCCAGCACCGCCATGGCCGGGAAGCGACTCTTGAGCTGTTCGACCTGGGCATGGTTTTCACCATTGGCCACCAGTTGACGCTCCTGGCCGACAAAACCGTCCTTGTTGTCCTGCAGGCCGTAGACCTCCATCAACTTCAAGCGCAGGTCGCTGCGTTTGGGTTCGTGCTTGATCGCTTGTTCCAACACATCGGCGGCCTGGTTCAGGTGACCACGGTCGATATGGGATTGAGCCTGCGCCAGCGCGTCGCTGGAGTTCTGCGGATTGACGGCCACGGCCAGTGGCGCGAGTACGGAAGCCACGGTCGGCACCACCACCGGCTCCACCACAGGCGCAGGCGCCGGAGCAGGTGCCAGCTTGACGCTCGGCGGCGGCACTTCCAGGCCTTCGAAGCTGTCTGGCGGCAGGTCATGATCGATGTTCGAGGCAAAGACCGGCTCTTCCGCCAGCGCACGCGCCATGCGCAGGTGTTTTTCCTCTTCACGGCGGGCGTTGCGATGGCGCAACAACAGCAGCAGGAGCAGCAATGCCAGCAACCCTGCGGCGCCACCGACGACACCCAGCACCACCGGATTGGTCAGCAGTTCGTTGAACTTGCCTTCGTCGCTGGCTGCAGGCGTGGCGTCCGCTTTGGTCGGCTCGGGCGCGGGGGCTGCCGGCGCAGGCGCCGCTTGCGGCGTTGCCGGGGCGGCAGGTGCAGCGTCAGGCGCGTTGGCCAGTTGCGCCGGGATCACCGCCGTCGGCGCTGTCGACTGGGCAGCCGGGTCAGCCTTTTCAGCCTGCAAGCGGGCCAGTTGGTCGTTTTTCAGCTGGATCAGCTTCTGCAACTTGTCCAACTGGCTTTGCAGGTCGGCTGCACGGCTTTTCAGTTCGGCATTGTCACGACGCGCGGTGTCCAGCTCTTCCTGGGTCATCGCCAGCTTGTCGCTCAAGGCACGGCTGTCAGCGGCCTTGCCCTTCACACCTTTCTTGGCCGACTCGGCCGATACCAGACTCAGGTTGTCCTGGGTATTGGTGCTCGAAGGCGCGTTGCCGGCCTGGGTGCGCTTGGTGGCATCCAGTTGTTGCTTGCCCGCCGCCGGGTTGGTCGCCGTGCGGCGGCCCTGACGCCAGGCATTGTTCTGCGCGGAAACTTCGGCAATCGCCTTGGATTGCGGCAATGCGGTGCTTTGAACGGTGTCCGGCAGGCGCAGGACCTGGCCGGTTTTCAGACGGTTGATATTACCGTCGATAAAAGCGTCCGGGTTCAGCGCCTGAATGGCCAGCATGGTTTGCTGCACCGAGGCGCCATGGCGGTTCTTCTCGGCGATCTCCCACAACGTATCGCGAGAGGTGGTGGTGTGCTGGGCCGGTTTGCTCACCGCGGGTGCCGGGCCGGCCGGGGCACTCTGGCGCGGCGTTGGAGCAGGTGCGGCAGCAGTCGGCGCAGGCTGGTCGAACTTGGCCGGGTCGAGCAACACGCTGTAGTCACGCATCAACCGGCCATTGGGCCACTGCACTTGCAACAGGAAACGGATGTAGGAATCGGGCAGCGGTTTGCTGGAGGTGACACGCACCACGCTGCGGCCGTTGGGGTTGATCACCGGGGTGAAGGTCAGCTCATCGAGAAACTTCTGACGGTCGACACCTGCGTCAACAAAGGCCTGGGACGATGCCAGGCTCGGGGTGATCTCGGAAGCGGTGAGGCCACCGACATCGAGCAATTCGATTTCCACCGACAGCGGCTGGTTCAACTTCGACTTGAGGGTCATTTCCCCCAGCTGCAGCGCTTGCGCCATACCGGAGGACAGCGCCGAGGCGGCCGCTATTGCTAACACCAGTTTGCGAACTTGAACCATAGCCTCATCCTTTGTTTGAACACTCCCCGACCTGCGAGAAGGTTGGTAACCGCTGCCATTAAGGCATGGCGAGCCGATAGGTCACCGACGCGCAACTGTTCCTGCCTGGGGCCAAGCATAGCGCCTGGTTAGAATCAATCTACAAATTGCCGCCAAGTATCTTTTACACAAGGCGTTTTATCAACAACTGCGCCAGCTGTACGGCGTTTAGTGCCGAACCTTTGCGTACGTTATCTGACGTCAGCCACAGATTTAGTTCCGCCGGGTCGTCCACCCCGGCGCGGACCCGACCGACATACACCACATCCTGGCCGACCGCATCGCCAACCGCTGTAGGGAAATCCCCGTCTTCAACCAACTCGATGCCCGGCGCCGAATCCAGCACGCGGTTGACCGCCGCCAGATCGACCGCCCCGCCCAGTTGCAGCGACACTGTCAGGCTATCGCCAAAAAACACCGGGGCTTGAACGCAGGCAGCGGAAATCTTCAGCGACGGCATGCCCAGCACGGCACGCAGCTCGTGCACCAGGCGCTTCTCCAGTGCCGTGTGCCCCTCGGCGTCCGGCGTGCCGACCTGTGCCAGCAGGTTAAAAGCCACTTGCCGATCAAAGAACTGCGGCTCCAGCGGGCGCATGTTCAGCAGCTCGGCAGTTTGTCGGGCCAGCTCGCTGACGGCTTCGCGCCCCTGGGCCGACATCGCCAGGCTGGCCGTGACAGTGACACGCTGGATATCCAGCACGCCACGCAACGGCGCCAGCACCACCGCAAGGTTCGTGGCCGATGGACTCGGGCTGCCGAGCTGGAATGGCGGCTTGAGGCCATCCAGCACCTGGGCATTGGCTTCCGGCACCACCGGCTCTGCCGGCAACGCACCGGACAGGTCGATCACCGCGCAGCCCGCTGCCGTGGCGCGCGGGGCGAAACTCAGGGTCGCCGCAGGGCCCGCCGCGAAGAACGCCAGCTTGACCTGATTGAAGTCAAACTCGTCGACCTCCTTGACCCGCACGTTCTTGCCGCGAAACGGCACCGAAGCGCCTGCCGAGTTACTGCCCGCCAGCAAGTGCAGCGCGCCCACCGGGAAGTCCAGCTCTTCGAGAATTTGCACCAGGGTTTCGCCAACGGTGCCGGTCGCGCCGATCACGGCGATATCAAAGGTCTGGGTCATGGGGGCTGCCTCGGGCATTGCGGGGGGAGCGGCACTTTACCGGGTGATGGGGCAATTGGGCCAGTTTTTGTGGCGGGGCTGATGGCTCTATCGCAGGCAAGCCAGCTCCCACATTTTGATTTATGAACACCGTCCAATGTGGGAGCTGCGGTGCGACGATTCGACTTGCCTGCGATAGCTGCCTCATGAACAACAAAAAACCCGCGCCTGTCACCAGAGCGCGGGTTTCCTGTATTGCCTCAAGCGATCAACGCTCCAGCAGGATCCGCAGCATGCGGCGCAGCGGTTCGGCGGCGCCCCACAGCAATTGGTCGCCAACGGTGAATGCGCCCAGGTACTGGGTACCCATGTTCAGCTTGCGCAGACGCCCCACCGGGATGTTCAGCGTGCCGGTGACCTTGGTCGGGCTCAGCTCCTGCATGCTGATGTCACGGTTGTTCGGCACCAGCTTGACCCACGGGTTGTGCTGGCTGATCAGCGATTCGATATCGGCGATCGGCACGTCCTTGTTCAGCTTGATGGTCAGCGCCTGGCTGTGGCAACGCATGGCACCGATGCGCACGCAGATACCGTCCACCGGGATCGGGCTCTTGAAGCGGCCCAGGATCTTGTTGGTTTCGGCCTGAGCCTTCCACTCTTCGCGGCTCTGGCCGTTCGGCAGCTCTTTATCGATCCACGGGATCAGGCTGCCGGCCAGCGGCACGCCGAAGTTTTCGGTCGGGTACGCATCGCTGCGCATGGCTTCGGCCACACGACGGTCGATATCCAGAATCGCACTGGCCGGGTCAGCCAGTTGATCGGCCACGGCAGCGTGGGTCGCGCCCATCTGCTTGATCAGTTCACGCATGTTCTGCGCGCCGGCACCGGAGGCCGCCTGATAGGTCATGGCGCTCATCCACTCGACCAGGCCGGCTTCGAACAGGCCGCCCAGGCCCATCAGCATCAGGCTGACGGTGCAGTTGCCGCCGATGTAGTTCTTGGTGCCCGCATCCAACTGCTGGTCGATGACCTTGCGGTTCACCGGATCCAGGATGATCACGGCATCGTCCTGCATGCGCAGGCTGGACGCGGCATCGATCCAGTAGCCCTGCCACCCGGCTTCGCGCAGCTTGGGGAAGACTTCGCTGGTGTAGTCGCCACCCTGGCAGGTCAGAATCACGTCGAGGGTCTTGAGCTCTTCAATGCTGTAGGCGTCCTTGAGCGGAGCAATGTCCTTGCCCACGGACGGCCCTTGGCCACCTACGTTCGAAGTGGTGAAAAACACCGGCTCAATAAGATCGAAATCCTGCTCTTCCAGCATCCGCTGCATGAGCACGGAACCGACCATACCGCGCCAACCGATCAGACCTACACGTTTCATCGCAACTACACCTTGTTAAAAAGTGGGCCGCCTGCAGCAACTTCTGCAAGGGGGCCCGAGAGATTACAGATTCCGCAGCGCCGCGACTACTGCGTCGCCCATTTCTTGCGTGCCGATTTTGGTGCAACCCTGCGACCAGATGTCGCCGGTCCGCAGGCCCTGGTCCAGGACCAGGCTCACGGCTTTCTCGATGGCATCCGCCGCGTCCGCCAGGTTGAAGCTGTAACGCAGCATCATCGACACCGACAGGATGGTCGCCAGCGGGTTGGCAATGCCCTGTCCGGCGATATCCGGCGCCGAGCCGTGGCAAGGCTCGTACATGCCTTTGTTGTTGGTGTCCAGGGACGCCGACGGCAGCATGCCGATGGAACCGGTGAGCATCGAGGCCTGGTCGGACAGGATGTCGCCGAACAGGTTGTCAGTGACGATCACGTCGAACTGCTTGGGCGCGCGCACCAGTTGCATGGCGGCGTTGTCGACGTACATGTGGCTCAGTTCGACGTCCGGGTAGTCCTTGGCCACGTCTTCGACGATTTCACGCCACAGCTGGCTGGAAGCCAGTACGTTGGCCTTGTCCACCGAGCAGACCTTCTTGCCACGCACGCGGGCCATGTCGAAGCCGACGCGGGCGATACGGCGGATTTCGCTTTCGCTGTACGGCAGGGTGTCGTAAGCCTGGCGCTCGCCATTTTCCAGCTCACGCACGCCGCGTGGTGCGCCGAAATAGATACCGCCGGTCAGCTCACGCACGATCAGGATGTCGAGGCCCGACACCACCTCCGGCTTGAGGCTCGAGGCATCGGCCAGCTGCGGGTAAAGGATGGCCGGACGCAGGTTGCCGAACAGACCCAGTTGTGCACGGATTTTCAGCAGGCCGCGCTCCGGGCGAATGTCGCGCTCGATCTTGTCCCATTTCGGGCCGCCCACGGCACCCAGCAACACCGCGTCGGCGGCGCGGGCGCGCTCCAGGGTTTCATCGGCCAGCGGCACGCCGTGCTTGTCGATGGCGGCGCCGCCGATCACGTCGTGGCTCAGCTCGAAGCCCAGGCTGTATTTGCTGTTGGCCAGCTCCAGCACCTTGACCGCTTCGGCCATGATTTCCGGACCAATACCGTCGCCTGGAAGAATCAGAATCTGCTTGCTCATGCTTTCCTCGTTTCAATCGGGCGACCTGCCCGTGGGCAGGTCGGAAAAATAATCAGCGTTCGGCCCACACCACCAGCACATCGGTGCTGAACGTGCCGTCGGCTTGAATCTCGTAATAATCGCGTACTTCCTGACCCATGGCCTGTTGCAGCTCAAGGATCGCCGCGCGCAACACCTCTGGCGTCCGCATGCGCTCGACCCACGAGGTGTATTCCAGGCGCAGCCGTTGGCGACTGCTGCTGCGCACGTGCAAACCGGCCTCGCTGAGCTGCTGCATCCACTCGGCAGCGGAGTAGTCGCGCACGTGGCTGGTGTCGCGCAACACTTCGACGGTTTGCAGGTAAGTGTCCAACAGCGGGCTGCCCGGCGACAAGACGTCGATGAACGCCGCCACGCCGCCCGGTTTCAGCACTCGACGCACTTCGCGCAACGCCACGCCCAGATCGCTCCAGTGGTGGGCCGAATAGCGGCTGAACACGAAGTCGAACTCACCGTCGGCGAACGGCAGGCGCTCGGCGTAACCGCGTACGGTACTGATGTTGTCGAGACCGCGATCAGCCGCAGCGGCGGCCACCACATCGAGCATCTGCTGGGACAGGTCGTAGGCCACCACGTCTTTGACCAGCGGCGCCACGTTGAAACTCACATGCCCGGCCCCGCAGCCCAAATCCAGCAGGCGTGCAGCGCCCTGCCCGGCCAGTTCGGCCTGGAGCAGCGCGAATTCGGTGCCTTGAGCGTGTACGGCGCTGCTCAGATAGGCCGAGGCTTGCTCGCCGAATTGTTTTTGCACGACTTGGGTGTGGGCGGTGGTGGTCATGGTGGTTTCCTTGGGTTTTGGGGTGGTTGTACGGGCGCTATCGCAGGCAAGCCAGCTCCCACAGTTGGAATGCATTCCAATGTGGGAGCCGGGCTTGCCCGCGATGGGGCCCGCACGGTCTACCGCAAATCAGGCATCGCGAAACAACCAGGGCTGGCTCGCCCGGTGCCTGGCCTCAAACGCCGCAATCGCATCGCCGTCCTGCAAGGTCAGGCCGATATCGTCCAGGCCATTGAGCAGGCAGTGCTTGCGGAACGCATCCACTTCAAAGTGATACACCTTGCCGTCCGGACGGGTCACGGTCTGCGCGGCCAGGTCGACGGTCAACTGGTAGCCCTCTTCGGCTTCCACCTGTTTGAACAACTCGTCGACTTCCGCTTCGGTCAGGATGATCGGCAGCAAGCCGTTCTTGAAGCTGTTGTTGAAGAAGATGTCGGCGTAGCTCGGCGCGATGATGCTGCGAAAGCCATATTCATCCAGCGCCCATGGCGCGTGTTCACGGCTGGAGCCGCAACCGAAGTTCTCCCGGGCCAGCAGCACGCTGGCGCCTTGATAACGCTCGGCGTTGAGTACGAAATCCTTGTTCAACGGACGCTTGGAGTTGTCCTGGTAGGCATAGCCCACGTCCAGGTAGCGCCACTCGTCGAACAGGTTCGGGCCGAAACCGGTGCGCTTGATCGACTTCAAGAACTGCTTGGGGATGATCTGGTCAGTGTCGACGTTGGCACGGTCCAAGGGGGCGACAAGGCCGGTGTGTTGGGTAAAAGCACGCATCGGTTATTCCTCAGATCAATTCGCGAACGTCGATGAAACGACCGTTGACGGCAGCGGCGGTGGCCATGGCCGGGCTGACCAGGTGTGTACGGCCACCGGCGCCCTGACGCCCTTCGAAGTTACGGTTGGAGGTAGACGCGCAGTGCTCGCCCGACTCCAGCCGGTCCGGGTTCATCGCCAGGCACATGGAGCAGCCTGGCTCGCGCCATTCAAAACCGGCTTCGAGAAAGATCTTGTCCAGGCCTTCCGCCTCGGCCTGCTCTTTGACCAGGCCCGAACCTGGCACCACGATGGCTTGCTTGATGGTCGACGCCACTTTGCGGCCCTTGGCAATTACCGCCGCAGCGCGCAGGTCTTCGATCCGCGAGTTGGTGCAGGAGCCGATGAACACGCGGTCCAACTGGATATCGGTGATCGCCTGGTTGGCCTTGAGGCCCATGTATTTCAGGGCGCGCTCGATGGAGCCACGCTTGACCAGGTCGGCTTCTTTAGCCGGGTCCGGCACGTTCTGGTCGACAGCCAGCACCATTTCCGGCGAGGTGCCCCAGCTCACTTGCGGTTTGATTTGGGCCGCGTCCAGTTCGACCACGGTGTCGAACACAGCGTCGGCGTCGGACACCAGGTCCTTCCAGGCTTCGACCGCGGCGTCCCAATCGGCACCCTGCGGTGCGAACGGACGACCCTTGACGTATTCAATGGTCTTTTCGTCCGCTGCCACCATGCCCACCCGGGCACCGGCTTCGATGGACATGTTGCAGATGGTCATGCGGCCTTCGATGGAGAGGTCACGAATGGCGCTGCCGGCGAACTCGATGGCATGGCCGTTGCCGCCGGCGGTGCCGATCTTGCCGATCACGGCCAGCACGATGTCTTTGGCGGTCACGCCGAAGGGCAATTTGCCTTCGACCAAAACCTGCATGTTCTTCATCTTTTTGGCGACCAGGCACTGGGTGGCGAACACATGCTCCACCTCGGAAGTGCCGATACCGTGGGCCAACGCGCCGAACGCACCGTGGGTAGAGGTGTGGGAGTCGCCACACACGACGGTCATGCCCGGCAAAGTGGCGCCCTGCTCCGGACCGATCACGTGCACGATGCCTTGACGCACGTCATTCATCTTGAATTCGGTGATGCCATATTCGTCGCAGTAGTCGTCGAGGGTTTGCACCTGCAAGCGCGAGACCTGGTCGACAATGGCGTCGATGCCGCCCTTGCGCTCCGGGGTGGTCGGCACGTTGTGGTCCGGGGTCGCGATGATGGAGTCGACGCGCCAGGGCTTGCGCCCGGCCAGACGCAGGCCTTCGAACGCTTGGGGCGAGGTCACTTCATGGATGATGTGACGGTCGATATAGATCAGCGACGACCCATCGTCGCGCCGTTTCACTTCATGGGAATCCCAAAGCTTGTCGTAAAGCGTTTTGCCGGCCATCAGTCGGTCCTCATCATCGGTCTTTCTATGCCCTGGGCGTTCAATAACCCTTTGGCTTGTGAGGCTGATGGTATGGCGCTACATTAAATAACTCAAATTCATATTTTTTATGCTTTGGATTACCAATTGGAATACACAAAATGGACCTGGCCAACCTCAATGCTTTTATCGCCATTGCCGAAACCGGCAGCTTCTCCGGCGCCGGTGAACGCCTG
Source organism: Pseudomonas sp. SDO5271_S396 (assembly GCF_054071795.1). Taxonomy (NCBI): domain Bacteria; kingdom Pseudomonadati; phylum Pseudomonadota; class Gammaproteobacteria; order Pseudomonadales; family Pseudomonadaceae; genus Pseudomonas; species Pseudomonas sp. SDO5271_S396. Next base: position 18,912 of record NZ_JBSVWB010000067.1, read on the forward strand.
CACCTGACACAGCCGGCCATCAGCAAACGCATCGCCGGTTTGGAACAACAATTGAACGTGCGCCTGTTCGATCGCCTGGGCCGTGAAGTCGGCCTGACCGAGGCCGGGCGCGCCTTGTTGCCGCGCGCTTACCAGATCCTGAATGTGCTGGATGACACCCGCCGCGCCCTCACCAACCTCACCGGCGAAGTCAGCGGGCGCCTGACCCTGGCCACCAGTCACCACATCGGCCTGCACCGCCTGCCCCCGGTGCTGCGCACCTTTACCCGGGAATACCCGAACGTGGCGCTGGATATTCAGTTCCTGGATTCGGAAGTGGCCTACGAAGAAATCCTCCATGGCCGCGCCGAAGTGGCGGTGATCACCTTGGCGCCCGATCCCCACCACCTGGTCCGCGCCACCCCGGTGTGGGACGACCCGCTGGACTTCGTGGTGGCACCGGAACACAGCCTGGCCGGCAACGCTACCGTGAGCCTGGCCGATATCGCCGGCCACCCGGCGGTATTCCCCGGTGGCAACACCTTTACCCACCATATTGTCAGCCGGCTGTTCGAGGCCCAGGGCCTCGCACCGAACATCGCCATGAGCACTAACTACCTGGAAACCATCAAGATGATGGTGTCGATCGGCCTGGCCTGGAGCGTGCTGCCGCGCACCATGCTCGATGATCAGGTGGCAAGCATCGCTTTGCCGGGCATACAGCTCAGTCGCCAGCTAGGCTATATCGTGCACACCGAAAGGACGCTGTCGAACGCTGCGCGGGCTTTCATGAGCCTATTGGATGCACAGGTCGATTTGCCAGGGATACCGGCATGAAGCTGTGCGGCCTCGAGGCCTGAGCCAGTCCGCGCCGAACGCCCATCGAGCCAAGGCCCTTTGATAATGCGCAACCCCGTCGATTCCGTGCCACCGCTGCCCCGCATTTACGCCTTGGACCCTCAAGAGGCGGAACAGAGCTGGGAGAGCGCCCCGCAATTGCTGGCGGCGCTCAATGCTGCCCGACTGGGCGCCTGGTGCTGGGAAATCGACTCGGGAAAAATAAGTTGGTCGCGCGGCACCCAGGCGCTGTTCGGCTTCGACCCGCGCCAGCCGCTGCCCAAGGACCTGGACTACCTCGACCTGCTCGCTCCGGAAGACAGTGCCCGGGTGGTGCGCGCATTTCATGCGGTACTGGCCGGCGAGCCGTTCGAACAGGCCATGCATCACCGTATCCAGTGGCCCGACGGCAGCCTGCACTGGCTGGAAATCAACGGTAGCCTGGCGCCGGACAAGAACGGACGGCGGCGCATGATCGGTGTGATCCGCGAGATCACCCATCAGCGAGACCGTGAAAACGCCCTCAGCCACTCCGAAAAACGCTTCGCCACGCTGTTTCACCTGTGCCCGAACATGGTCTTGCTCACCCGCCAGTCCGACGGACTGATCAGCGAGGCCAATCAGTATTTCGAAATGCTCTTCGGCTGGCCGCTGGCCGATGCCATTGGCCGCACAACCCTGGAACTGGGCCTGTGGCGCCATCCCGAGCAACGCGCGCTGCTGGTCAAGGCCACCCAGCGCAAAGGCGAGCCCATCACCATGGAGGTGCAGTTTTGCGCCAGCAATGGCCAGATCCACGACGGCACCCTCAGCGCGCAAAAGGTTGAACTGGAGGGCGAGGCGTATCTGATCAGTACCTTCCTCGACACCACTGAACGTAAAAATGCCGAACAAGCCCTCAAGGACAGCCAGGAACGCCTTGATCTGGCACTCGACTCCGCGCAGCTGGGCACCTGGGACTGGCACATTCCCACCGGCATGCTCTACGGTTCGGCCCGCGCAGCCCAATTGCATGGCCTGCCACCCGAGCCCTTTCATGAATCCTTCGATGCGTTTTTCGAAGGCATGCCCGATGAAGATCGCGACAACATGCGCAACGCCTATCGCACCCTGCGCGAAGGCCCCGCCGGCAACTATCAGTTGACCTACCGCGTACCCATGGAGGACGGCAGCTCCCGCTACCTGGAAAGTCGCGCACGCCTGTACCGCGACGAACAAGGCGCGCCACTGCGCATGGCCGGCACCCTGCTGGACATCACCGACCAGGTTGAACGCGAGCAACGCCTGACCGCCTCCGAAGAGAAATTCGCCAGCCTGTTCCAGGCCAGTCCCGACCCGATCTGCGTCACCTGCCTGGACAGCGGCGCCTTTATCGAGATCAACCCTGCATTTACCCAGACCTTCGGCTGGACCGCCGCCGAGGTCATCGACAAGAGTGCCGATCAGATCGGCTTGTGGGACGAGTCGAGCAAGCGCCTGCAACGCATCGAACGGGTGATTCGCGAACAGGCCCTGAGCAACGTGGCGATCGTGGTGCACCCCAAGGCTGGCCCGAGCCTGACCTGTGTGATTTCCAGCCGCTTGATCAAGGTCGGCGACCAGCCGTGCATCGTCACCACCTTGCGTGACATTACTCACCAGCAACGTTCGGAAGCCGCCCTGAAGGCCAGCGAAGAAAAATTCGCCAAGGCCTTTCACTCAAGCCCCGACGCGATTTCCATCACCGAGCGCGATACCGGGCGCTATGTGGAGGTCAACGACGGTTTCTGCCGCCTCACCGGTTACCGCGCCGAAGAGGCGATTGGCTTGACGCTGTACCAGATCGGCATCTGGGCCGATGAAAACCAGCGCGCCGCGCTGCTGGCCGAGTTGCAGATCAAAGGGCGCATCCATCACCTGGAAATGCTTTGGCACAACAAACGGGGTGATCTGCTGTCGGTCGAGGTGTCGGTAGAGCCGATCACCCTCAATGAAACCCCTTGCCTGCTGCTGACCGCGCGTGACGTCAGCCTGCTGAAAAACGCCCAGGCACAGATCCGCCACCTGGCCTACCACGATCCACTGACCAACCTGCCCAATCGCGCACTGCTGATGGACCGCCTCAGTCAGCAGATCGCCCTGCTCAAGCGCCATAACCTGCGCGGCGCCCTGCTGTTCCTCGACCTCGATCACTTCAAGCACATCAACGACTCCCTCGGTCACCCGGTGGGCGACACGGTGCTGAAGATTGTCACCGCCCGCCTGGAAGCCAGCGTGCGCATGGAGGACACGGTGGCGCGCCTGGGCGGCGATGAATTCGTGGTGCTGCTCAGCGGTCTTGACGGCTCGCGCACGGAAGTCAGCGGTCAGGTGCAGGAGCTGTCCGACACCTTGCGCGAATTGCTCTCCGAACCGATGTTCCTCGATGGGCATCGCTTGCAGGTCACCCCCAGCATTGGCGTGGCATTGATCCCGGATCATGGCTCCACGCCCGCCGACCTGCTCAAACGTGCCGACATTGCCCTGTACCGCGCCAAGGATTCGGGACGCAACACCACGCAGATGTTTCACAACAGCATGCAGAAGACCGCCAGCGAACGGCTGCGGATGGAAACCGACCTGCGCCTGGCCCTGTCACGCGGTGAATTCAGCGTGCATTACCAACCCCAGGTGGATGCGCGCAGCAACCGAATCGTCGGTGCCGAGGCACTGGTGCGTTGGCAGCATCCGCAACTGGGCGCGCAGTCGCCCGCTGAATTCATCAAGGTGCTGGAGGACAGTGGCCTGATCCTTGAAGTGGGCACCTGGATCCTCGACGAGGCCTGCGCGGCGTTTCAACAGTTGATCGCCGACGGTCTGGTGGACCCGCTGAATTTCAGCCTGTGCGTGAACATCAGCCCACGGCAGTTTCGCCAGAACGATTTCGTCGAGCGCGTGGAGCGCAGCCTCAAACAGCACCAACTGCCGTTGAGTCTGTTGAAGCTGGAGATCACCGAAGGCATCGTGATCCAGAACCTCGACGACACCATCAGCAAGATGCGCCGCCTGAAAAAGCTCGGTGTGAGTTTTGCGATGGACGACTTCGGCACCGGCTACTCATCCCTCACCTACCTCAAGCGCCTGCCGGTGGATGCGCTGAAGATCGACCAATCGTTCGTACGCGACGCGACCCACGACCCCAACGACGCGGAAATCATCCGCGCCATCGTGGCCATGGCCCGCAGCCTGAACCTGGAGGTGATCGCCGAGGGCGTGGAAACCCCGGAGCAACTGGCGTTTCTGCAAAAGCTGGGTTGCCATTTGTTCCAGGGGTATTTGCATAGCCGGCCGTTGCCGATGGAGGGGTTCAGGCGGTTGCTGGGCTGAATCCGCTACGCCGCAACCGCCGGGTGAGGCATGCCCAACAAGCGACTGACCTGCTCCAGTTCGGTCTCCCGGCGCAAAGCGGTGAACAGTTCCACCGCCTCCGGGTAGTTGCGTGTCAGCATCGCCAGCCATTGCTTCAGACGGCCCGGTGCCTGGCGCTCGGTGAGTTGCTCGACCGATTGAGTCCAGAAATCCTGAAGCATGGGTTGCATCTGTGCCCAGGTCATCTCGACCACTTCTTCACCGGCCCGGGCAGCAGCGATCTGGCGCGCCAGGTCCGGGCGCGCGACCAGGCCGCGACCGAGCATGATGTCTTCGGCGCCGCTGACTTCGCGGCAACGCTTCCAGTCTTCGACGCTCCAGATGTCGCCATTGGCGAATACGGGAACCTTGACCACGTCCTGTACCCGGGGGATCCACTCCCAATGGGCCGGCGGCTTATAGCCATCGGTCTTGGTGCGGGCATGCACCACGATATGCGCGGCGCCCCCTTCGGCAAGCGCCGTGGCGCAGACCAGCGCGCCGTCCGGGCTGTCGAAGCCCAGGCGCATCTTCGCGGTCACCGGAATGTGGGCCGGTACGGCACGGCGTACATGTTCGACGATCTGGTTGAGCAGCTCCGGCTCCTTGAGCAGCACCGCACCGCCCCGGGATTTATTGACGGTCTTGGCCGGGCAGCCGAAGTTGAGGTCGATCACTTGCGAACCCAGCTCGCAGGCCAGGGCGGCGTTTTCCGCCAGGCACACCGGGTCGGAACCGAGCAACTGCACACGCAGCGGCACACCGGCCGCGGTGTGGGCACCGTGCAGCAGTTCCGGGGCAAGCTTGTGGAAATAGGCGGGGGTCAACAGACGGTCGTTGACGCGGATGAATTCGGTCACGCACCAGTCAATACCGCCGACACGGGTCAGCACGTCCCGCAGGATGTTGTCGACCAACCCCTCCATGGGCGCCAAAGCAATTTGCATGGAAAACACTCAACAAAAATCGTGGCGCAGTTTACTGGGTTTCCTGCGGCAACCGTTAACCCCCTGTCAGCGCGGGACCATAACTGTCAAGAAACTCCGCTGGCATGCGCTTGGGCTTGCCAGTGGAGAGCTCGATGCAGACAAAGGTGGTCTGCGCACGCAGCAGGGTCGCGCCATCGCGGGGGCGGATCAGCTGAAAGCGGCGGGTCATTTTCAGGCGCTGGTCCCAGTCGACGATCCAAGTGCCGAGTTGCAGCTCATCGCCCTCGTAACCGGCCGCGAGGTAGTCGATCTCATGGCGCACCACCGCCATGGCGCGGTCCAGGCGGCGATATTCGGTGAGGTCCAACCCCAGGCGCTGGGAGTGACGCCACGCACAGCGTTCCAGCCAGGACACGTAGACCGCGTTATTGGCGTGCCCCAGCCCGTCGATGTCTTCAGGGGCCACCTGCAGATCGATGATAAACGGCGTTGCCAAATCCCAGCCCATGTCGTGCTCCCGGTCGATTAACGTGACCGGGGCAGTGTATCAGGCCGTTTGCCGTGCCTGTAGGCGAGCACCGGCCAACAAGGCCAGTACGCCTTCGATCACACGGGGATCAGCCAACACTTTCTGATGACCGCCCTGCTCCAGGCGCAGCAGGCGGCTGTCAAACCAGGCGTCGTGGATCTTTTGCGAGGCCTTGACCGGTACGAAGGTGTCGTCTTCGGCGTGCACGATCAGGCCGGGAACGTTCATCTGGTAATGAGCCACATCCAGGTGCTTGAGAGGCATGCCGAAGGCGTGCTCCACTTCCTGGATAAACGCCGAGCGCGCCCGCGGCGGCAAGCCGACCATGCGCGTAAAACCACGCAACACGTCCAGGAACCGCGACGGCGCCGCAATACTCACCAGCGCCTCAGTGCGCAGCCCCAGTTGGACAGCGAGCATCGCGCTGGCCCCGCCCATGGAGTGCCCCACCACCGCGTGCAGCGGCGGCAGCTCGTTCGCCGCCTCCAGCATGGCGCGGGCGAACAGCAACAAATGCGCCTCACGCCCGGGTGAACGTCCGTGGGCCGGGCCTTCCAGGGCAATCACCGAGTAACCGTCCTGCACCAGCGCCGTGATCAGGCTGGCGAACTGTGTGGGACGCCCCTCCCAGCCGTGCATCAGCAGCACCGCGGGCCCCTGCCCCCAGCGCAAGGCCGACAGGCCGAAACGCAGGGTGATGCGCTCCGATTGCGCCAGCAGTGGCAGCTCCCAATCACGTGGAGGCAAATTGCGCGGTGTCATGAACGTACGGCGCATGCGGTTGGCCACCGCTTGCGGCGCCAGCCGGCCCAAAGTGCCATTGACGCCACGAATCCAGGTTAACGCGCCCATCGCAAGCCCTCCTCAGCGATCAGCGCACCGCCGACTTGGCGGCACGCAGCACACGGTCCGACAACTCGCCAGGCCCCAAGGCGCGAGCGAGTGCCAGGCCACCAATCATCAGGGCCATGTCGGCCAGGGCCTTGTCGGTGTCCTCCGGGCTGGCGGCCAATTGCGCCGCCATCAATTCACAGTGCTCGTTCAACGCCTCGCGGAAGGTGTCCGGCAGGCGCGACATTTCGCCCACGGTCGCCGGGATCGGGCAGGCCTGTGCGGTCGAGTCGCGATGCTTGCGTGACAGGTAGAACGCCGCGACCAGGCCCCTGCGCTCTTCACCGGTCAGTTGCGGGTCCATGTCGTCGATGGAGGCGCGGCGGCGGGCCAACAGCTGGGTGAAGGCCTCCAGCATCAGCGCATCCTTGCTTTCGAAATGCGCGTAGAAACCGCCCACGGTCAGCCCCGCCGCCCCCATGACTTCGCCCACGCTCGGTTCAGCCGGGCCGCGCTGGATCAGCGCAGCACTGGCGGCTTGCAGGATGCGTTCGCGGGTTTGCGCTTTTTTATCGTTCATCGTTTGCCTCCGGGTCCCATGGGTTGAATATTATTACCATAATAATATTTGGCAAGCCACTCGCATGACCACTCGTCCGAGCACATCACTGGGAATAAATCACTCGTCTCAATCGTTCTCCGTGCAACGAACCCTGAAGTGGAGTCATCGCGATGGCCTGGAGGCAACAAAACGAGAAGTGCGCGTGGGTGGCTGGAGAGGCCCCCTACATCTTTGATAATGAATACACAGCCAACTTCATCAGCAGCTTCAGCACGGTGCTGATTTCGAGAATTGAGGCTGAAGGAGTAGGCAACCAGCCATTCGGCAAGTTTTTCAACGACAGCGACGGACACGCCGAATACAACTTCCTGCAGGCCCTGCGTGCCAATGAGTGGGTATTCGACGCGGGCTATCAAGAGATCGTGGTACGCATCAACAACTCGCCCTGTCGGCAATGCTGCGTACTGTTCAAACAATTTATGGAAGACATCCGAGAGCGCTTTCCGAACACCACGCTGGTGATCGAAGCCGCCAATATCTATCACCCAAATGACCCGACGGATCAAGGCTGCCTGCGCGCAATTTCACGCCTGCCGGGCATTCGGGTGGAAATGTGGAACGTTGCACTGGAGAACGCCCAGAACCAGGGTCCGCAGGTCGATGCTGCGAAAGAAATGGCGCGTGTCAGAAAATCGCTGCGCACCGCTGAAGTGGTTCGAAAAATGCCCTGACTCGCCGGCGCAAAAAACTCAAACGCCAGACAAACAAAAGGGCCATTCAATAATTGAATGACCCTTAAAAATCCCGCAGAGCGGGTAAACGTGGCGTCCCCTAGGGGACTCGAACCCCTGTTACCGCCGTGAAAGGGCGGTGTCCT
>NZ_JBSVWB010000068.1:0-24903 GCF_054071795.1 Pseudomonas sp. SDO5271_S396
ATTCACTGCCGTCATCGCAGGCAAGCCAGCTCCCACATTTTTATCTCCACGTTGCTCAAAATCTGATCAATCCTCCTACAGCCCTGAAGCAGCAAGCCCTCCAGCCGTTACCCAACAACTTACCCACAGACCCACCCACAGCAATTGTGGACAACGCTTGCAGCGCTGTGGAAAAGCGCATCGAACCTTCATAAACCGGGCCATTCAGGGTTTTTATCGGCTAAAAACCAGGAATTGATCGTTTTTTGAACGACTCGCCGAAAGCCCCGATTAATAAGGGCTACAGCTGATAGCGAACATCTTATCCACAGAAGCGCCAACAGACTTTGGGGGCAAGTCTGTGTGCAGAAAGGGTTCGAGCGGTGGAAAAACCCCAGGAAAAACCGCGAGTTAACCTGGTCGTTTTTCGTACAGAGGGCTGCAGGGCTTGATTCTGCGGGGGTGTGGACAGGCGCGAACAGGTTATCCACAGATGGGTCAACAGGGATTGTGGGTAAACCGCAATCCCTGATCGGGTTCAGCGAACGACGCCCTCTTCAACCAACAACTTGAGGATGGCTTCGGCGCCCGCTTCGGGCGTCAGCCCCTTGAGCACCTGCCCGCCGCCGCCACTGGCCTTGGCCGTCGCGGCCTTCATACGGTCCGCGCCACTCTTGGCCTTGATCACCTTGAGGCGCTTGGGCCGAGGCTTGGCCGGTTGCAGCACTGCGCCTGTGAATAACTCGTCTTCTTCAACTTCCACCTCATGGGCTGCCAGCTCGCCACGTTGCGCAGGGCCGTAGGCACTTTGCCGAGGCTTGGGCGCGGCGTTATCCACCGTGGCCAGGAAGGGCAAGCGCACCTTCAAGCGGCGGCGCTGGCCACGGGGCAAGGCCTGCAGCACATGAGCCACGCCGCCGTCGATGGACTCGACCTGGGCCAGCCCGACAATCAACGGCCAACCCAATTGTTCGGCCAGCAGGAACGGCAGCATGCCCGAACCTTCGCCGGTTTCCGCCTGGCTACCGGTCAGGACCACCTGGGCCCCGGCTTCGCGCAGGTAGTCGCTGAGCACCGGCAAGGCATCGCTGCCCACCGGTTGCTCCAGCACATGCAACTGCGGCAAGCCCATGCCCAGGTAGCTGCGCAGAGTCGGTTCGCCGATGTCGCCGGCATGCAGCACGTGCAACTTATCCCCAGCCAATTGCAGCCCCAGCTCGACAGCGCGCGCGTCCTGTTCGGCACGGCGCGGGCGCCCGGAGGTGGGATGGGCGCCGATGGACACCAGGCTGATTACATTCGTGGTCATGGCCATATCCTCAAGCCGCATCGCGCTTGGCGCCGTTGCGGTAAGCCTCGACCGCAACGATCAAGGCTTGCAGAATTGCGGCGCTTTCGCCGATCACCGACAGGTCGGCACGCTTGATCATGTCGCAACCCGGGTCGAGGTTGATCGCCACCACCTTGTCGCAGGCACCAATGCCTTGCAGGTGCTGGATCGCCCCGGAAATCCCCACGGCCACATACACCCGCGCCGTAACCCAGGTGCCGCTGGCACCCACCTGACGGTCACGGGCCATGAAGCCGTCGTCCACCGCCACCCGCGACGCGCCTTCGGTGGCGCCCAGGGCAGCGGCGGTCTGGTGGAACAACGCCCAGTCCTTCACGCCGTTGCCGCCAGAGAAAATGAACTCCGCCTCGGCCATGGGAATGGCCGCCGGGTCTACCGCCACCGCACCCAAGTCCTCGATACGCGGCAGGCTGCGCGCCAGAGCTGTGGATAACTCAACCGGCAACACTTCGTGGCGGGTCTCGCTGACGGGCTCGGCACATTCCACGGCAGCCAGAATCAGGCGCGGCAATGGGCGGGCCAAATCCTCCTGGCCCGCACCGGCGCGGCCGATGCACTCTTCGCCCTTGATCTGCCAGACGCGTGTGGCCGGGCGTTCCTTGAGGCTGGCGGCAAAGCGCCGACCCAGCTCGCCGCCACCGCTGCGACTGTCCGGCAGCAGCCAGTGACGGGGATTGAATTGGTTATCCACAGCTCGCAGGCCTTGAACCCGTTGTTCCGGTGAATAACCGTCGAATTCGCGCCCATCCAGCACCAGCAGACGGTCCGCACCGGCGGTGTCGAAAGCACTTTCCTTGTGCTCACCGAACACAACCGCCAGCACCGCGCCGTCGCTGCCGGCGAGTTGCCGGGCAAGGCCGAGCACGTCGCGGTCGTGGCTGCTCAAGCGGCCACCGACCATATCCGGCACCACGTTGATGTAGAACGCCGGCGCCGCCACCTGATGCAACGGCAACTGCACCTCCACTGCCGCCGTGCGCTTGGCAGCGCCGCCCTGTTGGGCGCCACTGCGGTCGATCCGCTTGATGCCATTGGGGCCGATGAAACCGACGCCATGCAGGTTCTTGCGGATGACGCCATTGGGGCCCATCCAACTGTGTTGTACCGGCTGCATGGCCGCGTGCAGCGGGTGCAGACGGTTGCGGGCGATCCACTCAGCGCGTGGGTCGCGGCGGATAATGTCGCTCATCAGTGCACCTCCGCAGACGTTTGTTGGACAGGGCGTTTGATCGGGGCTTTGGCCGGTGCGGCGTCTTCGAGCAACGCATCGGCTACCAGTTCGGCGATGTCCTTGATCAGTGGACGCGGTTCAACCACACCCTCAAGCATCGCCGTGCACTGTGGACAACCCACGGCCACCAGCTCGGCGCCGGTCTCGCGGATGTCTTCCATGCGCATGTCGGGGATCCGCTGCTTGCCGGGAATGTCGGTGATCGGCGCCCCGCCGCCACCGCCGCAGCAGCGGGAACGGAAGCCCGAACGTTGCATCTCCTTGACCTCGATGCCCAGTGCCCGCAGTACTTGGCGCGGTGCCTCGTACTCGCCGTTGTAGCGGCCCAGGTAACACGGGTCGTGATAAGTCACGCTGTTGCCCTTGTGCTGGCCCAGGTTCAGCGCACCCTCGCCGATCAACTCGGCCATGAACGTGCTGTGGTGCTGCACCAGGTAATTGCCGTTGAAGGCGCCGTACTCGTTTTTCAGCACATGGAAACTGTGGGGGTCGCAAGTGACGATGCGCTTGAAGCTGTATTTGGCCAGGGTCTGGATATTGCGCGAGGCCAGCAGTTGGAAGGTGGCTTCATCGCCCAGGCGACGGGCCACGTCACCGCTGTCGCGCTCTTCCAGGCCCAGCACGGCGAAGTCGACGCCGGCGGCTTTCAGCACTTTGACGAACGCGCGCAAGGTGCGTTGGTTGCGCATATCGAAGGCGCCGTCACCGACCCAGAACAGCACGTCGGTGCTGCCTTTGTCGCTGAGCAGCGGCAGGTTCAGGTCCGCCGCCCAGTTCAGGCGACCACCCGGAGCGAAACCGCCGGGGTTGTCGGTGGCGATCAGGTTTTCCAGGACTTCAGCGCCTTTGTTCGGAGTGGCGCCCTTTTCCAGGGTGAGGTGGCGGCGCATGTCGACGATCGCGTCCACGTGTTCGATCATCATCGGGCACTCTTCCACGCAGGCGCGGCAGGTGGTGCAGGACCACAAGGTCTCGGCGTCCACCAGGCCGTTGACGATCGGTTGATGCGGGTTGCCGCTGTGCTCGCCAATGGCTTTGCCAGGATAAGGGCTGCCGGCGAACTTGGCGTCGGTGCCACCGGCCAGGCCGACCACCATGTCCTGGATGAGTTTTTTCGGGTTCAGCGGCTGGCCGGCGGCAAACGCCGGGCACGCGGCCTCGCATTTGCCGCACTGCACGCAGGCGTCGAAACCGAGCAGTTGGTTCCAGGTGAAATCCTTGGGTTTTTCCACACCCAGGGGCGCAGCCTTATCGCTGAGGTCCAACGGCTTCAAGCCCGTGGAACGACCACCGCCAAAACGCTCGGCGCGGCGGTGCCAGGCCAGGTGCAGGGCGCCGGCGAAGGCATGCTTCATCGGGCCGCCCCAGGTCATGCCGAAGAACATCTCGCTCACGCCCCACAGCACGCCCACGCTCAGTAGCGCTGCCAGCAGCCAGCCGCCGAAGTCTGCCGGCAGAATCCCGGCCACCGGCAAGGTCACCAGGAAGAAGCTCACCGAAAACGCCATGAGGCTTTTCGGCAGGCGCATCCACGGGCCTTTGGACAGACGCGACGGCGGGTTGCGCCGACGCAGGTACACAAACGTGGCACCAACGAACATCAGCACCGACGCCAGCAATAGCGCGTAGCCGAGGATGCGGCTTTGCAGGCCGAAACCGTGCACCAGAATCGCCAACAACGCCGACAGCACAAAACCCAGCGCCGTGGCGACGTGGGTATTGGCGATGTATTTGTCGCGGGCGACCACATGGTGCAGGTCGACCATGTAGCGCTTGGGCATGGCCAGCAGGCCGCCCAGCAAATCGACTTTGGACGCACGCCCACGGCGCCACATGTTCACCCGGCGCAGGGCGCCGAGGACGGCGAGGCCCAGGGCGGCGAATAGCAGGATGGGAAGAAGGGTGTTCAGCATGGTGAAGCTCCCAAAGACCACGCAGGTCTTGCATGGGAACCGGATCAATGTGGGAGCTGGCTTGCCTGCGATGGCATCGCCTCGGTTTCACTCAAGACCGAGTCGCCTGCATCGCGGGCAAGCCCGGCTCCCACATTGATCAGCTCCCACATTTAAATCGAGTACACCGTGGTTCGGTGGTTTCCTAGAAATCCTTGCACAAGCGCAGGGCGTCATAGATCGCAGCGTGGGTATTGCGCTGCGCCACACAGTCACCGATGCGGAACAGCAAGTACCCGTCTCCCGACTCGCTCAGGCACGGTTGCGGCTGGATCGCAAACAGCGCTTCGACGTCGATCTGGCCTTTATTGCGCGAGCCTTCCTTGAGCGCGTAGTAGATGGCTTCGTCCGGACGCACGCCGTTCTCGACCACCACCTGGTCCACCACCCGTTCCTCTTTGGCGCCGGTGTATTCGTTCTCCAGCACGGCCACCAGCTTGTCACCTTCGCGGTAGACCTTTTCCAGCATCATGTCGCCGGTCATGATCACTTCCTTGGGGTACATGCTGCGGTAGTAGGTCGGGAACGACGTACCGCCGATGGCCACGCCCGGCTTGATGTCGTCGGTGACGATCTCGACCTGGCTGCCTTTGTCCGCAAGGAAATCCGCCACCGACATGCCGGTGAATTCACAGATGGTGTCGTACACCAGCACGTTCTTGCCCGGCGCGACCTTGCCGTCGAGCACGTCCCAGCTGCTGACCACCAGCCCCTCGGCGGCGCCCCAGTGTTCGTTCTGCTCCACGTTTGGAGTGCCGCCCACTGCCAGCACCACCACGTCCGGACGCAAGTCCAGGATGGTATCGGCATCGGCGGCCACACCCAGGCGCAGGTCGACTTTCAGACGCGCCAGCTCCAGCTGGAACCAGCGGGTGATGCCGGCGATCTGGTCACGCTGCGGGGCCTTGGATGCCGTGGTGATCTGCCCGCCGATAAATTCTTTCTTCTCGAACAGGGTCACGTCGTGGCCACGTTCGGCAGCCACCCGTGCGGCTTCCATCCCGGCAGGGCCGGCACCGACCACCACGACTTTGCGCTTGGGCCCGGTGGATTTCTCGATGATGTGCGGCACGCCCATGTATTCACGGGAAGTCGCGGCGTTCTGGATGCACAGCACATCCAGGCCCTGGTACTGGCGGTCGATGCAATAGTTGGCGCCGACGCACTGCTTGATCTGGTCCACCTGGCCCATCTTGATCTTGGTGATCAGGTGCGGGTCGGCGATGTGCGCACGGGTCATGCCGACCATGTCCACATAGCCGCCTTCCAGAATGCGCGTGGCCTGGTTGGGGTCCTTGATGTTCTGCGCGTGCAGCACCGGGACCTTGACCACTTCCTTGATACCGGCCGCCAGGTGCAGGAACGGCTCCGGTGGGTAACTCATATTCGGGATCACGTTGGCCAGGGTGTTGTGGGTGTCGCAACCCGAGCCCACCACGCCGATGAAATCGAGCATACCGGTGTCGTCGTAGTACTTGGCGATCTGCTTCATGTCCTCGTGGGAGAGGCCGTCCGGGTGGAACTCGTCACCACAGATACGCATGCCCACACAGAAGTCGTCACCGACTTCGGCGCGCACGGCTTTCAACACTTCCAGGCCGAACTTCATGCGGCCTTCGAAGCTGCCGCCCCATTCGTCGGTACGCTTGTTGACGCGCGGGCTCCAGAACTGGTCGATCATGTGCTGGTGCACCGCCGACAGTTCCACGCCGTCCAGGCCACCGGCCTTGGCGCGCTTGGCGGCGCTGGCGTAGTTGCCGATCACACGCCAGATTTCTTCCGGCTCGATGGTTTTGCAGGTCGCACGGTGCACCGGCTCACGCACGCCGGACGGCGACATCAGCGTCGGCCAGTTGAAGCCGTCCCACCGCGAGCGACGGCCCATGTGAGTAATCTGGATCATGATCTTGGCGCCATGCTTGTGCATGGCGTCGGCCAGGTTCTGGAAATGCGGGATGATGCGGTCGGTGGACAGGTTCACCGAGCTCCACCACTCCTGCGGGCTGTCGATGGCGACCACCGAGGAACCGCCGCAGATCGCCAGGCCGATACCGCCCTTGGCTTTCTCTTCGTAATACTTCACATAGCGGTCGGTGGTCATCCCGCCGTCGGTGGCATACACCTCGGCGTGGGCGGTACTGAGCACGCGGTTGCGGATGGTCAGCTTGCCGATCTGGATCGGCTGGAACATTGCTTCGAAAGCCATGGCACGGTCCTCGGCTTACAACGGCTTGACGGTGAACAGGCCGTCATCGTGGCCCTCTTCGGAGCCTCCGTAGACTTGCTCTGCGACGGTGCGGACCTGGCTGCCGCGGGCTTGCAGAATCTGGTCCATGGCGCCGGCAAACCAGCCGGTGAACATGTAGTCGACCTTGCGCCCGACCTTGCCGTACACGTAGACGAACGCCGAATGTTCCAGCTTGACGCTGGCGGTGCCTTTGTCGAGGTCGATGTCCTGGATCTTGAACAGGCCCCAGCCGCGTTGCGACAGACGCTTCATGTAATGCTCGAACACCGCGACGCCTTCCAGGCCATGGCATTCGGCTTCTTTTTCGCACCAGTGCCAGGCGGACTTGTAGCCGGCCTTGTAGAGGATTTCGGCATAGGCCTCGGCGCCCAGCACTTCTTCGATACCCATGTGGTTGTTGACGAAGAAATGGCGCGGCACGTACAGCATCGGCAGGGCGTCGGAGGTCCAGACACCGGTTTCGCTGTCGACTTCGATAGGCAATTGCGGGGCGATCTTGGCCATGGAAACTTAACTCCGGAAAATTCGTTTGGATGCCCGCTGCGCGAAGGGCAGCGGGTTAAGGATTAGGAGAGCGGTGGCTTATTCGCCCCAAACATCTTTTAAAACGTTCACCCAGTTTTCGCCCATGATCTTGCGCACCACGCGCTCGCTGTGACCGCGCTTGAGCAGGGTCTCGGTGAGGTTGGGGAACTCGCCCACGGTGCGGATGCCCAGCGGGTTGATGATCTTGCCGAAGTTGGTCAGGCGGCGGGCGTAGCCCTTGTCGTGGGTCAGCATTTCGAAGAAATCCTGGCCGTGGCCCTGGGTGAAGTCAGTGCCGATGCCGATGGCGTCTTCGCCCACGATGTTCATGGTGTATTCGATGGCTTCGGCGTAGTCGTCGATGGTCGAATCGATGCCCTTGGCCAGGAACGGCGCGAACATGGTCACGCCGACAAACCCGCCGTGGTCGGCGATGAACTTGAGTTCTTCATCGGACTTGTTGCGCGGGTGCTCTTTAAGCCCGGACGGCAGGCAGTGGGAGTAGCACACCGGTTTTTTCGATTCGAGGATGACTTCTTCGCTGGTTTTGGAGCCGACATGGGACAGGTCGCACATGATGCCGACACGGTTCATTTCGCCGACGATCTCGCGACCAAAACCCGACAGGCCGCCGTCGCGCTCGTAGCAGCCGGTACCCACCAGATTCTGGGTGTTGTAGCACATCTGCACCACACCGACGCCGAGCTGCTTGAAGATCTCGACGTAACCGAGCTGGTCTTCGAAGGCATGGGCGTTCTGGAAGCCGAAGATGATGCCGGTCTTGCCCAGTTCCTTGGCGCGACGGATATCGGCGGTGGTTTTCACCGGGATCACCAGGTCGCTGTTCTCACGGATCAGGGTCTGGCTGGCCACGATGTTATTGATAGTGGCCTGGAAGCCTTCCCACACCGACACCGTGCAGTTGGCGGCGGTCAGGCCCCCTTTGCGCATGTCCTCGAACAGGTCGCGGTTCCACTTGGCAATAATCAGCCCGTCGATAACGATGCTGTCGGCGTGCAATTCGGCTGGGCTCATCAGGCGTCCCCTTATTGGCGATTCATGCGCCGAATCGTCTGCCGGCGCTTTGGGGCCAGCATATGCCCAGGGGCCGACAGAGCCGGGTGCAAAAACGACAGGGGAATTGCCGAAAGCGTCAATCCACGACAAAGGCTGCTATGACACGTCTGACTGGCGGCTGTTATTTGTCTTACGCTTGGGCCAGAATTCCGCATCACCTGATATGAGACGGCGCAATGAAATCGATTTTCCTGGCTTTGGCACTCATCGCAACCACCGCACACGCGGCTGAAGACACCGACAACACGCCGTGCGATGGCATCGAAAACGACAAGCAAACCCTGGAATGCGCCACCTACAACAAAACCACCGCCGAACAACTGCTGAAAGACAACTATCAGGGCCTGCTCGAGCGCATGGCGTCGACTTATGGCCGTGACAAGACCAAGCTGGCGGACATTACCGCTCGTCTGAAGGATGCCCAGCAGAAGTGGGAAAAATTGCGCGACGCCGATTGCGCCGTCGACACCTTCCCTGCCGTGAGCGGCACCAAGGCCTATGCCATCGAGCAAAACGATTGCCTGGCGCGGATGAGCGACGAGCGGTCGGAGTTTTTGGAGTCGATCGGGCAGGAATAAGCTGCGAGTTACACCATGAAGGGCGGTTTGAACGGGCTGCACGCCACGTTCGGGCTGGGGGCGTAGCGATAGCCCAGCGCGTCTATTTCCAGGACATCACGGATACGCCCTTTCCAGGGCGTGATCACGTCGTCGAAGTTATGCCCGGGCGGGCCGTTCACCATCGGGCAGTAATGCGGCGCCAGGGCCGGTCGGTCCAGCAGGTTTTGCGCCTGCCAGTCCGCCCAGATCTTGTCGATGAAACAGTGGTGCAGGAAAAAGACCGGGTCCTGTGGCGCAGCCATTGTCGACAGATTGCCACCGACCCACAGGTGCACCCGGTTGTGCAGCTGCACACCGGGCGTCGTGACCCGCGGGTCGCCACGTTGGGTCACCCAGCCTTCCAGTCGGTTGCGAAACCCTCTATTGAACGGGCTTGCGGTGTAATTCGGCTCGTCGTAGAGGCTTTCGCCCAAGGCCATCTGCACGTCATCCAGGGTCGGCAGTGAGCTGATCCACTGGCCGAACCGACGCTTGAGCCCCGTGCCTGGCAAACCGTGATCGGGACGGGCCGGTACCGGCCAATGTCCCCAGCGCTCGGCAAATGCGCCGTCCTGCACGCGCCATTGATCTTCGGGATCGCCATTGGCGCCCAGGAAATCTTCGCGCCAGAGCGGGGAGTCGATGGGATTCGACGCGTCGAGGGTCCAGTCCCAGTAAGGCAACGCAACGTCCGGATTGATCCTTTGAAGGGCCTCTTCGAACTGTCGCAACAGCTCCCGGTGCCACGGCAGGAAGGCCGGGCCCTTATGGGCAGCGCTGCGGTAATGCGGGTCGTAGGGCTCGTGCAGATGAATGGCGGGCAACAGGGCCGCTTGGTACCAATGAACGTATTTGTCGTAACCGCCGGTGCGCTTGAGGGTCAGCAGCGCGTCGATGAAATCCTGCCGCTCGATCGCGCTCAACGTGCGGATTTCCTTGCGGATGTTCATGGCGCAATTCCTTTTGCAGAAAGGCCGTCGAACCCATTGATAGCCCGTTATGCCAATCTAAGGTCGGCCTCAACCAGGGTCTACTGTCAGAAATAACAGGTTGGCCGCCTGATCCGACCAGCGGTCACACCGAAGCCTGCTACCCTTTGCTCCCCTCACCTATTCAAGGCATCTCCATGACCCTCTGCGGCATCGAAATCAAAGGCAGCGAAGCCATCATCGCTGTCGCTTCCCTGGAAAACGGGGCGCTGGCCCATGTCGCCCTGGCCACCAAGAAAATCGCCCTGGAAGATGACGATGAAGCGGCCAACGTCAAAGCCTTCGCCGCACAGGTGAACGCATTCGTGCGAGAAAACGCCATCACGCGCATCGCCATCAAGAAACGCAGCAAGAAAGGCGAATTTGCCGGTGGCCCGACGACGTTCAAGATTGAGGGGGTGTTTCAGTTGCTGGCCGGTGTGGAGGTGACGCTGCTGTCGCCGCAGACCATCAATGCGCAGAACAAGAAGCACGATTTTGCCCTGCCGGCCACGCTGAACAAGTACCAGCATGAAGCCTACAAAGCGGCCTGTTCGGCCCTGCTGAAAAAATAAACCACGCCACCTATCCACTGTGGGAGCTGGCTTGCCTGCGATAGCGGTACATCAGTCGACATCTATCGCGCTGACCCACCGCCATCGCAGGCAAGCCAGCTCCCACATTTGATTTGAGTCGCCCCTTAGTCAGGTGTACGGCGCTTGTGCTTCAGCCAATCTCCAAACGTCTTGTCCTCCAGGGCATACCCGCCCCGGCTCGACTTCCACACCAGCTCCTTATCCCGCAGGGCATCAATGCAAGCCTGAATCGTCTGGGTGCCCGGCACTACATCGCTGCCCATCTCTTCCAACGCCTTGCTGACCGCCGCGAGGGTGCTGTCGGTGAACGGTGCAAAGGGTTCGCCGCTCTGGGAACGCTCAACCATCACTTCCAGCACGGCACGTTGGGGAACGGTGAGATTGTTCCAGGCGCTTTCAAATTCGGTCCACACGCCCGCGCGCAGCAACTCAGCACGGCTGTGCAGCAGTTGACCCAAGTTGCTCGCCTCTCCCAGTTCCAGCGCCACCTCACCGATGAGGGTGCGCAGCATTTCCGGACGGCGACCCACCCGTTCGAAGGCTTCATCGATATCCGCCGCATTGAATTGATTGGTCTTGGCCAGGTGCGCGTTGAGGTGTGCGGTGTAGGCCTGTGTGAATTCTTTACCCAGCAGCGGAAACGGCGTGATGCTGGACCCGAAAAACGGCTGGCTTTTACCCAACACCAAATGGGCCAGCTTGTCGCGGTTGGAACCGGTGAACACCAGATACAACCCGCTGCCCTCTTCGTCACGCCCTTGGTTAAGCTGATCCCGGGCGGCCTTCAGCGCGAACATTGCATTGATGCCTGAATCGCTGGTCAGCGCGTGCTGCGCTTCGTCAATCACCAGCACCACGGTTTTTTCCGCAGCGTGGTGCAACAGCTCCAAGGCCTGGGTCAGCGTCGCCCCGACGGGTAATTGTGGCTTGGTAAAGTCCCAGGACAGGGTCCGCAGAAAACTCAGCTTCTCGATGCCAATGTTCTTGGCCAGTTTGCGAATGCCTTTCTCGTAGGGCACCAACGCAGCGGCAATGGCGTTGGCGATCAACTCCGCAGGGTCGGCTTCCTTATCGGCCCACAGATCGACATACACCGTCAGCCAGCCCCGCAACTGGCACTCCGGGATCAGGTCTTCACGCAAAAAAGTACTCTTGCCCGTGCGGCGCGGCGCAGCAAGAAACAGGCCGGAAGTGAAATCCTGAATACCGGCCCCCATCAAACCATCGGCAATGCTGCTCGCCAGAGCCGGCCGACGAAACACAAAGCCGCTGTTTCTGGACATGGTTTTATACTCAATTATGGAAAGGACTATAAATTATAGTCGAGAGTATAATTAACTATAATCGCCGATCAAACCACCTCCCGTCGCCGGTCCTCCCTCGGACATTTCGCAAACCGCGCCCTGTAACTGCGGGTGAAATACGACGGCGACTCGAACCCGCACGCAATACTCACCTCCAGCACGCTCATGTCGCTCTGACGCAAGAGCTGCCGGGCTTTTTCCAGGCGCAGGCCGAGGTAGAAGTTGCTGGGGGTGTCGTTCAAATGCAGACGGAACAGGCGCTCCAGTTGGCGGCGCGTCACTTTGATCGCCTCGGCCAGGGCCAGGGTGCTCAAGGGCGGTTCGGTGTGCTGCTCCATCTCACCGATCACCTGCACCAACTTCTTGTTGTTGATGCCATAGCGTGTGGCGATCTGCATGCGCTGGTGGTCTTTGCGCGGGCGGATGCGGCCGAGCACAAACTGTTCGGACACCTGGATCGCCAGTTCCGGGCCATGGGCCTGGGCGATCAGGTCGAGCATCAGGTCGATGGAGGCCGTCCCGCCGGCGCAGGTAATGCGGCGGCGGTCGATCTCGAACAGTTCCTGAGTCACGGCGAGGTGCGGATAGGACTCCTTGAACGCGTCGATGGCTTCCCAGTGCAGGGTCAGGCGGTGACCGTCCAGCAAGCCCGCTTCGGCGAGCACGCAGGCGCCGGTGTCGATTGCGCCCAGGGTCACGCCGTCGTGATCAAGGCGGCGCAGCCAGTGTTCCAGGGCGGGTGTGGCGAACTGCAACGGTTCGAAGCCTGCCACCACTAACAACGTCGAGCCCTTTTTCAGCGGCTCCAGCGCAGCGTCGGCATTGACCGACATGCCATTGCTCGCCAGCACCGCGCCGCCGTCGGCACTCAACACATGCCAGCGGTACAGCTCGCCACGAAAGCGGTTGGCCACCCGCAGCGGTTCCAGCGCAGAGATAAAGCCGATGGCCGAGAAACCCGGCATCAGCAAAAAGTAGAAATCCTGGGACATGGTGGCGCTCTCGTAGGACGGGCAGCGTGGCACTGTGATACTCCCGTTCTCGGGTGGATTCAAGGGGGCAGGTCGCTGCAGTGCAAGAGCTGGTCGCCGCCGTGCGTTTTGTCGCCACCAAGCTTGCGTAACTTGGCCTCACGGCGCACAAAGACGCCGGACCCCACAATAACGACCTGCCGAGGGATCCACCATGAACCGACTGATCAGCCGCTGCGTGCTTGCACTCAGCGCCAGCGCCATCTTGAGCACCAACGTACTGGCCGCCGACGCGGCGTCCTGCCAGAACGTGCGCATGGGCGTGGTGAACTGGACCGACGTAATCGCCACCAGCGCCATGACCCAAGTACTGCTCGACGGCCTCGGCTACAAGACCAAACAAACCAGCGCTTCCCAGCAAATCATCTTCGCCGGCATCCGCGACCAGCGCCTGGACTTGTTCCTCGGCTACTGGAACCCGCTGATGACCCAGACCATCACGCCGTTCGTCGACGCCAAGCAAGTCAAGGTCCTCGACAAGCCAAGCCTGGAAGACGCCCGTGCCACCCTCGCCGTGCCGACTTACCTGGCGGACAAGGGTTTGAAGACCTTCGCTGACATCGCCAAGTTCGAAAAAGAGCTGGGCGGCAAGATCTACGGCATCGAACCGGGCTCGGGCGCCAACACCCAGATCAAGGCGATGATCGCCAAGAACCAGTTCGGCCTGGGCAAGTTCCAGCTGGTGGAGTCCAGCGAAGCCGGCATGCTCGCCGCCGTCGACCGCGCCGTGCGTCGCAAGGAGGCCGTGGTGTTCTTCGGCTGGGCGCCGCACCCGATGAACGTCAACGTCGCCATGACGTACCTCTCCGGCAGTGACGATGCGCTGGGCCCGAACGAAGGCATGGCCACGGTATGGAGCGTTACCGCGCCGAACTATGCCGAACAGTGCCCCAACGTGCACAAACTGCTGACCAACCTCACCTTCACTGCCGCTGACGAGAGCCGGATGATGCAGCCTTTGCTGGACCACAAGGATGCCATCGAGTCCGCCAAGCAGTGGCTCAAGGATCACCCGCAAGACCAGGCGCGCTGGCTGGAAGGTGTGACCACTTTCGACGGCAAGCCCGCCGCAGCCAACCTGCAATTGACCAGCAAATAACCTGATTCGAACCACCGTTTCGCAGCCGCTCCTGGCTGCGAACGGCACCACCACGCCTGTAAGGAACCTGCCTCATGAACCACGACGTCATCATCACCTGCGCACTCACCGGTGCTGGCGACACCACCGCCAAAAGCCCGCACGTACCGGTCACCCCCAAGCAAATCGCCGCCGCTGCCGTGGAAGCCGCCAAGGCCGGTGCCACCGTCGTGCATTGCCATGTACGCAACCCCGAG
Source organism: Pseudomonas sp. SDO5271_S396 (assembly GCF_054071795.1). NCBI lineage: Bacteria > Pseudomonadati > Pseudomonadota > Gammaproteobacteria > Pseudomonadales > Pseudomonadaceae > Pseudomonas > Pseudomonas sp. SDO5271_S396. The sequence goes on from NZ_JBSVWB010000068.1 coordinate 14,197, forward strand.
ACCGGTAAATTCAGCCGCGACGTGGCGCTGTACCGCGAGGTGATGGAGCGCATTCGCGAGGCCGACGTGGACATCATCGTCAACCTCACCGCCGGCATGGGCGGCGACCTGGAAATCGGCGGCGGCGAGAACCCGATGGAGTTCGGCCCCAACACCGACCTGGTCGGCCCGCTGACGCGCCTGGCCCATGTGGAAGCGCTGCTGCCGGAAATCTGCACGCTGGACTGCGGCACCCTGAACTTCGGCGACGGCGACACCATTTACGTCTCCACCCCGGCGCAACTGCGCGCGGGCGCCAAACGCATTCAAGAGCTGGGCGTGAAGGCCGAGCTGGAAATCTTCGACACCGGCCACCTGTGGTTCGCCAAGCAGATGATGAAGGAAGGCCTGCTCGACAACCCACTGTTCCAACTGTGCCTGGGCATCCCATGGGGCGCGCCCGCCGACACCACCACCATGAAAGCCATGGTCGACAACCTGCCTGCCGATGCGGTGTGGGCCGGTTTCGGTATCGGTCGCATGCAAATGCCGATGGCGGCGCAAGCGGTGCTGCTGGGCGGCAACGTGCGGGTGGGCCTGGAAGACAACTTGTGGCTGGACAAAGGCGTGCTCGCCACCAACGGCCAACTGGTGGAACGCGCCAGTGAAATCCTCAGCCGCCTGGGCGCGCGGGTCATGACCCCGGCCGAAGGCCGCGTGAAGATGGGCCTGACCAAGCGCGGCTGATACCTGTCACAACAGAATTTGCGAAAACTTTAGGAATTTGCCATGAGCTTTATCACAGAAATCAAAACCTTCGCCGCCCTCGGCAGCGGTGTCATCGGCAGCGGCTGGGTGTCCCGTGCCCTGGCCCACGGCCTGGACGTGGTCGCCTGGGACCCGGCGCCCGGCGCTGAAGCAGCGCTGCGCAAACGCGTCGCCAATGCCTGGGGCGCCCTGGAAAAACAAGGCCTGGCCCCCGGCGCATCACAAGACCGCCTGCGCTTTGTCGCCACCATTGAAGAGTGCGTGAAAGACGCCGACTTCATTCAGGAAAGCGCCCCGGAACGCCTGGAGCTGAAACTGGACCTGCACAGCAAGATCAGCGCAGCGGCCAAGCCGAATGCGTTGATCGGCTCCAGCACCTCGGGCCTGTTGCCGAGCGAGTTCTACGAGGGCTCGACCCATCCGGAACGCTGCGTGGTCGGCCACCCGTTCAACCCGGTTTACTTGCTGCCGCTGGTGGAAGTGGTGGGTGGCAAAAATACCGCGCCGCAAGCGATCCAGGCAGCGATGCAGGTGTATGAATTCCTCGGCATGCGCCCGTTGCATGTGCGCAAGGAAGTGCCGGGGTTCATCGCTGACCGCCTGCTCGAAGCGCTGTGGCGCGAGGCGCTGCACCTGGTCAACGACGGCGTGGCGACCACCGGCGAAATCGACGATGCCATCCGCTTCGGTGCGGGCCTGCGCTGGTCGTTCATGGGCACCTTCCTCACCTACACCCTGGCGGGCGGCGATGCCGGCATGCGCCACTTCATGGCGCAATTCGGCCCGGCCCTGCAGTTGCCGTGGACCTACCTGCCGGCGCCGGAACTGACCGACAAGTTGATCGACGATGTGGTCGACGGCACCAGCGATCAGTTGGGCAAACACAGTATTTCGGCGCTGGAACGCTATCGTGATGATGCACTGCTGGCGGTGCTGGAGGCGGTGAAAACCACCAAGGAAAAACACGGTATGAGCTTCGCCGAATAACCGCTGTTGATTCTCTGTGGGAGCAGGCTTGCCCGCTCCCACAGTTGACCGAGTACATTTTCGGAACCCACACCATGCCTGCATTGACCACTTACACCACCCACATCCAGCCCGACTGGGTGGACTACAACGGCCACCTGCGCGATGCGTTCTACCTGCTGATCTTCAGCTACGCCACCGACGCGCTGATGGACACCCTGGGCCTGGACAGCGAAAACCGCGAAGCCAGCGGCCATTCGCTGTTCACGCTGGAGCTGCACCTCAATTACCTGCACGAGGTGAAGCTGGGCGCCGAAGTCGAAGTGCACACCCAGATCATCGCCTTCGATGCCAAGCGTCTGCACCTCTACCACAGCCTGCATCTGGTCGGTGACGCGAAGGAGCTGGCGGGCAACGAGCAGATGCTGCTGCACGTCGACCTCGCCGGCCCGCAGGCAGCGCCCTTCACCGAGGCCACCCGGGAAAGACTCGCGGCCATCAGCGCAGAACAGGCCGACCTGCCGCGCCCTGCCCTGCTGGGCCGAGTGATTGGACTGCCACCCAAAAAATAAAACCAAGGAGCTACCATGCAAACCGCCGCCGCTGTTGCCGATTTCCGTACTTACCCGAAGATCTGCGACCTCGACGAGGTGCAGGTGCTCGACGATCAGCTTCGTGTGCGCTGGGCCGACGGGCGTATCAGCCCCTTCCATCATCAGTGGCTGCGGGACAACTGCCCGTGTGCACATTGCGTGTACAGCGTGACCCGTGAACAGGTGCTGGAGATCGTCGATGTGGACGAGCCGCTCACCGCGCTCACTGCGCGTATCGAGCAGGGCGACCTGAGTGTGGAATGGCGTGGCGGCCACCACAGCCGGTTCGACCCGGGTTGGTTGCGGGCCCACGCCTACGACGACGAATCCCGCGCCGAGCGCCGCGCGGCGAAACCCACGGCCCAACTGTGGGACAGCCATTTCCAGCTGCCGGTTTTCGATTATGCAACCGTCATGCAAGACCCCGACGGGTTGCTGCAATGGCTACTGGCGTTGCGCGACACAGGCCTGACGCAGATCCGTGGCGTGCCCACCGAGCCTGGCTCCCTGGCACTTATCGCCAAGCACATTTCATTCATCCGCGAGAGCAACTTCGGCGTGCTGTTCAACGTACAGTCCAAGGCCGATGCCGACAGCAACGCCTACACCGCCTTCAACCTGCCCTTGCACACGGACTTGCCCACGCGCGAGCTGCAACCCGGCCTGCAATTTCTGCATTGCCTGGTGAATGACGCCGACGGCGGCGAAAGTATTTTTGTCGACGGTTTTGCCATCGCCCAGGCCCTGCGCACGGAAGACCCCGAGGCGTTCCGTGCACTCTGTGAAATCCCCGTGGAGTTTCGCAATAAAGACCGCCACAGCGACTATCGCCGGCTTGCACCGATCATTGCGCTGGATGCGCTGGGTGACGTGTCGGAGATCCGCATGGCCAACTTTCTGCGCGGGCCGTTCGACGCCAGTGTGGAGCAGATGCCGTTGCTGTATCGCGCGTATCGGCGGTTTATCGCGATGACGCGGGAGGATCGCTTTCGTGTAGTGCAACGCTTGAACCCGGGCGAATTGTGGTGCTTCGACAACCGCCGCACGCTGCATGCGCGCAATGCGTTCGACCCGACATCCGGGGCGCGGCATTTTCAGGGGTGCTATATCGATCGGGATGAATTGCTGTCCAGGATTCTGGTGTTACAACGGTAGACCGCGGTGCGGCTATCGCAGGCAAGCCAGCTCCCACACTTGGAATGCATTTCCCTGTGGGAGCTGGCTTGCCTGCGATGAGGCCGGTAGCAACCCCACAAATCCCGGGCAAAAAAAGCCCCGATCAAGCCGTGACAAGACCGGGGCAGAGCGCTTTGTGTGGGCCATGCATCCTGAGGGTGACCAAACCGTCAAGGGGCGTGCCTGGGTTCAGTGTGCCGGTTACCGCCGTCGGCAAATGGCCCGAAAACGACATGCCCATAGCCATCCGAGCCATCCCGGCATTCGGCCCTTGCCGACCACCCGCAGGCCTACCAGAATCCAGATCAGACCCCGCTCCCCTCACCAGGATAAACGTCATGATGCACGCGGATTTGATTGACCAGGATGACCTGCTGGGCCACCTGCGCTCGCTGGGTTTTGAAGTGTCCAGCGGCGCCACCGCCGAACAGGCTTGCGAGTGCGCGGTACGCGGCTTGAGCGAAGCACGCGCCAAGGCGCTCAAGGGCATGGTGGAACAGATGTACACCGGCCGTGCGACGATTTTGCCGGCGGTAAGGCAGGCGATCGACAAACAGTTGTTGCCGGCGTTGGTGCAGTTCAAGCAGAACTCTGGCGCCTGATAGACCGCTATCGCAGCGGTGCGACGACTCGACAAGCCAGCTCCCACATTTGAATGTATACACAGATCAAAATGTGGGAGCTGGCTTGCCTGCGATGAAGGCAGCTGGATCTAGAGCCGTACGCTCGCAAACGTCGACTCATTGCGCGCCTGGCTCAATGCCGACATCGGTCCCGACAACGGCGACAGCACCAGTGCCTGCGGAATTGGCATCATCGCTACCTGCTGGGTGGTGTTGGAGCCGACGCGCTCGTCACGCGGCGGAATGCCGAAGTATTCGCGGTAGCACTTGGAGAAGTGCGGCGTGGACACGAACCCGCACACCGACGCCACTTCGATGATCGACATCGGCGTTTGCTTGAGCAACTGCCGCGCACGGATCAGGCGCAGCTTGAGGTAGTAGCGCGACGGCGAACAGTGCAGGTATTTCTGGAACAACCGCTCCAGCTGACGCCGGGACACGGCGACGTACACCGCCAGCTCATCCAGGTCGATCGGCTCTTCCAGGTTGGCCTCCATCAACGCGACAATTTCCTGCAACTTCGGCTGGTTGGTGCCGAGCATGTGCTTGAGCGGCACACGCTGGTGGTCCTGCTCGTTGCGGATGCGCTCGTACACGAACATCTCGGAGATGGCGGCCGACAGCTCGCGACCGTGATCGCGGCTGATCAGGTGCAGCATCATGTCCAGCGGCGCGGTACCGCCGGAACTGGTGAAGCGGTTGCGGTCGAGGGTGAACAGGCGGGTGCTCATCGATACGCGCGGGAAGGCTTCCTGCATCGAAGCCAGGCATTCCCAGTGCACGCTGCAATCGAAGCCGTCCAGCAGGCCGGCGCAGGCCAGGGCCCAACTGCCGGTGCACACCGCGCCAAGACGGCGGGACTGGCGCGCCTGGCTTTGCAGCCACGACACGTGCTCGCGGGTAACGGTGCGCTGGATACCCACGCCGCCGCAGACGATCACGGTGTCGAGGGCCGGGGCTTTGTGCATGGAGGCGTCAGGGGTGATTTGCAGACCGTCGCTGGCCCACACCTGGTTTCCGTCGACACTCAGGGTCGTCCAGCGGTACAGCTCGCGACCGGACAACTGGTTGGCCATGCGCAGGGGTTCTACTGCGGACGCCAGGGAAATCAGCGTGAAATTGTCCAGCAGCAGAAAGCCGATGGATTGAGGCGCACGGTTCTGGGGTTGAGCCCCGGAGTTGAACGACGTCATCGCGATATCTCCTCACACAAAGCGGGTGATGGCCTCAGGCGAGGCTCTTGTTATTGCGCTCGTCTGCGACACAGAACGAGGCTTTGAATTGATAGAGCAAATGCCATGCCTAAAATTGAATGGCCGTCCAATAACTCCTAAAAACGACCTGATGACGCGTCTAAACAAGCCCGCGCCGGATGTATGGATATGGTCGAAAATACGCGTAGGAACAAGCCGTCTCAATAGGTGTGAGCAGTTCGGTAGCACTTGTGGGAAGGCGCTTTGCGGGTGAGGGAAAAGTCTGTCACCGCTCGCACAGGGGATGGGTGTTCAGGCGGGGAATCGTTCGCAAGCTACTTATCTGTTTGCGACGCGCTAAAAGGTGGCGTTTTTGGATCCGGGTGTTCACTTTATGAGCAGTGCAGTCTGGACTATTGCTATCGCAGGCAAGCCAGCTCCCACAGTTTGATTTGTGAACACATTCAAATGTGGGAGCTGGCTTGCCTGCGATGCAGTCGACACGGTCTCAGCACTCAACGGCACTCACCGCCAACCCACCCCGCGACGTTTCCTTGTATTTGTCATGCATGTCCGCGCCGGTATCGCGCATGGTACGGATCACCCGGTCCAGGGAGATGAAGTGCTGGCCGTCACCGCGCAAGGCCATTTGCGCGGCGTTGATCGCTTTCACCGCTGCAATCGCGTTGCGCTCGATGCACGGCACTTGCACCAGCCCGCCCACTGGGTCGCAGGTCAGGCCGAGGTTGTGTTCCAGGCCGATTTCCGCCGCGTTGCACAGTTGCTCCGGCGTGGCGCCGAGGACTTCGGCGAGCCCGGCGGCGGCCATGGCGCAGGCTGAGCCTACTTCCCCTTGGCAGCCGACTTCGGCACCGGAGATCGATGCGTTTTTCTTGCACAGAATGCCCACCGCCGCCGCACCGAGCAGGTAGTCGACCACGTTGGCTTCGGTGACGTCTTCGCTGAATTTCATAAAGTAGTGCAGCACCGCCGGGATGATCCCCGCCGCGCCGTTGGTGGGGGCCGTGACCATGCGTCCGCCGGCGGCGTTTTCTTCATTGACCGCCAGAGCGAACAGGTTGACCCACTCCATGGCGCTCAAGGTCGAGCCGATCACATTGGGCTTGTTCAGTTCCTGCAGGCTGCGGTGCAGCTTGGCGGCGCGGCGGCGTACATTCAGGCCGCCGGGCAGGATGCCTTCGTGTTTGAGGCCTTGTTCCACGCAATCCTGCATGGCGTGCCAGAGCTTCATCAGGCCGCTGCGGATTTCTTCTTCGGAGCGCCAGACCTTTTCATTCGCCAGCATCAACTCGGCGACGCGCAGGTTGTGGGTCTTGCACAGGTGCAACAGCTCCACCGCGCTGGAAAAGTCGTAGGGCAGTTCGGTGCGATCCATATCGGCCACGCCGCTTTGCGCCTGGGCTTCGTCCACCACAAAACCACCGCCCACCGAATAGTAGGTGTCGCGGTGCAGTTCACCCTGATCGCCGAACACCACCAGGGTCATGGCGTTGGGGTGGAACGGCAGGTTTTCGTCGAGCAGGCGCATGTCGCGCGCCCAGATAAAAGGTACCGGCAGGCGTCCGTCCAGCAACAAGGTGTCGGTTTCACACAGGGTGTGAATACGCACACCGATCTGCGACGGGTCGATTGCGTCCGGCCACTCGCCCATCAGGCCCATGATGGTCGCCGTGTCGCTGCCATGGCCGATGCCGGTGGCGGACAGAGAGCCATAAAGCTGAACTTCGACGCGCCGCACTTGTTCCAACAGTTCACGTTCACGCAAGCCCTGGACGAACAACGCCGCGGCGCGCATGGGGCCGACGGTGTGAGAACTCGAAGGCCCGATGCCGATCTTGAACAGGTCGAAAACGCTGATAGCCATTGCCGTGGAACTCCTCGATAAGCACGGGCTACCTGCTACGCTGAATTCGCCCGAATGGCGGCATCATCAAGCTTTTGCCGCCCCTCACGGCGTCTCACACCGACGTGACCATGCTCACTAGCGTCGCTTGCGTACGATCACTTGTTTTGGCCGTTTTTAGCGGTGCAGAAGGGTAAAAACAGCAGTTTTACCCTCGGAAAAATCTGTAAGCGACGTCACCGACACTGGATACGACCATCCCTGTACTGGATACGACGCCCCCTGTAGGCGTCAGATTTTCACTGGTACATGATCAGTCACGACTCGTTTGCAAGGCACCGTGCCAGAGCTGTTGTCGCACGCTCCAACCGCAACACTTATAAAGCGCGGCGAATGCCGCCAGAAAAAACACAGGAGTCTAGCCCCATGAAAGGTTCACCCTCGTTGTTGTTGGCCGCCATGCTGAGTCTGCCAGTCCTGGCGCACGCTGCAGAACCGGCACAATGTCAGACCGTCAACTTCTCCGATGTCGGCTGGACCGACATCACCGTCACTACCGCGACCACCAGCGAAATTCTCAAGGGCCTGGGCTACAAGCCGCGCACCACGATGATTTCGGTACCGGTGACCTACAAGTCCCTGGCTGACGGCAAGAACATGGATATCTTCCTCGGCAACTGGATGCCGACCATGGAAAACGACATCAAGCAGTACCGTGATGCCGGCACCGTGGAAACCGTGCGCGCCAACCTGGAGAACGCCAAGTACACCCTGGCGGTCCCGGAAGCGCTGTACGAAAAAGGCCTGAAAGACTTCGCCGATATCGTCAAGTTCAAGGATGAGCTGGGCGGCAAGATCTACGGCATCGAGCCGGGCAACGACGGCAACCGCACCATCCAGACCCTCATCGACAAAGACGCCTTCGGCCTGAAAACCGCAGGCTTCAAAGTGGTCGAGTCCAGCGAAGCCGGGATGCTCTCGCAAGTGGAACGCGCTACCAAACGCGACCAGGCCATCGTGTTCCTCGGCTGGGAACCGCACCCGATGAACACCCGCTTCAAGATGAAGTACCTGACCGGGGGTGACGATTCGTTCGGCCCCAACTACGGCCAGGCCACCATCTACACCAATACCCGCAAGGGCTACACCCAGGAATGCAGCAACGTGGGCCAGTTGCTGAAAAACCTGGTGTTCACCCTGAACATGGAAAGCACCCTGATGGGTAAAGTCCTGGACGATAAACAAAAACCCGACGTTGCCGCCAAGGCCTGGCTCAAAGCCAACCCGCAGGTGCTCGACACCTGGCTGGCCGGTGTCACCACCGTCGACGGCAAACCCGGTCTGGAGGCCGTCAAAGCCTACCTCGCCAAATAACGCTGACCCCGGGACGGTGCGCTGTCCCGGGATGTTTTCCCTCTTCGCATGTGGACATTCACTACCATGCTGACTGAACAGAAAATCCCACTAGGCCAGTACATCGCTGCCTTCGTCGAATGGTTGACCCAACACGGGGCCAGCTATTTCGACGCAATTGCATCGACACTGGAAACGATGATCCACGGTGTGACGTTTGCGCTGACCTGGTTCAATCCGCTGGCATTGATCGGTCTGATTGCGCTGCTGGCTCACTTTATCCAACGTAAATGGGGACTGACTGTTTTTGTCATCGCCTCCTTCCTGCTGATCCTCAACCTCGGGTACTGGCAGGAAACCATGGAGACCCTGGCGCAAGTGCTGTTCGCCACCCTGGTCTGCGTGGTCATCGGTGTGCCGCTGGGCATTGTCGCCGCGCACAAACCGCTGTTCTACACCATGATGCGGCCGGTGCTCGATCTGATGCAGACCGTACCGACCTTCGTCTACCTCATCCCTACCCTGACCCTCTTCGGGCTGGGTGTGGTGCCCGGGCTGATTTCCACGGTGGTGTTCGCGATTGCCGCGCCGATCCGCCTGACCTACCTGGGTATCCGCGATGTACCGCAAGAGTTGATGGACGCCGGCAAGGCCTTTGGCTGCTCGCGCCGTCAGTTGCTCTCGCGCATTGAACTGCCCCACGCCATGCCGAGCATCGCTGCCGGTATTACCCAATGCATCATGCTGTCGTTGTCGATGGTGGTGATCGCGGCCCTGGTGGGCGCCGACGGCCTCGGCAAACCGGTGGTCAACGCGCTCAACACCGCCGACATTGCCCTGGGCTTTGAAGCCGGCCTGGCAATCGTATTGCTGGCCATCATGCTCGACCGCATCTGCAAACAACCCGACGCCAAAGTAGGGGGTGATGCATGAGCATTATCCGATTCGACAATGTCGACGTGATCTTCTCCAAAGACCCGCGCGAAGCGCTCAAGCTGCTGGACCAGGGCATGAGCCGTAACGAGATCCTGAAAAAGACCGGGCAGATCGTCGGCGTTGAAAAAGCCAGCCTGGACATCGAGAAAGGCGAAATCTGCGTGCTGATGGGCCTGTCGGGCTCCGGCAAGTCGAGCCTCTTGCGTTGCATCAACGGCCTCAACACGGTGAGTCGCGGCCACTTGTTCGTGGAGCACGAAGGTCGCCAGATCGACATCGCCTCCTGCACCGATGCGGAGCTCAAGATGATGCGCACCAAGCGCATCGCCATGGTGTTCCAGAAGTTCGCCCTGATGCCCTGGCTGACCGTGCGTGAAAACATCAGCTTCGGCCTGGAAATGCAGGGCCGTCCCGAAAAGGATCGGCGCAAGCTGGTGGATGAAAAACTCGAGCTGGTGGGCCTGACCCAATGGCGCAACAAGAAGCCGGATGAGCTCTCCGGCGGCATGCAGCAGCGCGTCGGCCTGGCCCGTGCGCTGGCAATGGACGCCGATATCCTGCTGATGGACGAACCCTTCTCCGCCCTCGACCCATTGATTCGCCAGGGCCTGCAGGACGAACTGCTGGAACTGCAACGCAAGCTGAGCAAGACCATTGTGTTCGTGAGCCACGACCTCGACGAGGCGCTGAAACTCGGCAGCCGCATCGCGATCATGAAAGACGGCAAGATCATCCAGTACAGCGTGCCGGAAGAGATCGTGCTGAACCCTGCGGATGACTATGTGCGCACCTTCGTCGCCCATACCAACCCGCTGAACGTGTTGTGCGGGCGCAGCCTGATGCGCACCCTGGACAACTGCAAGCGCGTGAATGGTTCGGTGTGCCTGGACCCGGGCGGCGACTCGTGGCTGGACCTGGCCGAAGGCAACACCATCCAGGGCGCCCGCCAGAATGGCGCGGTGATGAACCTGCAGAACTGGGCGCCGGGGCAACCCGTGGAAGGCCTGGGCCGTGTGCCGACCCTGGTGGACTCGAACATCGGCATGCGCGACGCGTTGCAGATCCGCTACCAGACCGGCAACAAGCTGGTGCTGCACGACAACAATCAGGTGGTGGGGATTTTGGGAGACAGCGAGCTGTACCACGCCCTGCTGGGCAAGAACCTGGGCTAAGGGAAGTACATAACCCCGCCTGAAGAAACTGGGTCAATGTGGGAGCTGGCTTGCCTGCGATAGCTGTAGTGAATTCACCAAAGC
>NZ_JBSVWB010000069.1:0-23861 GCF_054071795.1 Pseudomonas sp. SDO5271_S396
CCCCCCCCCCCCCCCCCCCCCCCCCCCCCCCCCCCCCCCCCCCCCCCCCCCCCCTACTTCGCATTGATAATAATCCGAGGTCATTTGCATCAGATCGTACTGTGGCTTCCAGTAGGACGGCACATCCTCGATTTAACCGTAGCGCTGGAGCACCTGTATTTCACGAGCACCAAACTCTTCCTCACGCTCGCGCTTCAGGCCTGTGACATGTCCTCGTCACCATCAAGGCTGCCTCTAGGAAAGCTGAAGTCGTTATAGCGCTTGGTGAACAGCAACAGGATCTGTTCACCCCGCATCACGATGCTGCGAGATGCATGTCGACGGAATACTCTGTCCTGCTTGGATTTCAGCTGGGGGTAAACAATTTCAGTTATGAGTTGCATGTGGTCTCGTTACGACAAAATCAGTTAGTCATCGTCAGGGTGGCCGCGGTATTTCCGCAGCCCTGGAAATACTTTGGCCAGTGGAACTGGCTCAGCGAAGCAGCGATACGGGTACGGTGGATGTACGCAGCATCGTCGTGGTCGCGCTGCCTATCAGAAACTGCCTGATCCGTGAGTACCCGTACGCCCCATGACCAAGAGGTCAATGCCGTGCTCTGCCTGATACGGATGCAATGTCGACTCTACTTCGCCTGGGCGAATCTCGAATACACTAGCGAGCCAGAAGAGGCAAGCGTGGTTCGTGCTTTCTCCCGCGCGTCCTGTTGTCTTCAGAATCCGTTCCAACCATGGCGAGACGAATTGGCAGGCCTTCGCACAGCGGGCTTGAAGCAAGCATTTGTAGGGGCTTGTTGCCTGCAGCGTTGCCCTCAAATGCCACCGAGACCTATGTTGCCGGTAAGGTCAGTGGATGCAGCATACTTCTCCTTATCCAGCACATTAAGCAACGTCAGGGAGCGCTGAGTCGTTGCGAGGCCCATGCTGCGTAATCGCAGACCGCCGATGAGGATTGCGAGTTATCAATGCAGGCCATTACGTGGGGCATTGTTCTTCTCTTTAGCGGCTTATAAGCTTGTTGATGGCACCGGGCTCGTCATGCACGCCGAAGCGGTCAACGATTGTTACGCTGGCTTCATTAAGACCGAGCAGTTCTACCTCAGCGCCTTTGCGTCGGAACTTGATCACGAGCTTATCCAGCGCTGCGACGGCGGTGATATCCCAGAAATGCGCCTGTGTGAGATCGATGGTGACATTGTTGAGCGCTTCTTTGAAGTCAAAAACTTCAGTGAACTTGTCCGCAGAGTTAAAGAACACTTGGCCTACGACGTGGTAAGTCCGATGCGATTTCATCTCTTCCAGAGTGCTCTTGATATCCAGGTAGTGCCCGACCTTGTTTGCGAAGAACAGCGAAGCTAGCAACGCACCTACCAGTACGCCGTAGGCGAGGTTGTTAGTGGGCACGACAACCACGACGGCCGCCACCATGGCGGGTTGGTCGACAGCGGATGCTCTTTCAGATTGCGCAAAGAGTCCCAGCTAAAGGAGCTGATGGACACCATGATCATTACTGCAACGAGTGCCGCCATAGGGATTTTGGAGAGCCATTCGCCAAGAAATACCACCATCAGCAGCAGGAAAACGCCGGCACACTATGTCGAGAGAAGGGGGCGGCCACCAAATTTCACGTCGATGATCGACTGGCCGATCATCGCGCAACCCGCCATTCCGCCGAGCATGCCTGCGGCGATGTTGGCCACACCCTGGCCTTTGCATTCGCGGTTTTTGTTGCTGGTGGTATCGGTCAGGTCGTCGACGATGTTCGCGGTCATCATTGATTCGAGTAGACCCACTACTGCCAACAGCCGAGTACGGGAAAGTGATACGCAGGGTTTCCAAATTCAGCGGAACTTCAGGCTAGAGGAAGATCGGGAGCGTGTCAGGCAGTGGGCCCATGTCACCGGCAGTGCCGATATCCAACCCCAGATAAATCGCAATGGCAGTCAGGGCCAGGATGCATACCAACGGTGACGGAATCAGCTTGCCGCTCTTCGGTACTTATGGGAATAGGTAGATGATCCCGAGCCCCGCTACGGTCATGGCATAGACGTGCCAGGTGACATTGGTCGGCTCAGGCAATTGCTCTATAAACATCAGGATCGCCAATGCGTTTACGACCCCGGTGACTACCGAGCGTCAAACAAAGTGTATCAACGAGCCAAGCTTCGGGTCGGCGGCAAGGATTTGTAGTACGCCACATAGTAGAGTCGCGGCCTGCAGGTATAGGTGTCCATGTTCTTTTACAAGCGTAACCATTAGCAGTGCCATGGCGCCTGTCGTCCCAGAGATCATTCCGGGGCGCCCTCCGACAAAGGCGATGACAGCACAGATACAGAAGGAGGCGTATAGACCGACTTTGGGATCTACCCCGGCGATGATGGAAAAGGCGATGGCTTCCGGGATCGGCGAGAGTGCGACCAGCAGCCCCGCGAGCACGTCGGCACGGACGTTGGAAAACCACGTTTGTCTAAGTTTTTGCAGCATAGAAATGTCCAAGGCATTGCATCGCGCACGCCAAGGGAATGGCGAGCGAATCGATACAAATTCAAATTTTGAGGATTTTTTTGCTGTGTGCTTAAGGTGTAAACCAGGCGTACATCCGTGCGCAACCGCGAGCGAGGCTAGAGGAAGCAGGTTGTTGTGAGGGGGGGGCGTAGCGCTAAGGCGGCGTAGGCTGCCAGTAGATCGTTTGGAGTACAGTCATGCTGATGTTCCTGTAGCTCAAAGGGTATGCGGAGTAGAAGTATACAATGAAGCCATCGTCGATTGCGACCCGCTGGCAGGCTCTGCATGAGCTACGTCAGATACAGGCTTATTCAATGGGTATACCTGCGGGCAAGGCTTTGTTTTCCACCCGTTTTTTTCTGAGCTGGTCTGCGTGCTGAGAGGTGAGTTGGCCAGACGGTTACGTTTCCGCAACGGAATATCTGCGTTCAATGACTTGCCTGACGGCTTCTGCTTTGAATTCCGGCATGAATCGTTAAGCGCTCTAAACTTCCTCCTATGCTCAAAGCGTAGGCTAGAAATGTCTATAATGTCGGGGGGACAGTGCAATGAGCTTGCAGCATATCTAAAAAAACCGAGGCGATTCAATTGAAGTTAATGAAAGCCTTATATCAAGTGTAGGCGCACGCGCGGCTAAGGATACGTGGACTGCAGCCCGGAATGGTGTCGACGCACCCGGGCTGCATACTGGTTTACATCAGTGACACTAGCTCTTTTTGACGTTCCAAGACCAACCTCCAGCTATCGAGATGAACAAATTCACTGCAGCAGCTGCATTCCTCGCCTGACTGGAGGTCTGCTCTATTTGTGCGCTGTATAGCTCACGCTGAACATCCAATCGCTCGGATAATTCGATAGCGCCAGCCCGATATTTGTCACCAGCGAGATCCGAGGCCCGTTTCAATTCAACGGCAGCGCTAGTCAAGCGGGCATCTTCATCCTTAATCCGTGAGAAGCCTACGATTGCATTTTCCACGTCCTCAAGAGCCATCAACACGGTTTGTTGGTAATTCGCCAGCCGACCGGCTGCTTCAGCGTCCGCGGCCTCGATTCGACTCTTCACTCGCCCCGCGTCGAGAAACGACCAGTCAATACCAAGCAAGGTTAGGTTGGACTCTGCGGAGTTAGAGTAGAGCGAACTTCCGTTAAAAGCATACGTACCGATAGCGGCTCCTAGGGTAACCCTTGGGAACAGATCGGCAGTGGTTACCCCGATCTGTGCTGTAGCGGCGTGTAGAGTATGTTCGGCCGAAGCGACGTCAGGACGCCTGCGGATGACGTTCGCTGGGGTATCTGCTTTTATTGCCTCAGGCACTGACGGCATAGCAGCCTCACCTGGCAATAACGAATCATACGAAGCAGGACTCATACCAGTCAGAACTGCAAGCCTGTGCTTATCGATGGCGATTTTCACCTCGAACTGTGGAATGCGCGCAAGGGTAGTATCCAACTGAGCCTGCGCTCTAGACAGCTCGTAAGATGATCCCCGCCCTGCATCCAACCGTCCCTTAACGATATCCAAAGTTTGTCGCTGACTTACTGCGTTAGCCTTCGACAGTTCGAGCATCCGTTGGGCCGCACGCAAATCTATATAAGTCGTGGCTACATTGCTTACCACCACGACCTGAATTGCCTTGAGATCACTCGCCTTGGCTTCCACCTCCGATCGCTTCGACTCCAATGACCGCCTTACTCGGCCAAAGAAATCTAGCTCCCAACTAAGTGAGGCTTTGTGGGAGTAAACATCATTACTGCGGGAGGTCCCGTTGGCTTCATCTGAGCTCAGTCGCTGATGCCCCGCATCTGCTGACATTGTGACGGTTGGTATATGGTCAAACTTGGCGGCGCGTAATAGAGCATTTGCCGCATCAAAGTTCGCTAACGCCGTGCGAAGGTCGTAGTTCTGAGACAAAGCTTGCTCCACCAGTTCAGTCAACTGGGGGTCATTGAATTGCCTCCAGAACTGGTAGTCTGCGGCCTCATCGCGCGAGGCCACGTTCGGACCGCTTATATTTGTAAAGGACTGTGGCAAAGCAGTAGTTTCGGGCCGGGAGAAATCTGGCCCCACGGTGCATCCGGCTAACAACACTAACAGCACTGGGAGTGAGTAGCTTTTGAGATTAACCATGAGTGAGGCTCTCCTTCTCATGTGCCGCCATGCTTGATGGGTGGTCAGGAATAGTTGCACCAAGCTTCCTCATCGCCACATAGAACACTGGGGTCAGGAAAAGGCCGAAAATGGTCACACCCAGCATCCCACCGAAAACAGTTACGCCTGTCGCGTGACGAACTTCGCTACCTGCTCCGGCCCCGATTAAGAGCGGTACGGTGCCGGCAATGAACGCGATCGATGTCATGACGATGGGTCGCAAGCGCAGTCGACATGCTTCTAGCGCCGCTTCGATGGTCCCACGTCCCTGCATTTCCAGCTCGCGAGCAAATTCGACGATCAAAATCGCGTTCTTGCATGCCAGCCCCATTAGTACTACTAGGCCGACTTGGACGAAGACGTTGTTATCTCCACCCGCAAGCCAGACGCCTAC
The DNA here is from genome assembly GCF_054071795.1 of Pseudomonas sp. SDO5271_S396. Classification (NCBI taxonomy): domain Bacteria; kingdom Pseudomonadati; phylum Pseudomonadota; class Gammaproteobacteria; order Pseudomonadales; family Pseudomonadaceae; genus Pseudomonas; species Pseudomonas sp. SDO5271_S396. The sequence continues at coordinate 5,048 of NZ_JBSVWB010000069.1, forward strand.
AAGTGCAGCGAACATACAGACCGGCACAATCAGAATGACTGCTAATGGCAACGTCCAGCTTTCGTATAGTGCAGCCAGCACCAGGAATGCAAGCAATACTGCAATGGGGAACACAATGATGGCTGTGTTGCTCTGGGTTACTTGCTGATAGCTGAGGTCCGTCCACTCTAGGTCGATGCCTCGAGGTAAGGTGCGAACGGCGATTTCTTCAAGCTTCTTGATAACGTCGCCGGATGACATGACTTTGGGATCTGCATCGCCAATCAAATCAGCTGCGGGGAAACCGTTGAAGCGCATGACCGGGTCGGGCCCAAACGTCGAGGAAATATTAACTACTGCGCTCAGTGGCACCATGCCCCCTTGAGCATTACGAACGCGAAGGTTACCGACGTCTTCAGCGGTTTGTCGGAAGCTGGAATCGGCCTGAGCAACGACGCGGTAGACCCGTCCAAACATGTTGAAGTCATTTACGTAAACGGATCCCAGATAGGTCTGAAGAGTGTCAAAAATTGCAGGCAGCTCTAAGCCCTGAGCTTGAGCTTTAACGCGATCAACCTTCACCTCCAATTGAGGGATATTGGATTGGTAGGAACTGACTGGGAAAGTCATGCCCGGAGTGCTAGCTACTTCAGCTTGAAATTTATCCAGCGCCTCCTGCAGCGCGGCATACCCTAGGCCACCACGGTCCGTCAGGAACAGCGAATATCCCGAACCATTACCTAAACCCTGGATTGGCGGGGGCAATAGCGCATAGGCGGCACCGTCTTTGATCGCTGCAAACTTTGTGTTCAGTTCCGCGTTGATGTCCTCTGCGCTTCGTGTGCGCTCACTGAAAGGCTTGAGGAGGACATAGGACGTTACCAGGTTCGGCGTTGCAGTATTCTGCAGCGCGTTGGAGCCAACATACGAGTTGGCATAGTCCACTCCATCAACAGTCATAGCGATTGCAGCCATCTCTCGGGCCACAGCGTCAGAGCGAGAGAGCGATGCTCCGGGAGGTAGAGTCGCACCTGCAAAGAGATAAAGCTTGTCCTGATTGGGAATGAAGCCAGTCGGGATTGTGTTGAAGAGCAGTCCAGTCACACCTAAAAGTGCGGCGTAAACAACGAAAACTGGTCCTTTGCGCGGAAGCAACCTGGCGATGCTGCTCTCATAACGCTCCGAGCTGTGATTGAAAAATCGATTGAACGGCCGCAGCAGCCAACCCAAAGAAAAATCCATCCATCGGGTCAGCCTATCTTTCGGGCTATCGTGATGGCGCAACAGCTTGGCTGCGAGTGCTGGGGAAAGGGTCAGGGAGTTGACCGTCGATATCACCGTTGAAATTGCGATGGTGACAGCGAACTGCTTGTAGAACTGGCCTGTCACTCCGCTCATGAATGCCATGGGTATGAAGACTGCACACAGAACTAGGCCGATCGCCAGAATCGGACCCGAAACCTCCCGCATAGCTTGGTGCGCGGCTTGTAGCGGCGTCTGGCCAAGCTCGATATTTCGCTCAACGTTTTCGACTACCACGATTGCGTCGTCGACGACGATGCCAATCGCCAAAACCATGCCAAACAGTGTGAGTGTGTTAATTGAGTAGCCGAACAGGTACAAGAAGGCGAAGGTGCCAACGATCGACACAGGCACAGCGATCAATGGAATGATCGAGGCTCGCCACGTTTGCAGGAAGATTACTACTACCAAAACGATCAGGATCATGGCCTCGAACAGCGTGTGCTGTACCGCGCTAATCGAGTCGCGTACGAACAAAGTTGGGTCCCAAACACTCACGTATTTGACCCCCTCTGGGAAGTCTTTCGACAACGCGTCAAGTTTCGAGTAGACCTTGTTGGCGACGTCAATTGCGTTAGCTCCAGGCGTCAAGAATATTCCGACTGCAACCTCTTCATTTTTCCCCCGGAATACTCGCATCGTGTAATCGCCAGAATCCACTTGAATACGTGCGACATCGGAGAGCCGAGAAATCTGGCCATCACGTCCTGATTTCAGGACGATATCGGAAAACTCCTGCTCCGTTTTCAGCCTGCCCTGGACGTTGATGGAAATCAGAAAATCCGTATTTTGTGGAGAAGGTTCAGCACCGAGTTGCCCCGCTGAGACCTGGACGTTCTGCTGGCGAATGGCATTGATCGCGTCTTGAGCAGTGATGCCGCGTGTTGCGAGCTTATTTGGATCAAGCCAGATCCGCATTGCATAATCACCGGAGCCATAAAGCACAACATCGCCAATCCCCGGGATACGAGCCAGCTCATCCTTCACATGTAGGCGGAGATAATTTCGCAGATACAGAGCGTCGTATTTCTCACTGCTGGAATACATGTCCACGTACATTAGCGGTGTCGGAGATTGTTTCTGCGTAGTTATGCCGTATTGGCGCACCGATTCGGGCAGACGTGAAAGAGCCTGGCTTACCCTGTTCTGGACGCGCACAGCGGCCGTGTCAGGGTCCACCTTTGAATTGAAGGTGACGACAACCTGCAGCGTGCCATCGGAACTGGCAACCGATTTCAGGTACACCATGTCCTCCACACCATTGATGGCTTCCTCCAGCGGCACCGCCACCGATTCCGCGATCTCTTTGGGGTTAGCACCTGGATATGTCGCCTTGACCACCACGGTCGGCGGAACAACTTCTGGGTATTCGCCAACCGGCAACAGCGGGATTGCTATCAACCCAGCTGCGAAAATAACGATCGACAGGACAATCGCGAAGATTGGCCTGTCAATAAAGAATTTTGAGAAATCCATGGGGCTGGCCTTTGCAGTTTATTTCGAGCTTTCGTTGGCACTAGAAATTTTTATGCCGATATTTTCGGGACCAGGTAAATTGGGAGAGACAGGTGTTCCGGTTGCATAAATCTGTTGAAGGCCGGAAACCACCACTCGATCAGTCTTTTCTAGACCGGCGGTGATAACACGCTTATGCCCAACTAGCTTTCCAAGCTCGACATAGCGCTTCTCGGCTTTATTGTCGTCGCTCAATGTATAGACGTATTTCTTATCTTGATCACTCAAGATCGCTCGCTCGGGCACCAACGCCATCTCTTCAGAGCCGCCAACGGAAAGCTCGACTTTGGCGTAAAGGCCAGGTGTCAACATTCTGTCTGGATTTTTCAAAGTCGCTCGGGCTCGGATAGTACCGGTGGCGGAATCAACTTGATTATCGACAAACGTGAGGTCGCCTTCATACGGGTAGTTCTCATCGCTTGTCAGACCAATGCGCACGCTGGTTGTCTGAGACGCTTTAAGCCGCTTCTGGTAACTCAAGAAGCTCTGCTCATCTGGATCAAAATAAACATAGACAGGGTCTTGAGAAACTACAGACGTTAAAACTGACTGGTCGGCGACCGCCAAATTCCCTACTGTCAGCTGTGCTCGGCTCGTGCGCCCGTTAATAGGCGAACGGACCTCGGTGAACTCAAGATCCAAGGTTGCAGTTGTTACTGCGGCTTCAGCAGCATGCACTTCTGCGACGCCTTGCTCATAGGCTGCAAGCTTCTGCTCAGCTTCTTCCGTGGAAATGGCATTAGTTTTGACGAGCTGTTGAGCTCGATGATTCTGCTGCTTCGCAAAAGCGAGGGAGGCGCGGGACTGCTCCAATCGAGCTTGGGCACTGGCCAATGCGGCTCGATATGGTCGCTGGTCAACGATGAAAAGAAGGTCCCCTTTTTTTACTTCGCTTCCTTCTTGGTACGCGACCTTAGTGATATAACCACTGACGTGAGGGAGGATCGAAACCGTCTCCACAGCTCCAACACGGCCATTAAATTTATCCCATGGTTTTACTTGCTGGACGGTTACGCTGACCACATCAACAGCCGGAGAGGCTGCTAGTAGTTTTGATTCAGCTTCTTTATTACAACCACTGATAAGCAGAAAAGTGGCAGCTAAACTAGTAGCTGCGACTGAGGAGGCACGCACGGAGTTTTCCTTTTTTACATCGATAGGGTGATCAAAAATTTAAAATTACTCAGCAGAGCTTCCTTCACGCTGGCTGCTTGCGCTGCTAGCATTCTTGGTCAATTCTTTAGAAACTTTCAGTTCACGCTTTTCGCGATCCGCCCGAACTTTCGCGTGTTGAGCGAAAGTGGCTTTGTTTTGCTCTTTGAAGCGCTCTGCGGCTTCTGCACCGTCTGATGCGTGTGCAAACACTGGCAGCGCCAAGACAATAACAGCGAATGTTTTAGCAATAATTTGCATAATAACTCAATAAAAATTTTGCTCACAGAAGTACGCAAAATCAAAAAAATTATGTTATAGAAAGTGTTTGATAGCTATTGGCAGGAAGGAAAGTTATCGTGAACTACCAAACACCCTAAATTTTGGAGAGGGTATTACTTCGGCTGCATGGCGAAGCCGACGCCGAAACGGTTCCAAGCGTTGATAGCTGCAATCACAAACGTCAACTCTGACAACTCCTGCTCGTTGAAGTGAGCGGCCACCTCATCGTAAATCTCGTCGGGCGCATGCTTTTCCGCGACAAGGGTGAGTGTTTCGGTCCACAGCAGTGCAGCGCGCTCGCGGGCATCGAAGAAAGGAGTCTCTTTCCAGGCACTCACTGCCATCAGGCGGCGTGTGGTTTCACCTGCTTTCGAAGCATCGGCAGTGTGCATATCGATGCAGTAGGCGCAGCTGTTGATCTGCGAAGCGCGAATCCGAACCAATTCTCGCAACGACGCTGGCAGTATAGATTGGGAGACCGCCTTTTCCAGACCCATCATGGCTTTCATTGCCTGAGGGGCAGCTTCATAGTAATTGATACGTTTGTTGCTCATAATATACTCCAGTTATCCGCCACATCGATGGCATAGGGAAAGTTTAGTAAAACCATGATCTCGGATAAACTAGGTAAAATCGTTTTATTTGTACGGATGGACAGACAATGGCGCTAGATCGACTGGCAGCGATGCGAGCGTTCTGCCGCATAATAGAGGTTGGAAGCTTCAGTGGAGCAGCAGACTCCTTGTCCCTTGCCAAGACGACCATTTCGGGTCAGGTGCTGGCCCTGGAAACTCTGCTTGGTGTCAAGCTCTTGCACCGCACCACCCGAAAGGTATCCTCGACACCAGAGGGTGCTGCCTACTACGTAAGAGCGCGAGCGGTGATAGACGATGTAGACGAACTGGAGGCGTCGACATCACAGAGCCGATATGTCGTGAGGGGCCGAGTGCGTGTCGAGATGGCGTCTCCCGTTGGGATCTTCTTCTTAATCCCTGCACTCTCGAATTTCGCTTCAGAGTTTCCCGAGATTCGCCTCGATATAGGCTGTAGCGAACGTGTCGTCGATTTGGTCCAAGAAGGCGTAGACTGCGCCATCCGAGCTGGAATGATTATGGACCAGGATCTCGTATCTCGCGCGATTGGGCAGATGAGATTCTGTTTTTGCGCCTCTCCAACATACTTAGCTGGCGTTGGTCCTATCCAGAGTCCGGCAGAGTTGCCACATCACAAGCACTTGGGCTTCAAGTTTCCGGCGACAGATAAGCGTTTTATCCCAACTCTTACGCGGGGAGACGAAAGCTTCACCCTAGATCACCAACCATCCATGTATTTCAACAATGGCAGCGCAACAGCCGCCGCAGCCGTCGCGGGACTGGGTATCGCATTTCTCCCCACCGCTGAGGCCGTCCCTCACTTCAATACTGGGGCCCTGGTAAGAGTGCTGGCTGACTGGCATATGACTAGCATGCCTATATCGATAGTGTACCCTTACACCCGGCATCTCTCTGCTAGAGTTCGTGCGTTTACCGATTGGGTGACCACGCTTATGGCCAACGACCCATTATGGTCGCTATCGGAATGAACGTGAGCTCAAGTGTGGCGACGAATGAGTTCACTGAGTCGATCGCAAGACACTTTTAAGTGTCGGTTCGAGCTGGTTGTAATGCCGAGCATTAAAGCTGCCTCAGCACGCTCTGGACATGAGTACCAAGGGCTAAGGGCTCCTGGAGACATCCCAAAGATTGATGCCTCCCGAGCGATTTTAAGATCTGGAGACCCTGTTGGCAGTTTCAGTAGCACAGCTAAGCCTGCGGTGGAGATCTCAGCACGTACGTCGCTGTTGGCAATTGTTTTCAGCAGCTCATCTCTTTGGGTGCAGTAAAGCCTTTTGGCCCGACGCAGATGTCGGAGGTAATGGCCTTGGTGGATGAATTTCGCCGTGGCGAGCTGGACGGCGGGTCCTGGTGCTGGGCTAAGACATGTAGCAATTTCACTCAATCTCGGAGCCAAAGTTGGAGGCGCTACCACGAATCCCAAGCGAATCGTTGGGCTCAACGTTTTGCTGAAGGAGCCGATGTGAATGACACGGCCATCGCGGTCCAGCGAAGCGAGCGCAGAAGCGGCTCGGCTCTCCAGCTGCAGCTCGCTTAGGTAGTCATCTTCAATGATCCAACCACCAGATTCTGTTGCCCACCTCAGCAGACTCAGGCGTCTAGCTAAGGAAAGCGTCATACCCAAAGGAGCCTGCTGGCCAGGGGTCAATAGCGCCAATGCGACATCACTTTCGAGCTTCCTCGCCTGTTCGACATCTAGGCCTTCCGAATCTACTGGGATGGCAATGGGCTTAAGACCGGCAAGCTCTAAACCTTTTCGAGAAAATGGGAAACATGGGTCCTCAATCCAGGCGCTACGGCCTCTTAGATCCAGCGCTTGTAATGCCAAACCTAACCCCCCGGCAAAGCCGTTGGTAATGATGATCTGAGATGGAAGACACTCGATGCCTCGAGCAATGGCAAGGTATGCCGCGATCACCCGTCGTAATTCGAACTCACCGCGTGGATCCGGGTACAGGGCCGAACCGCGACGCTCTGAGTGCATTGCATGGGACCGAATTTGACTGAACAGCTTCGCAGGTACGGTTTCATGAGCCGGAACACCTAACTGGAAGATGGCCGGACCTGCCGTAAACTCCTTGTAGAGTTCCATGAACCCTGTATCGGGCGGCTGTATAGTTTCCTTCAAAAGAATAGCCGGGCGATCAGAAACCCTCGTTCCAGCACTTCTGGATGCAACCACCAACTGTGCATCCATTAGCATTTCATACGCAGCGCGCACTGTGCCTCGCGACACCCCAAGCTGCGCTGCTAGGTCAACCCAAGAGGGAAGCCGTGCACCTGGAGACAATACTCCTGACTCAATGGCTTTTGTGATTGATCGCTGGATTTGCTCGGTCAGTGGTGTGCGTATGGTTCGGTCGAGCTGAAAATTTAGAGTCATGCGTTCCGTTCCGTTAGACCTGGGAGGTCGGCGTGGTACAAAAAAATAATGCTTTTTTGGGGCTTTTTCATACACCAGCTAGTGTGAATACTGAGCTTCCACCCAGTCCATGAGGACGCAATAATGAAGCATTTCAATCTCACAGTTGCTCTTTTCAGTGGCGTTTTGCTCATAAGCGCGATGTCGGCTCAAGCGCATGGCCAGAGTGAAGTGGTGAAGCCAAACTTTGAGCACGCCATACCGAATATTCCAGGAAAATCGCTGGTCGCAGTTGAGGTTGAATACGCCCCAGGAGCTGCCTCGCCATCCCATGTTCATGCGAAATCCGCTTTCATCTACGCCTACGTAGTGTCGGGGTCGATCGAGTCGCAGGTGAATGACGGACCTAAACAGATCTTTAAAGCAGGCGAAAGCTGGTTTGAAAATCCAGGCTCGCGTCATCCTGTGAGCCGGAACGCAAGCAAGACCGAACCGGCCAAACTACTTGCGGTATTCGTCGTTGACTCCAATGACAAAGCGCTCACAACCCCCGTTAAAAACCAGGGTGAGGAGTAACCTCATGACTAGGCGGCTCGACTACAACCAACTCGCCCCTGCAGGAGTGAAAGCGCTGGGCAGTGTCTACGGCTACGTCATGCAAAGTGGCTTGGATGAGGTACTTGTTGATCTGGTCTATCTGCGCGTTTCGCAAATCAACAACTGCGCTTACTGCTTGGATATGCATACCCGCGACCTGATCAAAAAAAGCGTTAAGGTCGAAAAAATAGCGTTAGTCCAAGCGTGGACTGAGGCAGGTAATCTTTTCGACACCCGTGAGCAAGCAGCTCTAGCGTGGGCTGAGCAGGTCACTAAGGTCGCAGACACGGGGGTTTCTGACTCTGCATATGTTGCAGTAAGGAAAGTGTTTGAGGAGCGTGAGCTGGTGGATCTCACAATCGCTGTCAGCTTGATGAATTCCTACAACAGAATGGCTATTAGCTTCCGGAACATACCGCAAGCCTTGCTGGACCATCACTGAGGATACGAACTATGAAAATCTTGATCGCTGGAGCAACTGGCGCTGTAGGTGTCCCACTGACTCGGCTGCTTTGCGCAGCTGGTCATGAAGTTACTGGCATCACCCGAGCAGGTGCTGGGGTAGATATTCTTCGAGGGATCGGCGCAAAACCCGTCGTCGCTGATGTATTTAACACGGAATCAGTGCGTGACGCTATCCGGGACGCCAAGCCTGACGTAGTCATTGACCAATTGACTCTCCTCCCTGCAGATCCTGCCGAACTCATTAAGTACATGCCGAATGACACTCGGCTGCATCAAATAGGTGGGAAGAATTTGCTCTCTGCAGCTGAAGAGTTTGGGGTTAAGCGTTACATCATGCAATCGCGCGGGTTCTATCTCCAAGCGGCAGAAGGCGAGTTAGCTGCTGAAGACGCCAAGTTGTGCATTGATGCACCTGGCGTCGTTGGAGAAAGTGCAAGAACCTTTCAGGCATATGAAGACGAGATTTTGGCAAGCCAAGCTCTGACCGGGGTAGTGCTGCGGTACGGATTCTTCTACGGACCTGGTACTTGGTACCACCCGACAGGCGCTATTGCAGAGCAAGCGAGGAAGGGTGAGTCGGTGATCATCGGCCGAGGGAACGGTGTGTGGTCATTTGTTCACCTGGATGATGCAATCGAAGCGACCGTGGCAGCGCTACACAGTGAGTGCGGAGTATACAATATCGTCGATGATAACCCACTCCCAGTTAGTGAGTGGCTACCGGCGTTCAGTAAGTGGGTGGGAGCGCCATTACCTGGCTCCATAACAGCAGAACAAGCCTTGCGCACCGTTGGCTCAGAAGCTTTATTCTACAATGAAGCAATTCGTGGTGCCTCAAATTTGCGCGCTAAAGAGCTGCTGGATTTCAAGCCTAGACGTTTGCTGTGGCTCCAGTAACTCCCGAAATTTCATATGTCAAAGCAGTTAATTAATGCAGATAAGTCATGCGATTGATTTCAATCCACACGTTTGTATAAGGTAAATGGTCTATTTAGTACGCTGCCGCGTAAGCGCCCGGCCAACTCACCTTCCTGGCCCCGACGCCAAAGGCGATGGTGTCCACCTAAAAAATGAACTGACCCCCAAAGATTGGACACAACCTTTGGGGGGGTCATGGGTAAATACACAGAGCAAGTAAAACTGGTAGCGGTGCAGGACTATTGTTCCGGTGGCGCGGGTTTGAGGGATGTGGCACACCGTCACAATGTGGATTTTTCATCCCTTCGCCAGTGGGTTGCGGCCTATCAGGTGCATGGCGCTGCCGGGCTGAAACAGAAAAAGCTGCAGCGCTATAGCAACGACTTCAAACTGTCTGTTTTGAAACGTATGCGTAAGGAACAGCTGTCCTATCGGCAGACGGCGGCCTTGTTCGACATCCGCAGGTTCGGCATCATCGGCCTCTGGGAGCGCCGCTATGATGAGGGCGGTTTTGATGCCCTTACCAAGCAGCCTAATAGAGCCGGACGTCCGAAAAAAATGCCAACCACCATTCCTCCTGTTCAACCCGACTCACCCGATGATGAGTCGCGCTCACGCGATGATCTGCTTGCCGAGGTAAAGCAGTTGCGGATGGAAAACGACTACCTAAAAAAGCTCGATGCCTTGGTTCAGGAGAAGAAACGAGTAGCGCAGCAGAAAAAGCGCGAATCGTAATTGGACTGAGGCCGCGGCACTCTCTCGAAAGCCTGCTGAAGTTCGCCGGTTTGGCACGCAGCACCTTTTACTATCAGCAAAAGGCGCTGCAAGCGGCTGATAAGCACGCTGAGCTGAAAGACAAGATTCGTTCGACGTTCGATGAGCATAAGGGCCGGTATGGCTACCGCCGGATAACGGCTGCGGTACGAAGCGCTGGTCATCTCGTCAATCACAAGACGGTTCAGCGACTGATGGCGCAGCTTCAACTAAAGAGCTTGGTGCGCGTGAAGAAATACCGAGCCTACAAGGGTGAGGTAGGCAAGGCAGCGCCAAATCTTTTGAAGCGTGAGTTCGAAGCTCCGTCACCCAATCAAAAGTGGGTAACCGACGTTACAGAGTTCAAAGTTGGAGGCCAGAAGCTTTATCTGTCGCCCGTTTTGGATCTGTACAACGGCGAAATCATTTCCTATGAGGTTGCCAGAAGGCCGCTGTTCGATATGGTCGGGAAGATGCTCAAAGGTGCATTCAAGCGACTTCAGCCGCATGAAAAACCGGTTTTGCACTCAGACCAGGGCTGGCAGTATCGAATGCCCATTTACCTGCGGGCTCTCAAAAAAAGCTCCGTGACGCCGAGCATGTCGCGCAAGGGTAACTGCTACGACAATGCGGCCATGGAGAGTTTTTTCGGCACACTGAAGTCAGAATTTTTTTATCTGAATAAATTTAACGACCTTGATGAGCTTCACGCTGGCATCGACGAGTACATCCAGTATTACAATCACTCGCGTATCAGACTGAAGCTAAACGGCCTGAGTCCTGTTGAATACAGAACTCAGGCCGCTCAGGCATAGATGGGTAAACGTCCAGCTTTGTGGGGTCAGTTCAAAATACGTGGACACCATCGCCCTTAATTCAAGGAACACCACGCGTCAGCGCACCCCTTATCCCAGACCCTTCAAGGCCCAATTTGTCCAGGAATGCCTGGGCCCCGATGTATCCATTGCCAGCGTGGCACTGCGGCACGGCATCAACTCTAATCTGGTTCGCAAGTGGATACCTATCTATCGTGACCAGCAGGCTTGCGCCTTGCCTGCATTTGTATCGTTGAAACTTGAGACCGCTGCGGCGACGCCTGCTCGGCAGGATGTAGCCCGCATCGATATTTCCTCCGGGCAGCGAACATTCACTGTGAACTGGCCGACCTCCGACCCGGACGGCTGCGCCCGCTTCATCAGCAGCCTCTCCCGATGATCCGCATCGACGCCATCTGGCTCGCCACCGAACCCATGGACATGCGCGCCGGTACGGACACAGCCCTTGCCCGCGTGGTCGCCGTATTCGGGGCTGCGAAGCCACACTGCGTTTATCTGTTCGCCAATCGCCGCGCCAATCGGATGAAGGTACTTGTGCACGACGGCGTGGGTACCCGACTGATTGTCCGGTTTCAATGGTTTGACTGACTGCTTTTGTGTTGAATTCTGGCACGAGTTAGGTGCAGGCCGAGCAGGCTATTGCGCATCACCTGATTCTCTCTGACCAGTGCCTTGGGCGATAGTTAACTGGCCTGAAGGCCTGGGTGTTGGGATAGCCGCAGTTGCCGTACATGACAGCGAACTGCAGGTTGGAGAGAGCCGCGCAGCGGCTTGACACTGCTGACGAATGCCTGCCCCAGTCAGGCAGCCAGGTATCCGATCCTGGGACATTGCGGGCAGATTCGGGCACCGGCTCGTCCCAGAACGCCACCAGCTTTGATTTAAACACTTTGAGTATGGCGTCGCCGTAGTGATTGATCGTCGTGGCCAGGGCGCTGAGGTCCACCGCTGGCAGGGGTGTGTCCCGCAACGTTCCCTGCACGCGTCTGATCAGCCTTGAGCAGGATGAGTTGCGAGCTTCGGGAAAACGATGCAACTGAAGATCGGACAGGTGGGTCTAGCGTTAGCCTTGCAGCGTATCCGGTTTTCTCGGCCAGAGGCTTTTAGTGGGCGTGTTCTGGCCCTTGAGCAGCAATGCGGCTGCTTGGATGTCGCGCGCCGCAGTACCAGTTCCTGTGACACCTACACGATGGGTGGGGCGCGGCGAACAGGAATCCGGCCTGTATTTGCTTAGTGCTGAAGGGGGCCCAAGGGGGCTGGCAGGGTGCTCATAAGGCCACGATCCTGGTTCGAGGAAAGTGGCCAGTGGGCTATAACGGCAGCTGCTGCGTTCGGTAGTTGGGTATCGCACGCAGAGCCGGTGGGTCAGTGCTGGCTTGGCAGGTACTGCGGCCAGCCGCCGGCTAGGGCGACGAACAGGTCCACGGCGCTGGAAGTGCTGCGAGCCTGGCTATCGGCTTGCGAGAGCTGGGCGTCGTACATCGAACGCTGTACATCCAGCAACTCGAACAACTCGATGGCACCGGCTTGGTAGCGGGCGTTGGAGAGAGTCGCGGCGGTTTTCCAATCGTTCGCCGCGCTTAGGCGCCGGGCATTTTCCTCCTTGTTTCTGGCAAACCGCGCCTGGGCATTGTCGACATCCTCCAGCGCCCCCAGCACGGTCTTCTGGTAGCTGGCCAGTTGGGCGGCGGCCTCTGCATCGGCGGCGGCGATACGGCTCCTGACCCGGCCGACATCGAGGAACGACCAGTCGATGCCCAGCAACGCTAGGTTCGATTCGCTGCCAGCGGCATATAGGCCACCACCGTGGAACGCGTAAGTGCCTAGGGCCGCCCCAAGGCTGACGCGGGGGAAAAGGTCGGCGGTGGCCACGCCGACCCGCGCGGTGGCGGCGTGCAACCGGTGCTCGGCGGCGGCGACATCCGGTCGGCGCCGGATGATCTCAGCAGGGGTGCCGGGCTCGATATCCTCCGGGATCGCTGGCATGTCGCTGTCTTGCTGCAACTGCGCATCCGGCGCTGTCGGTGTCAGCCCGGCAAGTACCGCCAGGCGGTGGCGATCCACCGCAATCCGCGCCTGCAACTGCGGGATGCGCGACAGCGTGGTCTCCAGTTGTGCCTGGGTCCGGGACAGGTCGTAGGTCGAGCTGCGCCCGGCATCCAGCCGGCCCTGCACGATAGCCAGCGTCTGCCGCTGGCTGTCGGCATTGGCCCTAGAGAGTCTGAGCATTTTCTGCGCGGCCCGTAGGTCGATATAGCTGTTGGCCACGTCGCTGACCACAGTGACCTGCATGGCTTGCAGTTCGTTGGCCCGGGCCGCGACCTCGGAGCGTTGTGATTCCACCGAGCGGCGTACCCGCCCTAGCAGGTCCAGTTCCCAGGTTAGCGAACTTTTGTTGCCATAGAGATCATGGCTGCGGGCCGCGTCATTGGCCTCGTCTTTGCTGACTCGCTGATGACCGGCCTGGGCCGTCATGGTGACCGTGGGAATCTCGTCGAATCGGACCTCGCGCAGCAACGCATTGGCCGCATCGTAGTGGGCCAGGGCCGTGCGCAGGTCGGGGTTGGCCGCTAGTGCGGCCTTTACCAACCCCGAGAGCTGCGGGTCGGCAAAGCGCTGCCAGAATGCATCGTCGGCTGCGGTGGTCGGTGCCTGCACTTTAGTCGAATTGTCCTCGTGGGCAAAGGCATTGGGTAGCTCCGGAAGCTTGGGCCGGTGAAAGTTGGGTCCCACCGTGCAGCTCTGCAGCAGGACCAGCAGCAGCGGCAGGACGCTATGCTTCTTAGCCATGGCTCGGTTCCTCCTCGGGATATGGCGTCAGGTTGGAAGGATGGTCGGGCAGGGTGGCGCCAAGCTTGCGCAGCACCACGTAGAATACCGGCGTCAGGAACAGGCCGAATAGTGTCACCCCGAGCATGCCGCAGAACACCGTGACACCGGTGACATGGCGTACCTCGCTGCCGGCACCGCTGCTGACCAGCAGGGGGACGGCGCCGGCGATGAAGGCCACCGAGGTCATTACGATCGGTCGCAGGCGCAGGTTACAGGCCTGCAGCGCTGCGGCAACGGTGTTCTGACCCTGCATCTCCAGTTCGCGGGCGAACTCGACGATCAGGATGGCGTTCTTGCAGGCTAAGCCCATTAGCACCAACAGACCCACCTGTACGAAGACGTTGTTGTCACCGCCCACCAGCCAGACGCCGCTGAGAGCCGCGAACATACAGACCGGTACGATCAGGATCACCGCGAGCGGTAACGTCCAGCTCTCATAGAGAGCAGCCAATACCAAGAAGGCCAGCAGCACCGCAATTGGGAAAACGATCACTGCTGTGTTGCGCTGGTTCACCTGCTGGTAGCTCAGGTCGGTCCACTCCAGTTCAATGCCTTTGGGCAGCGTAAGCGCGGCGATCTCCTGCAGCTTCTCGATGACTTCACCGGAGGACAATACGTGGGGGTCGGCGTCACCGATCAGGTCCGCTGCGGGAAAGCCGTTGTAACGCATCACTGGATCGGGGCCAAATGTTGGTACGATATCGACAACGGCGCTGATCGGTACCATCTCCCCGTGCACATTGCGCACCCGCAAGTTACCGATGTCGGCTGGGGTCTGGCGGAAGCGGCTGTCAGCTTGTGCCACTACCCGATACACGCGACCGAGTATGTTGAAGTCGTTGACGTAGACCGAGCCCAGATAGGTTTGCAGGGTCTCGAAGATTGCGGTCAACTCCACCCCCTGAGCCTGCGCCTTGGTGCGGTCCAGCTTTACTTCAAGTTGCGGAATGTTCGACTGATAGGAACTAACTGGAAAGGTCATTCCCGGCGTCCTGCTCACCTCTGCTTGGAATGCCTCCAGTGCTTTCTGTAGGGCCGCATAACCAAGTCCGCCGCGGTCTATCAGAAACAACGAATAGCCCGAGCCGTTGCCGAGGCCCTCGATCGGTGGCGGCAACAGTGCATAGGCACTGCCGTCCTTGATCTGAGCGAACTTTCGGTTGAGTTCGGCATTGATGTCCTCCGCAGTACGCTTACGCTCCGAGAACGGCTTGAGCAATATATAGGAAGACACTAGGTTGGGCGTTGTGGTGCTTTGTATCGCATTCATGCCAACGCTGGATTTGGTAAAGTCTACCCCGTCGACGGTCGAGGCTATTTCCGCCATTTCACGGGCGACCGCTTCAGAGCGGGCCAGCGAAGCCCCTGGAGGGAGCGTGGCGCCAGCGAATAGGTAAAGCTTGTCCTGGTTCGGGATGAAGCCGCTGGGGATTGCGTTGAACAGCGCACCGGTTGCGAGCAGCAATACAGCATAGATCGCGAACACCAGTCCGCGCCGTGGCAGGATTCGAGCAATGCAGCCCTCATAGCGGTGCGAACTGCGGTTGAAGAAACGGTTGAACGGGTGCAGCAGCCAGCCCAGGGCAACGTTCATCCAGCGCGTCAGGCGGTCCGGTGGTACGTCATGGCCACGTAGCAGCTTGGCTGCGAGTGCCGGCGACAAGGTCAACGAATTGATCGTAGAGATCACCGTCGAAATTGCGATGGTCACGGCGAACTGCTTGTAAAACTGACCGGTGACACCGCTCATGAACGCCATCGGAACGAACACCGCACACAACACCAGCCCGATGGCTAGGATCGGTCCCGAAACTTCGCGCATAGCCTGGTGGGCCGCCTTTAGTGGCTTGAAGCCCAATTCAATGTTACGTTCGACGTTCTCTACTACCACGATGGCATCGTCAACTACGATGCCGACCGCCAGCACCAACCCGAACAGCGTCAGCGTGTTGATCGAATATCCCAGCAGATAAAGGAACGCGAATGTACCTACGATCGACACCGGTACCGCAATTAGTGGGATTATCGATGCCCGCCAGGTCTGCAGGAACAGTACCACCACCAGCACGATCAGCATCATTGCTTCGAGCAGGGTATGCTGCACGGAGTTGATCGACTCGCGCACAAACACCGTGGGGTCCCAGACGCTCTTGTACTGCACACCTTCGGGAAAGTCCTTGGACAGGCTATCGAGTTTGGTGTACACCGCACTGGCCACTTCGAGGGCATTGGCACCTGGGGTGAGGAAGATGCCTACCGCTACTTCCTGTTCCTTGCCGCGGAACACGCGCATCGTGTAATCGCCCGAATCCAGCTGCACTCGTGCCACATCCGAGAGCCGGGTAACCTGGCCGTCGCTGCCGGTCTTGATTATGACGTCGCCGAATTCCTTCTCGGTCTTGAGGCGTCCCTGGACGTTGATGGAAATCAGGAATTCGTTATCCTGCGGCGATGGTTCAGCGCCCAGCTGACCGGCAGAAACCTGCACATTCTGCTGGCGGACCGCGTTAATTGCGTCCTGCGCAGTGAGGTCGCGCGCGGCCAGTTTGTTCGGATCCAGCCAGATGCGCATTGCATAGTCGCCGCCACCAAAGAGCATCACATCGCCGATGCCGGGGATGCGCGACAGTTCGTCCCTGACATTTAGGCGCAGGTAGTTGCGTAGGTATAATTCATCATACTTGTCGCTGTTCGAGAACAAGTCGATGTACATCAGTGGCGTCGGCGACTGTTTTTGGGTAGTGACACCATACTGGCGCACTGACTCGGGCAGGCGCGACAGTGCCTGGCTGACGCGGTTCTGCACCCGCACCGCGGCGGTATCCGGATCGACCTTGGCATTGAAGGTGGCGACCACCTGCAGGGTGCCGTTGGAGCTGGAGACGGACTTCATGTAGATCATGTCTTCTACGCCGGTGATCGCCTCTTCGAGGGGCACGGCGACCGAGTCGGCAATTTCCTTGGGATTGGCACCAGGGTAGGTGGCCTTCACTACCACGGTGGCGGGCACCACTTCGGGGTATTCACCCACCGGCAACAGCGGAATTGCCACCAAGCCCGCGGCAAAAATGATGATCGACAGGACTATCGCGAAGATCGGCCTGTCGATGAAAAACTTGGAAAAGTCCATGGCTGGAACCCTTGACTGTTACTTAGCGCTTGGCGCGAAGCTGGGAATGTTGAGTTCGCTTTTGTCTGCTGGCATGACATGGGGTATGACGGTCGTGCCGCTGGCATGGATGTTCTGCAGGCCGGAGACGATTACGCTGTCGTCGGGTTCTAGGTCAGCTGTGATGACGCGTTGCCGGTCGATCAGATTTCCGGTTTTGACATAACGTTTTTCCGCCGTGTTGTCCCTGCCTAAGACGTAAACATAATGCTTGTCCTGGTCGGTCAGGATCGCACGGTCGGGGATTAGCATGGCCACTGCAGGCTCACCAACGGACAGTTGCACCCTGGCGTACAGGCCCGGAATTAGTAGGCGATCGGCATTGTTTACTGTCGCGCGGGCATGTACCGTACCAGTGCTCGCATTGACCTGGTTGTCGATAAAGCTCAGCTCGCCTTGGTACGGGAAGTCTTCGCTGTTGGCCAGGCCAATCCTCACTGAGGCCTTTCCAGAGTTTTTCAGCGCCTGCTGATAGTTGAGGTAACTGTGTTCGTCAGGGTCGAAATCGACATGTACCGGATTTTGCGACACCAATGATGTCAGTACCGACTGATTTGCTACGGCCAAGTTGCCAAGGGTCAACTGGGCTCGGCTGGTGCGGCCATCGATGGGAGCGCGCACCTCGGTGAACTGCAGGTTCAGCGTGGCATTGGCCACCGCCGCCTCGGCGGCGTGCACCTCCGCCAGACCTAGCTCGTGGGCGGTATGCTTCTGCTCAGCTTCTTCTCGGGATACCGCATTGCTCTTGAGCAGTTGTTGGGCCCGTCCGTCCTGCTGGTCGGCGAAGGCCAGCGCGGCGCGGGCCCGTTCTAGTTGGGCTCGGGCGCTGTCCAGCGCGGAGCGGTAGGGACGCTGGTCGATCACGAATAGCAGGTCGCCCTTTTTCACCTCGCTACCCTCGCGGTAGCCCACTTGAGTTATATAACCATCCACCCGTGGCAGGATGGCCACGGTTTCCACGGCGCTAACCCGACCATTGAAGCTGTCCCAGGTCATGACCTTCTGCAGGCTGACGTGTTTGGCCTCGACGACTGGGGCACTGTTGGTGGTGGGCGGGTTGGGTTTTTGGTTGCAAGCACTGAGCAACAGCGCGGTGGTGATGATTACGGGAATGCTGGCTGAATTGACGCGCACAGGATCATCCTAACTCATAGTGTATGGAATAATAGTGTTAGTGGCTGGGAAGTCTGTCGTTGAATGGATTTATGCCGGGGGCCTGTTTCTTTTCCTTTTCCTGTTTGCTGACTTCCTGTTTGCTGACTTCCTGTTTACTAACATCTTGTTGTTGAGCTGGTTGTTGCTGGGTGTCTTCAAGTTGCCTGGCGAACATCGCCCGGGTTCTTTCGTGAAAGCGTTCCAAGGCTTCGGCGCCATCGGAAGCGTGGGCGAAGATAGGGAATGTGCAAATAAGCACAGCAGCCAACTTAGGAATTGTATTCATCGGTCTTCTCAAATGACGCGCACAGTGAGGCGCTAAATTGAATTCAGTTCGCAGCGAAGTTCGGTTTATTCAGGTGTACAGGTAAGGTAAGAGGGTTAGGGTCTCCTGGATAATGGCGCCTCGCCAGGCGGCGAGGTGGGTAATAGTAGGCGTCTGTTCGGTTATACCTATAGCAAATTTCTGACAAAACTCGCTGACCAATCGGCGCCACTTTGGCTTAAAAAAATCCCGCGATTAGCTATCTGCGTTTTGCCTGCCGGCACTTAAGCTAATGCCCTACAGTCCATTCGTGGCCACTCTGGTACGAGCTCCCGTGGGCGACTCTGCGTGTGCTGTGGCGCACTTTAGGAAAAAACCGCCACTGGATAAACCCCGCCGGCCCGTTTTATTCTTACGGAAATTCGTACAGTGGAATTTGACCGATTGGAGGCGATGCCGGGGTTCTATCGGATCATCGAAGTGGACTTGACCCCACATTCCGGACATCGGCACTCTATTAAATTGATGCCTCAGCCATGCCCCACTCCGGCGCTGATTGATCATGTAGTGGTCTAATGAAACCGGACACCCTTTTAGGCGAGAATACTCGCCAGATCG
>NZ_JBSVWB010000070.1:0-22817 GCF_054071795.1 Pseudomonas sp. SDO5271_S396
ACCTGTCGATTGATCAACCGCAATCGCGGGCAAGCCCGCTCCCACATTGATTGTGCCCACATGGGCGGGCTACCAGAAGCGCTGCTGGGTCAGGCGGTTCCACCAGGTCAGCAGCACACGGTCCACCGAGCCGCTGGCCGCGAGCCCGACGCGCTCCTGCAGGCTTTTGCGCTCGGCATAGTGCAGGTGGAACACTTCGGCGGTCTTGGCCTTGGTCGCGAGGTATTCGTCGCTGGTTTGCAGTTCGTCGACCAGTTGCTTGTCGAGAGCTGCAACACCCAGCCACACTTCTCCGGTCGCGACCTCATCAATCGCCAGCTGCGGGCGGTAGCGCGAGACGAAGTTCTTGAACAGTTGATGGGTGATGTCCAGGTCCTCCTGGAACTTTTCCCGGCCCTTCTCGGTGTTTTCGCCAAACACCGTGAGGGTACGCTTGTATTCGCCGGCGGTGAGTACTTCGAAGTCGATATCGTGTTTCTTCAGCAAGCGGTTGACGTTGGGCAACTGCGCCACCACGCCGATGGAGCCGAGGATGGCGAAAGGTGCGCTGATGATCTTCTCGCCGATGCACGCCATCATGTAGCCGCCACTGGCCGCGACCTTGTCGATGCACACGGTCAGCGGCACGCCCGCCTGGCGGATACGCGCCAGTTGCGAAGATGCCAGGCCGTAGCTGTGCACCATGCCGCCGCCGCTTTCCAGGCGCAGAACCACCTCATCTTTCGGCGTGGCCAGGCTCAACAGCGCGGTGATTTCATGGCGCAAGCTCTCGGTGGCGGAGGCCTTGATATCGCCATCGAAATCCAGCACGAACACCCGTGGCTTGGCCTCGGGCTTTTTCTTGTCCTTTTTCTTTTCGGTCTTGCTTTCGGCCTTGCGCAGCGCCTTGAGCTGGTCCTTGTCGAGCAGCGTCGACTCCAGCCGCTCACGCAGACCCTTGTAGAAATCATTGAGCTTGTCGACCTGCAACTGCCCGGCGGATTTGCGGCGTCCCTTGCTGCGCAGTGCGGCGAAACTGATCAGTACCACCAGAATAGCGACCACCAGGGTGACGGTCTTCGCCAGAAAGCTCGCGTATTCGGCAAGAAAATCCATGTTTCTCCTTAAAAGTGCTGTGCGCCAAGCGCGGATTGCCCAAGCATACCGGCGGCACCGCGTTCGAGCCAGTGATCAAACCGCCAGCAGCCAGGCCCTCCAACGGCCTTTTAAAACAAGCGTATGTTTTTTCATTGACAGCTCGAAAGCAACCTCATAACCTCGCCAGACTTTCAACGTACCGGGAAAACGGACGTGGGCAGCATCTATCTGATTCGACATGGCCAGGCCTCCTTCGGTGCAGACGACTATGACGTCCTCTCGCCCGTTGGTGTGCAACAGGCGCAAGTGCTCGGTCGCCATCTGGCCGACATGGGCCTGGTGTTCGACCGCTGCGTCGCCGGCGACCTGCGCCGACAGCAGCACACCGCCACCGCCGCCTTCGAACAGTACAGCGCCCTCGGCCTGCCGGTGCCGGCCCTGGAAGTCGACAGCGCGTTCAACGAATTCGACGCCGAAGCGATCATTCGCGCACTGCTCCCCGACCTGCTCGGCACCGAACCCGAAGCCCTGGACATCCTGCGCAATGCCGCGCAGAACCGCAGCGAATTCCAGCGCATCTTCGCCCTGATCATCGAGCGCTGGCTGGCCGGTACCTATGACCCGCCGGGCCTGGAAAGCTGGTTGGGCTTTATCGAGCGCGTGCAGGGCGGCTTGCAGCGCGTCCTCGATGCCGCGCAAGACTCGCACAAGATCGCCGTGTTCACCTCCGGCGGCACCATCACCGCCCTGCTCCACCTGATTACCCGAATGCCTGCCGCCCAGGCTTTCGAGCTGAACTGGCAAATTGTTAACACTTCGCTCAACCAGCTGAAATTCCGCGGTCGCGAAGTGGCACTGGCTTCCTTCAACAGTCACACCCACTTGCAACTGTTGAAGGCGCCGCAGCTCATCACGTACCGATGAACCGCGGCCAACCGTGACCCCAAGGTCACTGGACTCTACCCTAAAGGATCGAAACCATGACTGACGTAGCCAAAGCTGTAGAAGCAATGAAAGCCAAATTCAACCCAGCCGCCGCCGACGGCCTGGACCTGGTGTTCGGCTTCCGCATCGACGAAACCCAGAACTTTTCCCTGGTGGTTAAAAACAACACCTGCGAGTTGCTGGAAGGCGAAAACCCTGACGCACAAGTCACCCTGGTGACCGACGGCGAAACCATGGAAGGCATCGTCAGTGGCGACACCGACGGCATGCAAGCGTTCATGAGCGGCAAACTGCGCACTGAAGGCGACATGATGTTGGCCATGAAGCTGAGCGAGCTGTTCCCGGCCTGATTCACGGGCAACCCTGAATCCCTGTGGGAGCAAGCTCGCTCCCACATTTTATTTTGCAGGGCCCCTAGATCCTGGGTTGCAACAGCAACGCCACCAACGCGCTCCACCCCGTCTGATGGGACGCCCCCAGCCCACGCCCGGTCTCCCCATGAAAATATTCATGGAACAACACCAGGTCGCGACTGGCCGGGTCCGTCTCCAGCTGCGCATAGCCGGCCATCGATGGCCGCCGTCCATTTTCATCCCGCCGGAACAATCGGGTCAGGCGCTGGCTCAGGCTGTCGGCCACTTCCTCCAGGGATGCCAGATAACCGCTGCCAGTGGGGTACTCCACCGAAAAATGCTCCGCATAATAGCGATGAAACTCGCGCAGCGATTCGATCAGCATGTAGTTCACCGGCATCCACAACGGCCCGCGCCAATTCGAGTTGCCACCGTACAAGCGTGAATCCGACTCTCCCGGCTGATAGCTGGCGCACAGGGTGTTGCCGTTCATTTTCAGCGCCAGGGGCTGTTCGGCGAACGCCCTGGACAGTGAGCGCACGCCGAAGACCGACAGAAACTCTTGATCATCGAGCATGCGCCGCAGCAGATCCTTAGTGCGCTCGCCCCGCAGCAACGCCAGCAACAGGCGGTTCCCCTGCCCCGGCTCGTTCCAGCGCGAGACCAGACGGGCCAGGTCCGGCCGGTGCTTCATGAAACCCAGCAAGCGTTCGCGCAAACCCTCCAGCCCTTCATGCTCACGCTGCTCCAGCACCAGCACCGCAAACAGCGGCATCAGCCCGACAATCGAGCGTAGACGCACCGGTTCGTTCTGTCCGTCGGGCCGGTGCAGCACGTCATAGAAGAAGTGGTCCTGCTCGTCCCACAGACCTTCGGCACTGTCGTCGACGCGGTTGATTGCCCCCGCGATGTACAGGAAGTGCTCGAAAAACTTCACCGCGATATCCACATACACCGTGTTGCGCCGAGCCAGCTCCAGAGCGATACGCATCAGATCCAGCGCATAAGCGGCGACCCAGGCGGTGCCGTCAGCCTGGTCCAGTTGATAACCCGACGGCAAAGGCGCCGAACGATCGAACAACGCGATATTGTCCAGCCCGAGAAAGCCGCCCTGAAACAGGTTGCGACCTTCGGCATCCTTGCGGTTGACCCACCAAGAAAAATTCAACAGCAACTTGTGGAAGATCCGCTCCAGGAAGTCCATGTCGCCTACGCCGGTCAGCGCCTTGTCCTGCTGGTACACCCGCCAACTGGCCCAGGCGTGGACCGGCGGGTTGGCATCGTCGAAGCGCCATTCGTACGCCGGCAACTGCCCGTTGGGGTGCATGAAACGGTCCTTGACCAACAACAGCAGTTGTTGCTTGGCGTAGCCCGGGTCGATCAGCGCCATCGCTACCGCCTGGAAACCCTGGTCCCACGAGGCGTACCACGGGTACTCCCAGGTGTCGGGCATGGAGAGGATGTCGAAGTTGGACAAATGCCGCCAATGGGTATTGCGGATATGCAGGCGTTCGGGCGGCGGTGCGGGCTGGGCCGGGTCGCCGTCGAGCCATTGGTTCACATCAAAGTAATACAACTGCTTGGACCACAGCAGGCCGGCCAGCGCCTGGCGCTGCACATTGCGCGCATCCTCATCGGCGATGCCCTGTTGCAGCGCCGCGTAGAAGTCATCCGCCTCCTGACGGCGCTGTTCGAACAGCTTGCGCGCATTGACCTCGGGGGCGTCCACCGGCGCGAAACGCAGATACAGCACCTGACTCTCCAAGCCCGCCAGGTCGAGGATGAAGCGCGCCGCGACCTTGGTACCGACATCGTGGCGTACCGCGGTTTGCACGCCACCCACCACGTAATCGTTGATGCCATCCTTGAACGGCCCCGGTGCCGGTTGGCCGTCGAGCCGGGGGAAGTTGGTTTCGTTTTCACAGAACAGCCATTCGATGCCGCCCGGGCCCCAGGCACTGAGGTCGCGATCGCCCAGCTCATGATGGCGCGCCAGCACACGTTCGCCATCCCGTACCAATTGCGGCTTCGGCACGCCAGCGGTCCAGCTCCAGTCATTACGCGCCCAAAGCTGCGGCAATACCTGCAAGCGCGTCGGCTGCTGCGAACGGTTGTGCACGGTGACACGCATGAACACATCGTCATGCAGATGCTTGGCGTACTCGACGCTGACGTCGCAATAGTGGTTGTCTTCGAACACACCGGTGTCGAGGATCTCGTACTCGGCATCACCCAGACCGCGCCGGGCGTTCTCGGTGATCAGGTCGGCGTAGGGAAAAGCCGCGTGGGGGTATTTGTAGAGCATGCGCATGTAGGCATGGCTCGGTACGCCGTCGACGAAAAAGTACAGTTCCTTGACGTCTTCGCCGTGATTGCCTTCGGCGTTGTTGAGGCCGAACAAGCGCTCTTTGATGATCGCGTCACGCTCGTTCCACAGAGCCAGGCCCAGGCACCAGCGTTGCGCCTTGTCACTGAAACCCGCCAGGCCATCCTCGCCCCATCGATAGGCGCGGCTGCGGGCGTGTTCATGGGGAAAGTAGATCCAGGCGTCGCCGTCGGCGCTGTAGTCTTCGCGCACCGTGCCCCATTGGCGTTCACTCAGGTAGGGGCCCCACTCGCGCCAACGCTCGGCATCTTGCATCGCCAGGCGTTGGCCTTCGATTGTTTCACGTAGTTGCGCCATTGGGGCCTCCATCGCCTGCTCGGTGAGCCAGCAGTGTAGAACCCAATGACGCGCCGTTGCATGAAGACTTAGAAGATGGCGTAGGTGTAGTTGAAGATCAGGCGGGTTTGATCCTGGTCGGCGGTGCCGGTGTTTTTGCCGTGGTAGGTACCGGTACGGAACGTGGTACCGAAGCCTTTCAGAGGACCTGCCTGTACAACGTAGTCCAGACGGAAGTCGGTTTCGTTTTCTTTCTGGTCAGGACCACCGGCGACCTTCGACTTGATGTCCTTGCCGTCCAGGTAAGCCACGGACGCCTTCAGGCCTGGCACGAACGCCTTGAAGTCATACGAGTACTGACCGAAGTTGACCTGCTCGCCCGCGCGGGAGAACTGGCCGACCACTGCGTCGGTGAACAGGTAGAAGTCGCTGCCGCCTGCACCCTGGGCGTGCGGGTCGGCGATACTGCCCTGGTTGACCCAGACGAAACCACCGTCGTCACCTACACCGATGTGGCCGAGCATCAGGCTGCTGCCGCCCAGTTGATAGGTGAATGCAGCGCTGTAGGTTTTGTTGTCCACTTCGTTGGCGTGCTTGGCGAAGCCACCGTTGTTGTTGAACTGGTAGCCGCTCTCGCCGTTCTTGCCGTCGCTGGTGCTGTCGAAGTAGCGCAGGTCAGTCTTGAACGACTGGTCGTTGCCCAGCGGCAGTACGTGGACCAGGCCGAAGTAGTTCTGTTTGTAGAAGTCTTGCAGTTGGGCGTAGTAGTACTGCAACGTCAGGTTTTTCGCGATGGCGTTGTCGGAAGAACCGAACGGCTTGTAGTCCAGACCGCCGAACTTGAAGCTGTCGCTGTCGCGGGTACCGCCAGCCACACTCAGGCCGGTGGAGTTGCTGGACGCACGGCCTTCGGCGCGGTTCAACTCACCGCCGGTGAAGGTCACGTTGGGAATGTCGTTGGACGTCAGGATGCCGCCATCAAAGGTCTGCGGCGCTACACGGCTGTCGTTGGACACCAGGATCGGCAACACCGGCGCCAGGCCACCACCTACGTGCAATTCGGTCTGGGAGATACGGAATTTCACGTTACCGGCGGCACGCCCGAAGGAGTCGGCCGGCTCGGTGCCGTTGTTCTTGGTCGGGAAGAAGCTGTTGCCGTTACCCGCCAGGCCCGGGCCTGCGGTGTGGCCATCGCCGCCGTCCAGACGCAGGGCGCCGAACGCCATGACGTCGAAGCCGACACCAAGGGTGCCTTGGGTGTAGCCGGATTTGTAGTCGAAGCGCAGCAAGGTCGCGGCTTCGCGCAGATCGTTGTTGGTCCCCGAGCGGTTATCCGCGCTGTAGTACATGGTCCGCGAACTGACGGACGCGTGGCTGTCCTCCAGGAAACCGCTGTGACCGTTGCCCGTGCCCAGAGAGCCGAGTCCGAAATCATCGGCGAAAACCTGCGGTGCAAGCACGGTAGCGGCGATGGACAACGCCAGTGTAGATATCTTCATTAACGACGGCCCCTAAACATTTTTTTATGTGTGTGTGGTGTGCAAATCGGCGTTTTCATCCCTACAAACGTGACGATTGTTTCATGAGGACCGGGGCGCACCTCGTGAAGAATTTGTTAGGAAAACCGCCTGAAAATGAAATTTCCAGACCGGTGTTTTTTGTCATATTCGTGTCATGCCATTCATTTCAAGAATGAAGTCCTGAGGATTCTTCGTTTGCACCGTCACCCCGAGGCCAACAGAATTCAGGCAACGGCCACACCTCTCTCCACCGTGTTCAGGAATTTTTCTATGCCCACTGCCGCCCATGTCAGCCCAGACGTCATCCGCCAAGGCTTCTCCAGGGCCATGTCGGATATGTACCGAGATGAAGTTCCCCTGTATGGCGCCTTGATGGAGCTGGTGGCCGAGACCAATACCCGCGTGCTCGACGCCGAACCGGGCCTGGCGCAACAGCTGCAACGCACCGGGGAAATCCAGCGCCTCGACATGGAACGCCACGGCGCCATCCGTCTGGGCACGGCCCAGGAACTGGCGACCATCAGCCGGTTGTTTGCGGTAATGGGCATGCAACCCGTGGGCTACTACGACCTGACACCTGCCGGTGTACCGGTACATTCCACCGCATTTCGCGCGGTGCATGAACAGGCGCTGCAAACCAGCCCATTCCGCGTATTCACCTCGCTGCTGCGCCTGGAGCTGATCGAGAACCTTGAACTGCGTGCTTTCGCCGAAAGCGCCCTGGCCAAACGCTCGATCTTCACAACCGGCGCCCTGGCCCTGATCGAGCAGTCGGAAAAGGACGGTGGCCTCAACGCCAGCGATGCCGAAGCATTCATCCGCCAGGCCCTGGAGACCTTTCGCTGGCACCACACCGCCACCGTCACCGGCGCGCAGTACCAGCAGCTCAGCGACCAGCATCGATTGATCGCGGACGTGGTGGCCTTCAAGGGCCCGCACATCAACCACCTCACGCCGCGCACGCTGGACATCGACCAGGTGCAGGCCGCCATGCCCGGCAAAGGCATCACCCCCAAGGCTGTGATCGAGGGGCCGCCGCGTCGCCGGTGCCCGATCCTGCTACGCCAGACCAGCTTCAAGGCGCTCGACGAACCCATCGCCTTCAGCGACGCACAAGGTAGCCACAGCGCGCGCTTCGGCGAAATCGAACAACGCGGCGTGGCGCTCACCCCCAAAGGTCGCGCACTGTACGACCAATTGCTGAATGCCGCGCGCGACGAATTGGGCGCCTTCCCCAATGAGGGCAACGCCGCGCGTTATATGCAATTGATGGAACATCACTTCCAGGCCTTCCCGGATGATCACGCACAGATGCGTGAACAGGGCCTGGCGTATTTCCGCTATTTCGCGACCGAAACCGGCCTGGCGGCACGCGGCCATGCCGATCAGCCGCGCACACTGGATGCATTGATCGCTGCCGGCCACATCGATGTGGAGCCGTTGGTGTATGAGGATTTTCTGCCAGTCAGTGCGGCGGGGATCTTTCAGTCAAACCTGGGCGATGCCGCGCAGAGCCACTACGCGGCCAATTCCAATCAGGCTGAATTCGAAAAAGCCCTGGGGCGTCGCACAATCGACGAGCTGCACCTGTATGCCGAGACGCAGCAGCGCTCCGTGGATGAGTGCACCCAGGCGCTGCTGACATGAAATGAGGTGCCCACCCGGCTCACCGGCGCATTCCTTGCGCCGCTATAGTCCCCAGAGCCGGGTGGGCGGTGGGCATCATAAGCAGTGACTTGAATAGTGTCCTTCAGACAATTCTGAACAAATATGTCCGCACCCTGTAGGAATGCGGACATAGGCTTAGCCCAACTGCCCCACGATCTTGTCCTTGATCAACAGCCGCTCCTTCTTCAATTTTTCCACGATGTCATCACTGGCACTGGCCGCCTCTGCTTTGAGCACTTCCTTGTCAGCGTCATCGTATTTATTGAGCAGCGAGTCCAGGTGTGCATCACTCGCCCTGCGTTCGTGAACGACTTCCTTGCTGATCCCCAAGTCCTGATACAGGTCGTGTTTCACTGGCATGGCGTACCTCCGCGTGTTGATCAATGGTTTACGCCTTTGAAGCTAGCCCATTCCCGGGGGTCTTGTCATGTTTAGGCTCGATGCGCCCCGTTCGTCGCGGCGCTGGCACGCGGATCAAACCTTTGTCACCCCCCGCCCTCCACTCTAGATAGCCACCCGAGGGAGACCGATTTCATGACGCAGGCCGCCACCGCTGTCGACACCCAATGCATCAACACCCTTCGCACCCTGGCGATGGACGCCGTGCAGAAGGCCAATTCCGGTCACCCGGGCACGCCCATGGGCCTGGCGCCGGTGGGCTATGCGCTGTGGAGTCGCTTCCTGCGCTACCACCCCGAACATCCCGACTGGCCCAACCGTGACCGTTTTGTGTTGTCGGTGGGGCATGCGTCGATGCTGTTGTATTCGCTGCTGCACCTGGCCGGGGTGGTCGAGATCGACGCCCACGGCAAGCGCTCGGGCCAACCGGCTGTCAGCCTCGACGATATCCGGCAGTTCCGGCAAATGGGCTCAAAAACCCCCGGCCATCCGGAATACCGCATGACCACCGGCGTCGAGACCACCACCGGCCCGCTCGGCCAAGGCTGTGCCAACAGCGTCGGCATGGCGATGGCCGGGCGCTGGCTGGGCGAGCGCTTCAATCGCGACGGCCAGGTGCTGTTCGACTACGACGTCTACACCCTGTGCGGTGACGGCGACATGATGGAGGGCATCAGCGGCGAAGCGGCTTCCCTGGCCGGGCACTTGAAGTTGGATAACCTGTGCTGGATCTACGACAACAACACCATCAGCATCGAGGGCCATACCGAACTGGCTTTCAGCGAAAACGTGGTCCAGCGCTTCGAAGCCTATGGCTGGCACACCCTGCACGTGACCGACGCCAATGACTTGCAAGCGCTGAGCACAGCGCTGGAAACCTTCAAAAACCATAGTGGTGCGCCGACGCTGATTGTGGTCGACAGCGTGATCGGCTACGGCTCGCCCCACAAACACAACACTGCAGCCGCCCATGGCGAACCGTTGGGCGATGAGGAAATCCGCCTGACCAAGGCCGCATATGGCTGGCCGCAGGACGCCCACTTCCGGGTGCCCGATGAAGCCCGCACGGTACTGCGCGACGCATTGCTGGGACGGGCCGAGCCGCTGTACCAGCAGTGGAATCAGACACTCGCCCGCCTCGATTTGGCACGGGCCGATGAACTGCAACGCATGCGCGCCGGGGAAATGCCACCGCAGTGGCAGGCCAAACTGCCCGACTTTACCGCTGACACCAAAGGCATCGCCAGCCGCGCCTCGGGCGGCGAAATCCTCAACGCCTTCGCCCAACAGATTCCGTGGCTGCTGGGCGGCTCGGCGGATTTGTCGCCGTCGACCAAAACCAATCTCACCTTCGACGGTGCCGGGCGTTTCAGCGCCAGCGACTACAGTGGACGCAACCTGCACTTCGGCATCCGTGAACACGCCATGGGCGCGATTGCCAATGGCATGGCGTTGTCCTACCTGCGG
The DNA here is from genome assembly GCF_054071795.1 of Pseudomonas sp. SDO5271_S396. NCBI lineage: Bacteria > Pseudomonadati > Pseudomonadota > Gammaproteobacteria > Pseudomonadales > Pseudomonadaceae > Pseudomonas > Pseudomonas sp. SDO5271_S396. Next base: position 10,092 of record NZ_JBSVWB010000070.1, read on the forward strand.
CCCTACACCTCGACCTTCCTGGTATTCAGCGACTATATGAAACCGCCGATCCGACTGGCGGCGATCATGGAGTTGCCGGTGGTATTCGTTTTCACCCATGACTCGATTGGCGTAGGCGAGGACGGCCCGACCCACCAGCCGATCGAACACTTGACCCAGCTACGCTCGACACCGGGGCTGTTGACCCTGCGCCCCGGTGACGCCAATGAAACCCTGGAACTGTGGAAAGTCGCCCTGGCGCAAACCCACCGCCCCAGTTGCGTGGTGTTGTCGCGTCAACCGTTGCCGACCCTGGACCGCACGCAGTACGCGCCCGCCTCCGGTGCGGCCAAAGGCGCTTATGTGCTGGCGGGTGCGGACAAACCCAAAGTGCTTCTGCTGGCCACCGGCAGTGAAGTCAGCCTGGCCGTGGCGGCGTATGAGCAGTTGAAAAGCGAAGGGATTGCCGCACAAGTGGTCTCCATGCCCAGTTGGGAATTATTTGAAGACCAGGACCCTGCCTACCGCGACAGCGTATTGCCACCCTCCGTGAAAGCGCGGGTGGTGGTGGAGCAGGCAGGGCCATTGGGATGGGACCGCTATGTGGGGCAGACCGGGGCCAAGGTGGTGATGAACAGCTTCGGCGCGTCGGCACCGCTGGCCAAACTGCAGGAGCAGTTCGGGTTTACCGTGGAGAATGTGGTGAAGCAGGCCAAGGCGCAGATCGACCTGATCCAACATTGATCAAAACTGTGGGGGCTGTCGAGCCCCGGCGAGGCTGCGAAGGCGGTGGGTCAGGCGATATCTGAGTTAGCAGTGCCGACGTTTTCGCAGGCAAGCCAGCTCCCACATGGGATCTGTATTGTTGATAGGAAAGTGCCCGGCGCGATGGCCCTGCTGACAGCGTTTTTCCAACCGCTGCAAGCCCCCTGGGGAGCTGTCGAGCCCTGGCGAGGCTGCGAAAGCGGTGGGTCAGGTGGCACCTGTGTTGGCTGTGCCGTAGTCATCGCAGCGATGCGGCGACCCGACAAGCCAGCTCCCACAGGATTTCTCTATTGTTGGCAAGAAAGTGCCCGGCGCGATGGCCCTGCTGACAGCGTTTTTCCAGCCGCTGCAAGACCCCTGTGGGAGCTGTCGAGCCCCGGCGAGGCTGCGAAGGCGGTAGGTCAGGCAGCATCTGTGTCGGCTGTGCCGTAGTCATCGCAGCGATGCGGCGACCCGACAAGCCAGCTCCCACAGTTGACCTGCGTTGTTTATGCGTTCAGCTCTCTAGCCAGAAATGGCGCGGTGCGGCTGCTTTTGCTTCTGGCAACCTTCTGCGGCGTGCCGCAAGCCATCACCTTGCCGCCCGAGTCCCCCGCTCCCGGTCCGATATCGATCACCCAGTCACTCTGGGCCACCACCCGCATTTCATGCTCCACCACGACCACCGTGTGCCCCGCCTCCACCAGATGGTTCAACTGGCTGAGCAAACGGTCCACATCCCGGGGATGCAGACCCGTGGTGGGCTCGTCCAGCACATATAAAGTGGCGCCTCGCGCATTGCGTTGCAGCTCGGTGGCCAGTTTGATGCGTTGCGCTTCGCCGCCGGACAGTTCGGTAGCCGGCTGACCCAGGCGCAAGTAGCCCAGGCCGATATCCCGCAGCACCTGCAACGGGCGCAGCACTGCGGGCTGCTCTGCGAACACCTCAACCGCCTGCTCCACCGTCAACCCAAGGATTTCGGCGATGTTGCGGCCTTCCCATTGGATCGCCAACGTCTCGGGGTTGTAGCGTGCGCCGTGGCAGGTTGGGCAAGGTGCGTACACGCTGGGCATGAACAGCAGCTCAACGCTGACAAACCCTTCACCCTCACAATTCGGACAGCGCCCCTTCGCGACGTTGAACGAGAACTGCCCGGCGTCGTAATGACGCTTGCGGGCAGCCGGTGTGGCGGCGAACAGCTTGCGCACGTTGTCGAACAGTCCGGTGTAAGTGGCCAGGTTGGAACGCGGCGTGCGACCAATGGGTTTCTGGTCCACCTGCACCAGACGACGAATCTGCTCCAGCCCGGCGCCGATACGTCCGCCGCTGGTCTGCGGGGCGTCGTCTTCCAGGCTCGGCTCTTCGTCGTTCTCCACCACACGGCCAAGACCGGCGCCCACCAGTTCCAGCAGCGCCTGGCTGACCAGGCTGGACTTGCCCGAACCGGAAATCCCGGTGACCGCCGTGAAGCAGCCCAGCGGGAAATCGACGTTCAAGTCATTGAGGTTATTGCGTGTCACCCCCTCGAGCTTCAACCAACCGGTGGGCTCACGACGCACCGCGTTCGACGCGGTTTTTCCGGCGAACAGGTACTCGCGAGTCTGTGAGCCCTCCACTTGCGCCAACCCCGCGGGCGGGCCGCTGTACAGTACCTGCCCACCGTGTTCGCCCGCCGCCGGGCCGACGTCGATCAACCAGTCGGCGCGGCGCATGGTTTCCAGGTCATGTTCGACCACGAATAACGAATTGCCCGCCGCCTTCAAACGCTCCAGCGCCCGGTACAGCGCTTCGCCGTCCGCCGGGTGCAGACCTGCCGAAGGTTCGTCCAACACATAGATCACACCGAACAACTGCGAGCCCAGCTGTGTGGCCAGGCGCAAGCGTTGCAATTCCCCGGAAGACAGGGTCGGTGTGCTGCGCTCCAGGGACAGATACCCCAGGCCCAGCTCGATCAGCGTGCTGACCCGCTCCAGCAAGTCCTGGGCGATACGCTGTGCCGCCAGGCGCTTTTCCACCGACAGTTTCATCTTGTCCTGCCCCGCCGCCACCGGCCCTAGCAATTCGGCAAGGCGTGACAACGACAGTTGCGACAACTCCCCGATGTCCACCCCGGCGAACTTCACCGACAGCGCGGCCTTGTTCAGCCGCTTGCCGTCGCACAACGGGCAGGCGCTGCCCTGCATGAACTGCGAAACGCGCTTTTTCATCAGCGCACTCTGGGTGTGGGTGAAGGTGTGCAGGATATAACGCCGTGCACCGCTGAACGTGCCCTGGTAGCTCGGCTCCAGCTTGCGCTTGAGCGCCTCGCGGGTCTGTTCGGGGGTGAAACCGGCGTACACCGGCGCCGTCGGGGTTTCTTCGGTGAACAGGATCCAGTCGCGCTGTTTTTTCGGCAGGTCGCGCCAGGGAATGTCCACGTCATAACCCAGGGTCACCAGAATGTCGCGCAGGTTCTGGCCCTGCCACGCCAGCGGCCAGGACGCCACCGCACGCTGGCGGATGGTCAGTGAGGGATCGGGCACCATCAGCGCCTCGGTGACCTCGTACACGCGGCCCAGGCCATGGCATTGCGGGCACGCGCCCTGGGGCAGGTTCGGCGAGAAGTCCTCGGCATACAGCATGGCCTGGCCCGGCGGGTAGCTGCCGGCACGGGAGTACAGCATGCGGATCAGGCTCGACAAGGTGGTGACACTGCCCACCGACGAGCGCGCACTCGGCGTGCCGCGTTGCTGTTGAAGGGCCACGGCGGGTGGCAGGCCTTCGATGGAGTCCACATCCGGCACGCCCACCTGGTCGATCAGCCGTCGCGCGTAAGGCGCCACCGACTCGAAGTAACGACGTTGCGCTTCGGCATACACCGTGGAAAACGCCAGGGATGACTTGCCCGAGCCGGACACCCCGGTGAATACCACCAGGGCATCGCGGGGAATGTCCACGTCGACGTTGCGCAAGTTGTGTTCGCGGGCACCGCGCACCCGGACAAAACCTGAGTGGCGGGCGGTCACAGGTGGAAGGGAACGCTGTGAAGTCATGGACGACCTTGTCGGGCGGCGAGCACGCTGTATACCCGTTGCGTCAGTGCCTCGGGACTGTAGGGCTTGCTCAGCAGATGAATATCGGGGCTCAGCAAATGATTGCTGGAGAGAATGTCACGGGTGTGGCCCGAAGTGAACAGCACGGCCACCGGAGGTTTTTGCGCGCGGGCCCAGTCGGCCAGGTCGGTACTTTTGACCCGACCGGGCATCACGACATCGGTAAAGATCAACTCCGGCAGCAAGCCACCCTGCAATCGCTGCATGGCCTGGTCGCCATCCTCGGCGGTGTGCACGGTGTAACCTGACTGTTCGAGCACTTCCACCACTGTCAGACGCACGCCTTCGTTGTCTTCGACCACCAGGATGGTTTCGTCGCCGCCGCCGGAAAGGGCTGGCTCCACAGGCACGTCGAAACTCTCCGGCGCCAGGCTGTGGGGGAAATACATCTGCACCACCGTGCCCTTGCCCTCCTCGCTCCACATCTCCACATGTCCGCCGCTCTGGCGGACAAAACCGAACACCATGCTCAGGCCCAGGCCGGTACCGTGGCCTTCGCGCTTGGTGGTGAAGAACGGCTCGAACACCCGTTTGAGCACGGCCTGCGACATGCCGCTGCCGGTGTCGGTCACGGCCAGGCGCACGTACTCGCCCGGCTTGATGCTTTTACCCACGCAATCCGCTGGATTGAGGATGATGTTGTCCCCGGTGATGCGAATCACACCCTCGCCTTTCATGGCATCCCGGGCGTTGATCGCCAGATTGAGCAGTGCATTTTCCAACTGGTTGCGGTCGACACTGATGCACCAGGAGTCCTGGGGCAGTTGCACGTCGATATGAATGGTTTCCCCCAGCGCACGTTGCAATAGCTCGCCCAGCCCCGCATAGATGCGCTGCGGGTTGTATACCGCAGGCGATAGGGGCTGGCGCCGGGCAAACGCCAACAGTTGCGACGACAGCTTGGCCCCACGCTCCACCGCGGCAATCGCCGCCGCAACCCGGCGCTGCACCTGGACATTGTCCGCTTCGTGACGGGCCAGCAGATGCAGGTTGCCGGCGATCACTTGCAGCAGGTTATTGAAGTCGTGAGCCACGCCACCGGTCAGGCCGCCGATGGCTTCCAGTTTTTGTGACTGGCGCAATTGGTCTTCGGCGGTATAGCGCGCCTGCACTTCCGCAGCAACGCGCTGCTCCAGGTTGTGGGTCAGCTCCTGGCGCAGCCGCTCCGAATGCACATGTTCGGTGGTCTCCACCACAATCGCCAGGACGCCGGCCGGCTGCTGGTCATCCCCGGCGACCGGGCTGTAATACAGGTCGAGCCACACGGTTTCGGGCTTGCCGTTACGCAGCAGCACCAGTTCCTTGTTGTTGAACGACAAAGTGCCACCGTTCAGACAGGTATCCACCACATGCCGGTTGAAGTCGGCCACTTCCGGCCAGCCCAGTTCCACCGGCGTCCCCAGCAGATACGGGTGCCGGCCGCCGGCAAACGCCGAATAGCTGTCGTTGTAGATCATGTACCCGGCCCGCCCCCACAGCATTACCATCGGTACCGGCGAGGCCAGCATCATTTGCACGGTGCAGGCCAGGCTGGTGGACCAGCGGGCGATCGGCCCCAGGTCGGTGGTCGACCAATCGAACCCGCGAATCCGCTGAGCCATCTCACCGGCCCAACCTTCACAACCGTGGGGGTTGAATAAAAACTGCATCATTCCGACTCTGCGCAGAGAAAAGACAGTCGCAATTTTTGGAGCATGCCAGGGACGGATGGTTTCATCTATCTCACTTGAGGGGGAATGAGCGCAGAAGCCAACAACCTCAGTGAAAATCCCGGCTGCGCACATGCATGCCCTCCAATAGCGATGACAGGTCGGTCAAACGTCCGGCGATCAGGTGCCGCACCTCACCCACCGCCTCCCAGCGCCCATCCACCTTGAGCAAACGCGAGCCCACCAGTGCCTGGCGCTGGCGTTCAGCCAAGTCGCGCCAGACCACCACATTGAGGTTGCCGAATTCATCTTCCAGCGTGACAAAGGTCACGCCACTGGCCGTGCCCGGGCGCTGCCGCCCCGTGACCAGCCCCGCGACGCTGACATTGCGCCCATGCTCCACCACCATCAGTTCCCGGGAGCTGCGACAGCGCCGCCTGCGTAACTCCGCGCGCAGCAATGCCAGGGGGTGCGGCCCAAGCGTGGTGCCGACGGTGGCGTAGTCGGCTTGCAGATCCTCGCCCACCGTGGGCGCCGGCAGCATCACCGCAGCTTCGTCCGGTGCAGGCAACCCGGCAAACAGCCCCAACTGTTTGTGCACCCCGGCTACTGCCCAGCGCGCCGTGTGCCGATGGCCGGCCAAGGCACGCAAGGCACCGGCATCCGCCAACAGTGCCTGGGCACGGGCATCCAACCCGGCCCGTGTATCCAGGTCGGCAATGTCGCTGAACGCCTGGCGCTGACGGGCAGCTTCGATGCGCCGCCCGTCCTCTTCGCGAAACCCCGCAATCATGCGCAGCCCCATGCGAATGGCCGGTTGGCCTTCGCCCATCGGCTCCAGGCTGCAATCCCAGTCGCTGGCCTGCACATCCACCGGGCGAATCTGCAAGCGATGGCGCCGCGCATCCTGCAGAATCTGGTCCGGGCTGTAGAAACCCATGGGCCAGCTGTTGATCAGCGCACAGGCAAAGGCCGCCGGCTCATGGCATTTAAGCCAACTGCTGGCATAGGTCAGCAAGGCAAAGCTGGCCGCGTGGGACTCGGGAAAACCATAGCTGCCAAAGCCTTTGATCTGTTCGAAAATCTGCGCCGCGAACGCCTCGGTGTAACCCTTCTTCAACATGCCCTCACGCAGTCGCGCCTGATGCGGTTCAAGGCCGCCGTGACGCTTCCAGGCGGCCATGGAACGACGCAACTGGTCGGCCTCGCCAGCGCTATATTCAGCGGCGACCATGGCGATCTGCATCACTTGCTCCTGGAACAACGGAATGCCCAGGGTGCGCTTCAACACGCTTTCCAACTCTGACGACGGATAGGTTTCCGGCTCTTCCTGGTTACGTCGTCGCAAGTACGGATGCACCATGCCGCCCTGGATCGGCCCGGGCCGCACGATGGCGACCTCGATCACCAGGTCATAGAAACTCTTGGGCTTGAGCCTGGGTAACATCGCCATCTGCGCCCGCGACTCGATCTGAAACACACCGATGGTGTCGGCCTTGCTGATCATCGCGTAGGTGGCCGCATCGTCCTTGGGGATCGTCGCCAGGGCCATATCGCGCCCCCGGTGGCGACGCAGCAAATCGAAGCAGCGGCGGATCGCGCTGAGCATGCCCAGAGCGAGGATATCCACTTTGAGCAGGCCGACGGCGTCAAGATCGTCCTTGTCCCATTGGATGATGGTGCGCTCGGCCATGGCGGCGTTTTCCACCGGCACCAGCGTGTCCAGCGGATGTTCGGAAATCACGAAACCACCGGGGTGCTGGGACAAATGACGAGGGAAACCGATCAATTGCCGGGTCAACGTGAGCACCCGTCGCAGAATCGGACTGTCGGGGTCGAAGCCACTTTCGCGCAGGCGCTCAAGCGGTGGCGCATCATCGCTCCAGCGCCCGCAGCAGTCGGCCAGGGCATTGATCTGGTCCGGCGGCAGGCCCAGGGCCTTGGCCACATCGCGCACGGCGCCGGCCGCGTGATAACTGCTGACCACCGCCGTCAGCGCCGCACGCGTGCGGCCGTAGCGCTGAAATACATATTGCAGCACTTCTTCGCGACGCTCGTGTTCGAAGTCCACGTCGATATCCGGCGGCTCGTTGCGCTCCCGGGACAGGAAACGCTCGAACAGCAGGCTCGTCAGGCTCGGGTCGATCTCGGTGATGCCCAGGGCAAAACACACCGCCGAATTGGCCGCCGAGCCCCGACCCTGGCACAGGATCGAACGGCTGCGGGCGTACTGGACGATATCGTGCACGGTCAGGAAGTAGCTTTCGTATCCCAGATCGCTGATCAGCTTCAGTTCGCTGTTGATCTGCAGCAGGGTCTTGGCCTCGGCGCCCTTGGGCCAGCGTTGGGCAATGCCTTTTTCGGTGACGGCACGCAACCAGGATTTGGCGTCATATCCTGCGGGCACCAACTCACGCGGATATTGGTAGCGCAGCTGGCTCAAATCGAAGGTACAGCGTTGTGCGATGGCCTGGGTTTCGTCGAGCAAGGCTTGCGGGTACAGCGCGGCCAGGGACGTCAGGCAACGCAGATGCCGCTCGCCATTGGGATGCAGGCGCGTACCGGCTTCGGCTACTGGCACGTGATGGCGGATCGCAGTCATGGTGTCTTGCAAGGCTCGGCGCCCGCGCGCATGCATATGCACATCGCCGCACGCCACGGCGCGAAGACCCAGGCTGGCCGCCAATTGCAGGCGCTGCTCCAGATGGCGCGCATCGTCCTGGCCACAGTGCAGGTGTACGGCCAGCCATACGCGCTCGCCGAAGGTATGCCGCAACCATTGGACCGAGGCCTGGGTGTCGTGGTCGTCGGCTACCCACAAGGCCAGCAAGCCGGATAACGCAGGGTCGAAATCCTCTTTGACCAGGCGGTAACTGCCTTTTTCGGCACGGCGCCGGGCCACCGTAATCAGCCGACACAGGTGCTGGTAACCCACCAGGTTCTCCACCAGCAGCACCAGTTTCGGGCCGCCTTCGATGCGCACTTCGCTGCCGATAATCAGCGGCAACTCCACCGCCTTCGCCGCCTGCCAGGCACGCACGATACCGGCCAAGGTGCATTCGTCGGTGATCGCCAGGGCGCTGTAGCCTTGGTGCTTGGCCCGCTCGAACAACTCCAGCGCGCTGGAGGCGCCCCGCTGGAAGCTGAAATTGGACAGGCAATGCAGTTCGGCGTAACTCATGCGAACCAGCCTTGCAGCCACAACCCATCGCTTTGCCCCACGGTGCGGTAGGCCCAGCCATGTTGGCCGGTGCGGGTCTGGATCAGGTAATAGTCGCGACGAATGTCGGCGCCGTCCCACCAGCCGGACTCGATGCGCTCCGGCCCCATGAGGATCCGTACGCCCTGCTCGGCCAGCAACGTCGGCTCGGGCAACAGCCAACCGGGGCGTTGCACCTTGTTCAGGGATGGACACACGTGGCGATCCGTGGTCGTTTGCCAGGCGCATTCCGGACGGTGGTCAGCGTGAAAGCGCAAACCCTGCACCGCTTCATCGCCCAGGCGGGCGCGCAGGCGTTCACGCAGTTGCGCCCAGGGCAAGGTCTGTTGCGGACGGTCATCGAACAGGTCGTGACGCTGCGGTACAAACACCGGCAGGTCCTCGGCCACCAGGCGAAAGCCACGCACCGGCGCACTGACAAGCACCTGCTCCAGACGGCCTCGGGCCAGTTCGAACAGCATCGCCGGTTCGCGCTCGGCGCTGAGCAGGCCGACCTTGATCACGCTGTCCGGCGCCTGGGCGTGTTCAAGGTGCAGGTCAAAGCGCTGCACGCCGCTGTCACGACCACACAGGAAGGCCGACAGATCACTGGTCAGACGACGCAGGGGAAACAGCAACGCCTGGTGGGATTGCACATCGAAATTCAACTCGATGCGCACATCGAAACGATCCGGCGGCTGATAGAACGCCAAGGCCAGGGGCCGTTGCCCGGTGAGTGTATCCAGGTGCTTGAGCACGTCAGACTCAAAGCGCCGCGCCAGGGTATGTCGAGGCAATGCCAGCACCTGGCCCAGGGTACGCAGGCCCATGCGGGACAAGGCGATGGCGGCCTGGGGGTCGAGGCCGGCGCGGTCAATGGGCAGCGGCGCCAAAGCCTGCATCAATGCGTCATCATCCACGGCCAGGCCATCGTGGGTATTCACCAGCGCACGTGCCGCCGCCGGGTTGGGGGCAACAACGATGCGGTGGCGAAAGCCCAGTTCGGCCAGCGCCTTGCGCAAACGGGCTTCGAACAGCGGCCACGGCCCGAACAGCCCCAGGCTCGACTCGACCTCGAACAACAGCGCACGTGGGTAATACAGGCTGACCTGAGAACTGAACTGGTAGGCCCAGGCGGCAAGGAACTGCTGGCTGCGCGCGATCTCGGCGGGGTCGTATTCGGCGCGGGCAAAGGACTTGGTCAGGGCGTGGGCCGCCGTCAGGGATTGACCAGGACGCAGGCCCAGGGCACGGGCGGCCGCATTGACCGATTGCAACACGCGTCGTTGCGGTGTGCCGGCCAACAGCACCAACGGCTGATCCGGCTCCGGATGCAAACGCAGCACCGCGTCCAGCGCCAATTGCGGGAAGACGATACACACCCAGCGCATGGCAACCTCAGTGCCCCGCCAAGGCAATGGGCGCCGGATGGGCCAGCCCACCCCGGCACTTGAGCACCCGCACCCGCGCTGGGTTTGCTTCCACGGCCAGGCGCAAGGCGGCGGGCGATGCATTGATCGCCTCGCTCAAGGCACGCCAGGCAAACGCCAGGGTCTGCCCGGTTTCCGCCGCCACCTGCAAACGGCGCAAGGCGCGGTCGTCCGCCTTGCGCGGCCAGCACAGCACCGCGCCGCAACTGCCGGAGCGCAGGCATTGCTCCACGGCCCACAAAGTGTCGCGCTCTTGCGCCTGGGCCACCGAGAGCTGACGCAGATCCACCCCGGCGTTCTGCCAGGCATGGGGGTACGGCGTATAGGGCGGCGCCACCAGCACAATGCGTTCACCCGCCTGTGATAAACGCGCCAGAGTCGGCAGCACCAGTTGCAATTCCCCCACCCCCTCCCTGGCCATGAGGATTTCACTCAAGGCCGCCTCCGGCCAACCGCCCGTGGGCAACACGGCGTCCAGTGCCGCCAGCCCGGTGGGGTGCACACTGGCCGGGGGCGTAACGGGGCGGCCTTTCCAGACACGCCCGCCATTGAACAGCGTATCCAGCGCAACGACGGCGCCCATCAGCCTTGCCTCACCAGGCCGCAGAACACTCCTTCGATGGCCAGGTCCTGGTCCGGCCTGACCACGATGGGTTGATACGCGGGGTTGCGCGGCAGCAGGCGCACGCTGTCACCATTGCGCTCGAAACGCTTGATGGTCACTTCGCCATCCAGGCGCGCCACCACAATCTGCCCGTTCACTGCCTCGGCACTGCGACGCACGCCGACCAGGTCGCCATCGAGGATGCCATCTTCGATCATCGAGTCGCCCTGCACCCGCAGCAGGTAGTCCGGGGTTTTCGCAAACGTGGCCGGGTCGAGTTGCAGGCGGTTGTGCACTTCGGCATCGGCACCAATCGGCCGGCCGGCCGCCACTCGGCCAAGCACCGGCACGTCCAGCCATTCGCGGCGCATCGGTTGGTTGAGCAAGCGAATGCCCCGGGCCTGGTTGGGGTTGACCTCGATAAACCCGGCTTCAGTCAGCGCCAGAACATGCTTGCGCGCCACGCTGCGCGAGGCAAAACCGAACGCCTCGGCGATCTCGGCGAGGCTGGGGGGCTGACCTTGCTGCGCGATACGGTCGCGGATAAACGTCAGGATGGCGGTACGGCGGGGAGTCAGAGTCGTCATGGAGTACATTTGTACTCTTTTCGAGTTTTTCTGACAATAACCGCCAGTCGCCTGCAGAAAAACACCTTGTCGAAACATCCCACGCAACCGCCGGATAAGCTCTACTCCCCTCCTCTGACAACCGCTGCAAAGTCCCTCGCCTGAATACACAGTGCGAGGGATTGCAGATGGATGTTCTTGTTGGAGCTGTTTCGTGAACCCGGCCATTGGCAGGCTGGCCCTGACCCCAATGACGGTGAAGACGGTCGATGTCGAGCGCGTCTTCAGTGACTTTCGCGGTTGCCTGAACACCTTTGATGAGTGGGCGGAACGTTTCTGGAGCTTTTCAGCGCTCGAAGTCGAGCAGGTGTTCAAGGTAGGAAATGAGGTCGCGCTGGTCGCGCCTGTCTCCTCGAAAAAACTCAGTCCTGTCGTCGCCCTGTGCGAGGCCCAAGGCTCCATGACCTTGGTGCACATGTTCGAGAGCACGCAGTTCGTGCCCATCGGCAATACGCCGGTGAGGGTCCAGGCGATTGCAGCCGATGGCAGCCCGATGGGCGCACCGACCGATCACATCATCGGCCCAAGCGGCATTCTTGAAGTCAAGAACTGTACCCGCGACCAGAAATACCAGATCACTTTTTACCCCAACGTTTCCAGGGATCACGTCAGGGCGTTGTACGCGTCTTATCAGTCAGTGATTGCAGAGCTGGAGGAACGCCTGCGCGAAGCGTGGACCGACACCTTTCAGGATCAATGGAAAACCTACAGCAACGCCGGCCCGCTCGATCAACGCAGGATGCTGGAAACGGCGTTTCTTCGCGGAATGGGTAAGGCGCTTTACAACCTGTGGGACAACGTCACGCAACTCTACGACCTGTTGCTCCACATCCAACCCAACAGCGAAAAACTGCTGCAGTACCTCTCCGAAACCGAGCTTGATGAACTGCTGACTCTAGACCGCGAGTCCATTGCCAAGGGCTTGTTGGTACTCAGTGATGAACCTTTGCTGTTCATCTATCTGTCGGCGATAGCCAGCTGGATTCGATTGTTGCCGCCGCAGGAAATGAACGAAGTGATGGGAGAAATCACCGACGAGGTGTTGATCAACTTGCTGTTGATTCGGGCAATCGGGGCTATGGGGATGACCGTGCGCCTGGGCAAACAGGTGGTCAGTCAAATCAAGTCCGACCGGGCGCGGCAGTTGTTGGAGTTACTGGACCGGCAGCTAGTCGGTCCCGAGCTGCAAACCCACGCCGAGACAGCTAAACCCTTGTTGCTTGGCAGCGCTGCAACACCGATCAAGGTGATTCCGGATGTCCCGCTGAAAGCCGGGGACGAGCTGCTTGCCAACCCGGTGCCGGCGGTTCGGAAAAAGACCGTACAGCGCACGGTGCTGGTCCGGCAGGAGCACGTGGACGATGCGCCTGCTGTGGGAAAAAACCCGGCAGGTGACGCGGCGG
>NZ_JBSVWB010000071.1:0-19728 GCF_054071795.1 Pseudomonas sp. SDO5271_S396
CTGATCCACCGCCTTCGCAGCCTCGCCGGGGCTCGACAGCTCCCACAGGGGATTGGCTGTGGCGGGGAAAACTCCGCCAGCAGGGTCATCGCGCCGGGTACTTTCTCTCCAACAACAGAGATCCCCTGCCGCATCGCTGCGAAGACGGTGGCATGGCTACCTCTCCATCAGCTGATAAGCACTTCTCCCGACACCCCGCTCACCCCCACCAGCGTCACTGAGTCCCCGCCGAAACTGATTACCGTGTCTCCCCCATGCTCGCGGTACTGTGCGGTTCCGTCCACCTCCCTGAACACCAGTTTGTCCGTCGGCTGGTAGCCGATGATACGGTCGTTGCCAAAGTGCCCACTGAACAGAAAGGTATTGTGGCCGCTGTTGTCGCGGATCGTGTCGTTGCCCTTGCCCGCTTCGATGAAGTCAGCGCCCTTGCCGCCCTGGATCAGGTCGTTGCCATCGCTGCCGATGATGAACGTATTGCCCTTGTGCGGCTCGGCATTGCGGTTGAGGTCCTGCACCCAGGTGGTGGCCCGCGCCGGGTCGGACAGGTTGGCGACGATGATCGTCGAGTCGCGGGTCATCTGGTCATAGAAGCCCGACTCGAGAATGCGCGTCATACCGTCGCCATAGGCGGTGGGCAGATGCGACACCCAGGTCGGCAGGTTGACGATGGAAAACGGCAGCACATTCCACAGCGTCGAAGCGTAGTGGTCGTTGAAGCTGACGATGTTGTCGGTGGTCGACTCGTGGGGTTTGTCGTGCACGCCCAGTGAGGACAGGTTGACGCTGGTGCCATCCAGCGCGCGGAACACCGGGTCGTTCTCATAGCCGATATTGAGCACTTTGTCGCCAGCGCTCTGGGTCGGCGAGGCGTAGGCCACGTAGTTGGCATCCTTGTAGAACCCGGCCCATTTACTGTCGCTCAAGTCGGCCAGGCTGTTGACGGCCAGCCCGCCCAGGCTGTGGCCGCTGACCACCACATCCTTGCCGCTCAGGCCGTGGGCGCTGGCATAGTCGGCGACGTTCTTGAGTAACTTGCCGAACGCTTCGCCCGCATAGTTTTTGGCGTAGTCCTTGGGCCCCAGGGCCGCCAGCAGATCGTTGATCAGGTCGCCGATGGAATCGCTGATCAGGGTTTCACGGGGCCCCGAAGTGCCGCGAAAACCGATGCCGATTTCCAGCAGCTTGCCGGCGGCATCGTACTTGCCCAGCACCTCGACCTGCGCGGTGGTGTAGCCGGCCTTTTCGCCGAAGAACGTACCCCGCGCATCCACCTTGCCGGTGTAACCGAGGGCGCTGGCGCTGATGGGGGTCCAACCGGCTTTCTGTACCGCCTCCAGGGCGGCTTTTTCCGAGTCCGGGTTCCAGGGAATGCCGGGAATCACGCCCTGGGAATCGGTACTGCCCAGCAACGCGCCGACCAGGGTGGCAGGCAGCCCCAGCCCCAGGCCATTGTGCTGGTAACCCACGGCAAAGCCGTTATCCAGGTTGTGGTAGGTATACAACGTGATCGCCATGGCATCGGCGAACAAGGCCTTGGAACCCTCGGTGCCGAGGTTTTTATAGTCGAACACACCCATGGTAGTACCTCTCTTATTGTTGGATCGAACCTCTGAATGCTTCATCCACGGTGGCCAGGTCGGTATCACGCAGGTTGCCGGCGTAGTAATGCAATTTGGTCCAGGCCATCAAATAGTCGTACCGCGCCTGCGCCAGATCGCGCCGGGTGCTGTAGAGCTGCTGTTCGGCGTTCAGCGCGTCGAGGTTGACGCGCTCACCGCCCAGAATGCTTTGCCGGGTCGAGACCACCAGCGCTTCGGCGGACACCAGCGCCTTCTGATATGCGCGCAACTTGCTCACCCCCGACAGGCACGCGCTGAACTGGCGCCGCAGTTCGATCAGGGTTTCGCGGGTCTTGCCCTCCAGTTCGTACTCAGCCTGTTCCATGGCGCGACTGGCCTGGCGGGTCGACGCCGAAATGCCGCCGCCGGCATACAACGGCAGGCTGACTTCGACGCCGATGGTGTTGGTGTCGTAGCGCTGGTTGTAGGTGTTGCCGCTGTCGGACTCCTGCTGGCGCGAACTGGCATACGCGGTGACCTTGGGCAAATGCCCGGCGCGGTTGCGCTCCACTTCAAAGCGCGCCACTTCCAGGGCCTGGCGCTGGGACGCCAGCGTGGGGTTGTTGCTGATCGCCAGTTCATGCCAGGTGTCGTAGTTCGCGGGGCTCAGGGTGAAGGCGGCAAAGCCCGGCTTCAGCGGCGCCAGGTCGTCGATGTTGACGCTCCGCACGCCGATCAGCGCGCCCAGTTCCCGCAGCGAGGCGTCCTGTTCATCCAGGGCCTGGATTTCTTCGGCGGTGGCCAGTTCGTAACGGGATTCGGCTTCGAGAATGTCCGTGCGGGTGCCTTCGCCCTGCTGGAACAAATGCCGGTTCTGCTGGAACTGCTGCTCGAAGGCTTTCTTCTTGGCGCGGGCGATGTCGATCTGGTCCTGGGCGAACAGCGCCTGGGTGTAATAGGTCAGCACGCGCACCAGCAGGGCCTGGCTCTTGTCGCGAAAGCTCTCGTCGGCAAACAGCGCCTGGGCCACGCCCTTGCGGTAGTTGGCGTAGGCTTCGTAGTCGAACAGCGGCTGTTGCAGGCTGAAGGTGGAACCGTAGCTGTTGTAGTTGCGGTCATCGTGATAATTGCCGCCGCGCCCGTCGGGCAAGGTGGCCTGGGAATTGTTGCGGCCCTTGTTGTAGTTGTAGGACAGCTTGGGCAACAGCCCGGCGCGGCCAATCGCGCGGTTCTCAAGGCCGGCGTCGCGTTCCTTGATGGCGGCGAGGAATACCGGGTCATTGCGCAAGGCCTGCTCGTACACATCGAACGGGCCCATGGCGGCCTGGGCGCCGGTGCAGGTCAACAGCAAGGCGATAAACACGGGCTTCATGTTCATTCCTCGGTCAACGCGGAGCCGGCGCGGTCCAGCAGCGGCTTGAACAGGTAATTGAGCAAGGAACGCTCGCCAGTGCGCACGAACATCTCGGCGGGCATGCCCGGCTTGATCACCAGACCGTGAAGTTTCTCCAGTGCGGCTTCGCTGACCGTGGTGCGCAGCACGTAATACGGCGCGCCGGTTTTTTCATCGAGCATCTGGTCGGCGGAGACCAGGCTGACCTCCCCCGGCAACCGGGGGGTGCGGCTCTGGTTGAAGGCGGTGAACAGGATGTCGACGGGCAGATGGGTGCCGACCTTGTCCACCAGGTTCACCGGCAGCCGCCCTTCCACTTCCAGGCGCGTGTCCTGAGGCACGATTTCCAGCAGGGTTTCGCCGGCGCGCACCACCGCGCCTTCGGTGTGCACACCGAGGTTGACCGCGATGCCATCCGACGGCGCATTGATCTCGCTGTGCTGCAGGTCGAAGCCGGCCGAGGTCAACTGCTGCTCCAGGGTCAGGCTGCGCAGTTGCGCATCGGCCAATTGGCTGCGCACTTCCTTCTGATATTCCTCGCTGTGCTGCTGCAACTTGAGCCGCGACTCGACGATACCCTGCTCTACTCGACCACTTTCGCCGTTGTTCTGTGCCAGGTCCTGTTGCACCTGGGACAGCTGGCGCTGGTACTCCATCAGCCGGTTTCGCGGGATGTAACCGTTGTCGGCCAAGGGTTGCAGATTACTCAGTTGGTCGCGCAGGGATTGCGCCTGGGCAGTCAGGTCGCTGCGGGCGCGGCGCATGCCCGCCAATTGGGCGGTCGCGCCGTCGATATTCGCGCGAATGCCCGCCTGTTCACGGGCGAAGGCTTCGCGACGGCTGCTGAACAATTGGCGCTGGCCTTCCAGCACCAGCACCAGGGCCGGGTCAGGATCGCGGCTCAGTGACTCGGGGAAGGTGACGGCGGATTGGTTGTCGCGCTCGCTCTGCCAACGCGCCACACTGGCCCAGGCCATGCGGTACTGGGCTTGCAGGGACTGCACGTCGGCCTGGTGCTGGGTCTGGTCGAGGCGAAACAGCGGTTGCCCCTGGCGGACGGTCTCGCCCTCCTTCACCAGAATCCGGCTGACCACGCCGGGGCTGAGGGTCTGCACGGCCTTGCGTTTGCCCGACACCACCACGGTGCCCTGCACGGGGATGCCTTGGTCGAGTGGCGCCAGGCTGGCCCACAGGAAAAACCCGCCGGCGCCGACCAGGGTCAGCAGCCAGCCCATGCGCACGAAAAACCGGGCGTCGTGTCGTTCTACAGTGAGGCTGCTCATGCGCCTGGATTCCTTGCGGCTTGATACTGACGACTCAGGCTTACGCCCGTTTTTTCCCGGGGGGCTTCCTGCTGACCGGACAACGCCCGCAACACGTCCTGACTGGGCCCGAACGCCTGCAGACGCCCGTCGTTGAGCACCAGTAATTTATCGGCCTGGGCCAACGCCGAAGAACGATGAGTGACCAGCACCACGCTGCTGCCCTGGGCCTTCATCTGCATGATCGCGCTGGCCAGCGCGGCTTCGCCGACGGTGTCGAGGTTGGAGTTGGGCTCATCCAGCACGATCAGCCGCGGCCCGCCATACAGCGCACGGGCCAGCGCCACCCGTTGCTTCTGGCCACCGGACAGGCCCGCGCCGTTGTCGCCCAGGACCGTGTCGTAGCCTTGGGGCAAGCGCAGGATCAGCTCATGCACACCGGCCTGTTGGGCGGCGCGCACCACCTGTTCGGGGTCGGCCTCGCGAAAGCGTGCGATGTTGTCGGCGATGCTGCCGCTGAACAATTCGATGTCCTGGGGCAGATAGCCGATGTGCGGGCCAAGGTCGTCGCGGTCCCAGCGATGAATGTCGGCGCCGTCGAGGCGCACGGTACCGGCCAGCGTCGGCCAGACACCCACCAGCACCCGGGCCAGGGTGGACTTGCCGGACCCCGATGCGCCGAGTACGCCGAGCACTTCGCCGGCGCCCAGGTTGAAGCTGACCTGCTGCAAGGTCGCCATGCGCCGCCCCGGCGGGCCGGCACTGACCTGTTCGAAACCAATGTGGCCTGTGGGGGCCGGCAGCTTCATCGACTCGACGTGCGGGGGAAACTCGCCCAGCAGCTCATCCAGCCGCTGGTAGGCCAGCTTGGCCGAGCTCCATTGCTTCCACACCGCGATCAACTGGTCGATGGGGCTGAGCACGCGGCCCATCAGGATGGACCCGGCGATCATCATCCCGGCGGTCATATCGCCCTTGATCACCAGCAAGGCGCCCAGGCCCAGCACCAGGGATTGCAGGCACAGGCGCAAGGATTTGCTCAGGGAGGTGACCACCGCGCCGGTATCGCTGGCCTGGTTCTGCAGGCCGAGAAATTGCGAATGCACGGCAAACCAACGCTGGCGCAGTGCGCCGAGCATACCCATGGCCTGGATGGTCTCGGCGTTGTGCAAATGGCTGGTGGCCAACTGGGTGGACTGCTGGGAATAGCCACTCGCCTCGCCCAGGGGCTTTTTGGTCAGGTATTCGTTGAGACAGGCCAGCGCGACCAGCAATGCTGCGCCGGCGGTCGCCAGTACACCCAGCCACAGGTTGAACAGGAAAATCACACACAGGTAGATGGGAAACCACGGCGCGTCGAAAAAGGCGAACAGCGCAGGCCCCGTGATGAATTGACGAATCTGGGTCAGATCGCCCAGGGATTGCCCGGCATGCCCTTGGCCACGTTGCAGGTTGCGTTCAAAAGCGGCCTTGTACACGCGCAGGTTGAAACGCCGTTCCAACTGGCTGCCGATGCGGATCACGATAAAACTGCGGATGACTTCCAGCGTGCCAATAAAGGCAAAGAAACCCACGACCATCAGCGTCAACATCACCAGGGTGGTTTCATTCTGGGAGGACAGTACGCGGTCATACACTTGCAGCATGTAAATCGACGGCACCAGCATCAACAGGTTAATCAAGGCGGTGAAACAGCCAATGCTGATCAAAATGCTCTTGTATTCACCCAGCGCCTTGAACAACGGCGCAACGGCAGGGGGTTTGGCCATATCTTTTGATCATCCTTGAAACAAATCATGGGCAATAGCCGCCCCAACCCCAGCGCATGGAGCGGGCAACTAATCCATCAAGTTATAAATTTATAACCGGCAACTAAGGAGCTCGCTGCAATAACACTTCGGTACCGGACGGCGTGCGCCCTTTGTATTCGCCTTCTTTCTGTCGATTCAAATGGGTTATGCCGCTGCCCTCGGCATTCATCAGCCAAATGCCATCCGGCGTGGGCGACCAACTCAGGGGTTTATCCCCCAGCCACTGTGTGGCGCAAGCCACATCGCCGCCCAGGGCGTTGGCCTGCTCCAGCAGGTCCAGGGCGCAGACCTGGTCCTGTTGATGCAACTGCCAGTGCCCGGCCAATTGGGCACTCGTGGGTAGAACAAGACTGCTTGCCATTGCGTGGGCTCCTGCCGACATGACTATCACCTGCACGGAGCAGGCGATTCCGTTGAAAACACGCTGCATCTTCACGCTCCATCGCGCAAGCGCGGCGCCGAAGCGCCGCGCCCGTGGGTTAGGCCACGATGTCGCTGACGGCTGCCTGGCCGACGGTGGTGACGAGGAAGTCCGCCACGCCGTGCCCGGAGAAGTCCACCGCCAGGGTGCCCAGGTTGGTACCCGCGGCGTAGGTCAGGACCGCATCGCCGGCATGCCCGGTGAAGGCATTGACGAAGGTCAGGCCCGCACCCTTGGTGATGCCGCTGAGGTCGATCTTGTCCGAACCGGAGGTGAAGTCAAAGATCTTGTCCGCAGCCCCGGGCCGGGAGTCGGAACTGGCGCCGTACACAAAGGTATCGTTGCCCGCGCCGCCCCACAGCTGGTCCGCACCGCCGCCGCCGTAGATGATGTCATTGCCGGCGCCGCCCTTGATCACGTTGGCTGCGTTGTTGCCGATGATCAGGTCGTTGCCGGCACCGCCGAAGGCGTTCTCGATGGTCACGCCCTTGGCGATGGACACGTTGCCCACCAGACCGCCGACGTCGGAGAACGAAGCTTCGTTGAGGTTGATCTTCTGGTTCTGGGTGAAACCCGAGAAGTCCAGGGTGTCGTTGCCACCCCCGTCCCACACCGAGAACACCAGCTTGTCGGCATTGGAGGTCGCGGTGTAGAAATCACGCCCGGTGTTGGAGTTGAACCCGTAGGTGGTGTCGCCGGCGCGGGTGCTGTAGTTGGCGCCGTAGAGCTTCTGGATCGCGGCGATGTCGTCGATCAGCGGGGCCGAGGCATAGGCTTCGACGCCGCCTTTGCTGAAGTTCTGGTTGGTATTGCTCTCGCTCCAGTAACTCATGACGCTGTAGCCGCGCGTGTCCTGTCCATAGGTCGCGTCGTTGTAGGTCGGGTTGCCGTTCCCGGCGTTGTAGTCGCCAGGGTGAGCCAGGCCCAGGGTGTGGCCGATTTCGTGGGTGAGGGTCTGCCGGCCATAGTTGTTCAGGTCCGGCGTCTTGTTCGGCGTGTAGCTGCTGTTGATCAGGTACCACGAGGTGCCGTCGTAGCCCGCACCGGTACCGGGCAGGTAGGCGAAGGCCGCCGCGCCGTCCTGGCCGCTGCTGTAGTTGCCGAAGGTCATGTGGCCGTCACCGCCGCTGGCTTTCTCGGTAAAGGTGACGTTGGCCACGTCCGCCCAGGATTGCATGGCCAGCGCGGCCTGTGCTTTCTGCTGTGCGTTGAACTGGCTGAAACCTGCGATGCCATGCTTGTTCATGGTGCTGAACGACGCCGAGGTCAGGAACGTATAGGTCAGGTCGATCTTGCCGTTGCCGTCAAAGTCACGGTACGCGGCGTGATCGCGCAGCAGCTGGTTCGCTGCCTGGTCGACGGAATACGAAGGTTTGCCATTGACCGTGAGGTTGCCGCCACGGTCATACAGATGGCTGAAGGTATCGATTTGCGTAAAGGCCGTGCTGGCTTGCGCCGCCGAAACAATAGCCTTGTCTTTTACTTTTGCCATGTACGTACTTCCTTGTTTGCAAGTGCATCAGTCTTTGTTCGATAGGAACCTCGCGGGCGAGATCGTCCTATCACTCGCCTCTTTTGAAGGCGAAAGAAAACTGACACAACTTGAAATCATTCGTCCACCGGTATTTCAGCGGCAAAAAACCGATAACCGGACAACTTGCGCAAGCACCCTGCCGTATTTAAAGGCGCGCTTTGGTTTTGCCTGACAAAAAACACAGCACTCGTATTTAAATATTAAATAACCATAAAGCCGCCCAACTAGAGCGGCCTACTTTATTAATGGATCCACTATATTGTCACGGTGTCATTGGCAACATTAAACAGCCACTACTTATTATGATGTTTGTTGTTGTCCCCCATTACCGGGACAGGCTCCAGCCACTCTTGTGCAACGCTGTCAGCAAGGTATCGTCGCTCAGCGCCGGCACCTGCACGCCGTCATCGGTGGTCATGCTCTCCCCCGCCAACAGCGCATTGATGATCGCCTCCTCCACCGCCTCTGCCGCTGCACTGAACAGCGGCGAAATATGGTCATTGTTGACCATGTGCAGTGCCGTGCTGAGCGGCAGGTCGGCGCGCCCGTAATCCGCAGGCGGCAAATCGTGGTTGCCGGTGGCGAAGGCCAGGAACAGATCGCCACTGGAGTCTTCGGTACCACCGCCGGTACGGGCGATGCCAATGGACGCGCGCTGGGCCAGACGCTGACACTGGTGCGGCAACAACGGCGCGTCCGTGGCCAGGATCACCACGATCGATCCCATGCCCGGTGTGCCCCGGCTGGCAAACGGCGAGGGAATCTCCAGCAACTGGCGCCCCACCGGGTAGCCGTCCACCCGCAGTTCCTGGCGCTTGCCGTGGTTGGCCTGGACCAGCGCACCCACGGTCCAGCCGCCCTGCTCGGCCGACAGGCGCCGCGACGCCGTACCGATGCCGCCCTTGAACTCATGACAGATCATCCCGGTGCCCCCGCCCACCGCGCCTTCGGCGACCGGGCCGCTGCGGGCGTTGTCCAGCGCCTCGCGCACTTGCGCCGGGCCGACGTGCTGGCCCCAGATGTCGTTGAGCAGGCCGTCGTAGGTTTCCATCACCACCGGCATGCACCAGTACACCGCCGGATCGGCCAGGCGCTCGCGCTCCAGGGCGATCAGCGCGTCGCGCACCGTGCCGATGCTGTGGGTGTTGGTCATCGCCAGCGGTGTGGTGAGCAGCCCGGCTTCGCGAATCCATTCAAGGCCGGTGGCATCGCCATTGCCATTGAGCACGTGATAGCCGGCGAAGCATGGCTGCTGGCGCGCCTCCCCGCTCCTGGGCTGCACCAGCGTCACGCCGGTGCGCACCTGTTTGCCGTCGATGCGGGTGTTGAGGGTGCTGTGACCCACCCGAACGCCCGGCACATCGGTGATGGCATTCAACTCGCCCGGCGTGCCGAGCCCCAGCGTGATGCCCAATTGACGTGCGCGCATATCCTCTCCTTACAGTTTTTGAAAGGCCGGACTCAAGCGGCCACTGATGCTGTACAGCACCACCGACAGCGCCAGCAGGCCGACAATGATCATGATGTCCCGCGCCGACGCCGCCAATGCCAGGGTGACCAACAGATACCCGGCGCCGAGTACTGCCAGCAACGCCGGCAATGGCCACAGCGGCATGCGATACGGATGCTCGCGGTCGCGCAGCCGCACCCGGCTCATCAAGGCGCTCAAGGCCACCACCAGGTACACCAGCATGATCAGCAACACGCTGAATGACGTGAGGTCGGCCAGGTTGGAGCTGAAACTCAGCAGCGCCGAAGGGATGGCCAGGAACAGCGTGGCCAGCCAAGGTGAATCCCAGCGCGGGTGAATACGCGTGAACAGCCTGTTGATACCTGGCGTCCATAACGCATCGCGGCCACTGCTGAACACCACGCGGCCGATCTGGATCACGATGGCGACAATGGCATTGAACACCGACAGAAAGATCCCCGCGCTGACCAGCCGAGACAGGGTTTCATTGCCATGACTGCTCAGCAAGTAGCCGATGGGATCCGGACTGCTGATCATCTCGCTCAAGGACGGTGCGCCGATCAGCAGCGCAGTGATCGGCACCAGCTCGATGATCACCACCAGCCCCAGGGACCACAGCACCGCCTTGTGCACGCCCTTGCCGCCGCACTTCATGTCTTCGGCCAACAACACCGCCGGCCCGTAGCCATTGTAGGAAAACAAACCGATACCCACCGCGCCGATCACCAGCGCCCAGGGCGCCAGGTGCAGTACGCCGTTCTCGACGATCTGCGGTTGCAGCAAGATGCTCGCCGGTTGCACCGGGTTGCCAAAGCCCACACAGACGATCACCAGCAGCGCCGCCACTTCCAGCAGCAGGCACGTGCCGGTGATCCAGGCATTGAGCTTGATATTGAGAATGCCCAGTGCGTAGCTGCATACCACGATCACCAGGGCCACGGTCTGGGCATCGAACCTGGTGCCCAGGGCGTTATTCAGATAGGTCGCCGCGCCCGTGGCGAGAACCGGCGGGATAAACAACAGCATCACCAGCACGGTGAGGAAGGTCGCGTAGCCGGCCATGCCGCCGAAGACACGCTTGGCATATACGTACTCGCCACCGGCACTGTTATGGGCACGACCCAACTCGGCGTAGCAAAAGGCGAACATCAGCGCGAGCAGGCCAGCCATGACAAAAGCCAGGAACACCCCGCTGCCGGCCTGCTGGATCGCGAACGGCGCAATCACGAAAACGGAGCTGGCGGGTGTGACGGCCGATACGGTGATGGCCACTACATCGAACACACTCAAGGTGGGTTTAAGCACGCCGTCAGGCGCGGGAGAAGCACTCATATCGTTATCCTCTGTCGTTGTTCTTGGTGTGAGGCAGAAACGAAAAATCAGGCGATTGCGGGATAGCTTTCCCGCTCAATGATCGCAACGGTAAACGGGGTGTTTATGTCAGCCAATTCCCCTATTGGCGTACTCCCCTTGACGGCCCCAGACAAAAGCCGAAACCTTGGGCGATTCATTGATGGCGGGAGCCCGTGATATGAGCCTGTTCAGGGAAGTCGGCATGCACGCCGGCCTGGGCCGCACCATCGAACAGATCGGCGGCGACCGTTTCTGGAAGCAACTGGTGCTGTTGCTGCACCAGTGCCTGGCATTCGATAACGCACTGGCGATCTTCTATCCGCAGGAGGGCCCGCCCCTGGCCCTGGAGGAATACGACGCCCAGCCCAGCAGCAAGCCGGCGTCGATGCTGGCGTACCTCAATGGTGTGTACCTGCTCGACCCGTTTTTCCAGGCCTGTCGGGAGGGGTTTGCCAGTGGCGTGTATCGCCTGGAAGAAGTGGCGCCGGACCATTTTCGCCAAAGCGAATACTTCCTCAACTACTTCCACGACAACGTGCTGGAGGACGAGGTGCAGTTCATTCTGCAGGTGCCGGGTGCGGGTACCCTGTCGCTGTCGTTGGGCACGCAGCGGCGGTTCAGCGTGGAGGAAACCGGCCTGTTGACCACTCTGGCGGCCTGGGTGCTGCCGTTGATGCAACAGCACTGGCAGCAAAGCACCCAGCGCACGCCGGCGATGGACAGCCAGATTCGCGATGCCTTGAGCCAGTTCGGCTGTGGCGTGCTGTCGGAGCGCGAACTGGAAATCGCCCGCCTGGTGCTGCGCGGGTTTTCCTCCAAGGCCATGGCCGAGCGCCTGGGCATCTCGCCGGACACCGTCAAGGTGCACCGCCGGCACCTGTACGCCAAGCTGGATATTTCGTCACAGCCGGAGCTGTTTTCGCTGTTTATCCAGTCGTTGGGGCATGACCTGGAAAACCCCTGAGGCGCTCATCGAGCATTCCCACGCAGAGCGTGGGAATGATCAACATCACCGTCCGGTGCGAATGGTGTTCCACACCCGTGTGCGCACGCGGTCGATGTTCAGCGGCATCGCTTCGAGCGCAAACAGCTTGCCCATCATTTCCGGGCTCGGGTACACCTTGGTGTCGGCCTTGATCGCCGGGTCCACCAGGCTATCGGCAGCGGCGTTACCGTTGGCGTAGTGCACATAGTTGGTGATGCCGGCCATCACTTCCGGGCGCAGCAGGTAGTTCATGAACGCATAGCCGGCCTTTTCGTCCGGCGCATCGACGGGCATGGCCACCATGTCGAACCAGATAGCCGCGCCTTCCTTGGGAATGTTGTAGCCGATATTCACACCGTTCCCGGCTTCCTTGGCGCGGCTTTCAGCCTGCAGGATATCGCCGGAGAAACCGACGGCCACGCAGATATCGCCATTGGCCAGGTCGGCGGTGTATTTCGAGGAATGGAAGTACGCCACATAAGGCCGCACTTTCATCAGCAGGTCCTCGGCCTTTTTGTAGTCTTCAGGCTTTTTGCTGTGGTGCGGCAGGCCCAGGTAGTTCAGCGCCGCCGGCAACAGTTCGGGGCCGTTGTCGAGGATCGCCACTCCACATTTCTGCAACTTGGCCATGTTCTCCGGCTTGAAGATCAGGTCCCAGGAGTCCACCGGCGCATTGTCGCCCAGCACCGCCTTGACCTTGTCAATGTTGTAACCGATGCCCGTGCTGCCCCACAGGTACGGGAAGCCATGGGCATTGCCCGGGTCGTTGGTCTCCAGTGCCTTGAGCAGCACCGGATTGAGGTTTTTCCAGTTGGGCAACTGGCTCTTGTCGAGCTTCTTCAACGCACCGCCCTGGATTTGCCGGGCCATGAAGTGGTTGGACGGAAACACCACGTCGTAACCGGATTTACCGGTCATCAACTTGCCGTCGAGGGTTTCGTTGCTGTCGTATACGTCGTAGGTGAAACCGATACCGGTCTCGGCCTGGAAGTTTTTGGTGGTGTCCGGCGCAATGTAGTCCGACCAGTTATAGATTTTCACCGTCTCGGCGGCCTGGCTGATAGAGGCCACCAACATCAAGGGCAACAGGGCAATGGCTTTCATGGTTCGATTTCCTGGCGGTTTTAGGGCTGTTTTTATGGCAGGCGATCAAGGATCAAAGCGTTACAGGATCAATACGTAGGTCTTGCGCACGGTTTCATGGATATCCCAGATACCGGTGCTGTTGGCCGGCAACATCAGTGCATCACCGGCTTCTATGTGGACGATGTCACCGTTGTCCGGAGTGAAGGTGCAGCGCCCCTGAATGAAGTGGCAAAACTCCTGGGACTTGATCTGGCGGCGCCAGCGGCCCGGGGTGCATTCCCAGATGCCGGTTTCGACGCCATCGGTACGTTCCACGCTCAAGGTCGAGGCGACGGCAATGGGCTCGCCAAGAGGCACGGCCACCGGTGACGAGTCCGGCAGGTGGGCATTCAGTGTGTCTTTGAATTGAGTGATGCTCATGGGGCTACCTGTGTCAGTGAAACGGTTCAATGCATGAAACCTTCCATGAAGCCCGCCACCCCGGTTGCTAGCTTGCGGCGCCAAGGCGCGGTGTTGGGGTTGGCCAACACCTGGTCTTCATGGACAAAACTGCGAATGATGGCGTTGTAGCCCAGCCAGCGGCAGGGTTCGGGCTCCCAGGGCTTGAGGGCGTCCAGGCCGCGCTCACGAATGACCCAGGGCTGATGAACGCGTGGGGTGTCGAGGCCCAGGATCAGGTCCGCCAACGTGCGCCCCCCCAGGTGAGTGGCGCCGACGCCCTCCCCGCCATACCCGCCAGACAAAGCGATACCGGTCTTGTGATCGCAGAGCATGTGCGGTCGGAAATGACGGGACATGCCCAGGTTGCCACCCCAGGAATGGGTAATCCGCACCTTTTTCAACTGTGGGAAAAGTTCACCGAACAAATAGCGGCGCAGCTCGACTTCGCTGTCGGTCAAGTCGAAGTCATGGCGCAACCGACCGGCGAACTGATAGCCGCCACGGGCACCAAACACCAGGCGGTTGTCGGCCGAACGCTGGCCATAGGTAACCTGGCGACTGCTCTCGCCAAACGCCTGGCCATGGCTCAAGCCAATTTCATCCCAGGTACTGGCAGGCAAAGGCTCCGTGGCGACGATCAGGCTTTGCACCGGCAATTGGTAACGGCCCAGAGCGGGCAAGGTGTTGGCATAGCCCTCCACCGCCGGCACCACCCAGGCCGCGCGCACGCCGGCTTTGGCTGTGCGCAGGCGGCCGGACTGCCAGTCGGTCACCGGGCTGTTCTCGAAAATGCTCACACCCATGTTTTCCACTACGCGCGCCAGCCCGCGCACCAGCTTGGCCGGGTTGATGGTCGCGACGTGGGGCGCATAAACACCGCCGTAGGGCTTGGCGATGCGGATCTGTTCGGCCAACTGCTGCGGGTTCATCCAGCGGTAGTCGGCTTCAGTGAGGCCTTGGGCGTAGAGTTTGTCCAGATAGCGGCGCAGGCTGCCTTCCTGCTCGGGGTAACGCGCGGCGCAATACAACGCGCCGCCCTTGCGGTAGTCGCACTCGATGCCTTCACGGGCCAGCACCTCGGCCACTTCATCGGGAATGCCGTGCAGCAAGTCATAAGAGGCCCGCCGATGTTCAGGGTCGAGCCCCGACAGCAGACGGTCTTCGCCCAGCAGGTTGCCCATCAGCCAGCCGCCGTTGCGGCCCGAAGCCCCGAAACCGGCGGTCTGGGCCTCGATGATCGCGATCTTCAGCTCGGGCGCCTGTCGTTTGAGGTAATAGGCGGTCCACAGGCCCGTGTAACCGGCACCGATGATCGCCACATTGACATCCAGATCATGCTCCAGGGACGGTCGCGCCACCAACGGATCGTCCAGTTGGTCCATCCACAAGCTGATGTTGCGCCATGCCGGCATGCCAGGTTCCCCGCCTTCGTTTCGATGGGGTCGATCCTAGAGCGCGGTGTCAGAGGTTGTCTTGCGCGCGTGCACGCAGAGAAATTTGTTTGACGTAAGCCTTGGGCGACTGGCCCGTATGCTGACGAAAAGCGCTGTAAAACGCCGAAAGCGAGTTGAAACCGGCCGCAAATGCCAGGTCATCAATCCTTATGGGCGGCGCAGCCTCGTTCAGCGACGCCAGCAAATGCTGGAGCCGGGCCTGGTTCACGTAGCGATAGAAGCTTTGCCCCAGCACCTGATTCAACAGGTAGGAAATCTGGTTGCGACTGTAGCCACACTCTCTGGAGACCCGTTGCAGGTCCAGCTCGGGGTCCAGATACGGTTGCTTGCGCTCGAAGTACTGCTGCAAGTCATTGGCCATGTGCCCCAACTGCTGGGGCGACAGGCCCAGGCGGCTGACCGTGGGGC
Organism: Pseudomonas sp. SDO5271_S396; assembly: GCF_054071795.1. Taxonomy (NCBI): domain Bacteria; kingdom Pseudomonadati; phylum Pseudomonadota; class Gammaproteobacteria; order Pseudomonadales; family Pseudomonadaceae; genus Pseudomonas; species Pseudomonas sp. SDO5271_S396. Next base: position 15,179 of record NZ_JBSVWB010000071.1, read on the forward strand.
GCAGGGCCTGAGCCGGCTGCTCATGCACCAGCGAAGCATATTCATTGACCCGCCAGATCAGGCCATCGCGCACGGTGATGGCCTCGCTGGTGCGGAACGAAACCAGACCCTGACCTCCGCGCAGCGTGATGCGGTACTGGATGAACGCCGTGTCGCCGTCGGCGCGGATGCGGTCGGTGTGCTCGATGGCCTCATCGGGGCCGCGGGGCATGCTGGCTTGCAGGTAGTCGCGCAATTCGGCGTAAGCGATCACCCGGTTCTGAAAAAAGTCGTGGTACTGGATATCCGGATGGTAGTAGGACATCACGCCATCAAGGTCGCGATGCCGCCAGCACAGGTGGTGGCGCAACACCAAGTCGGCCGTGGCCTGGGTGTGTGGGCAAGCATCGTCCGGGGCGATGTCGGGCATGGAAAACTCGATGACGGGTAAACGGTGGAGATTGCCCAATTCCGAGAATGGCTTCAATGGTCGATTGGCACTTCTGACTAATGGCCTATCGCCCAGCGTCAGGCTGAGACATGACCTACATCAAACGAATGGAAAACAACCGCCGAACGGGGCGAAAAAAATCACCTTGCGGTTGCGAACGAATGCTATTTTGAGGCTATTCGATGCCAAGACCAGAGAGGGTCATGGCCCCCTGCCGCGAGCTAAAGGAAGCGCTCAATGAACAAGGTGGGCAACATGAATAAAGTGACGTTCCCCAACGCCTGCCAGTTGATGCGCTGGCATTTTCACCCAATGGGCTTCGAGGGCAGCATGGACGCCCCCGGCAGCATGGTGGCCCGCCTGTTCGACCGTGCCAGTGGCGAGACCCTGATCGCTATCGCCGGTATCCCCTGCGCCACTGTGATGAACGCCGCCGATGTGGAGCGCATTATCGAGGCGGTGGAGGATGAGCTGGAGGCGTTCGTACCGCCGGTGTCATTACGGGCTTGATCACAATCTACCTAACAATGAATCTTCCCTGTGGGAGCGGGCTTGCCCGCGAATGCAGTCTGCCAGTCGTTGGAAAGGTTGGCTGACCGGCCGTAATCGCGGGCAAGCCCGCTCCCACACATTGCGCTATTAACCGCGCAAGTCATCGAAGAACGTTTTTTTGCCATCCACCCGCTCAGAGGCTTTCGGCATATTCGCCGCCGGGCCTTCGGGCTTCTCCACATACCAATAGCAATGACTCACGGCCCGGGTGATGCCCACATACGCCAAGCGCAGCACCTCGTCTTTCTGGGCATTGTCGTAGGGTTCGCTGTCACCCGCGCTACCCAGGCCTGCCATGCGGTACACCTGATTCTTGTAAGGCGAGCTGGTGACGTGCTGGCAATCCCCCAACAGAAATACCGCGTCTGCTTGCAGCCCCTTGGCGCTGTGATAGGTGAGCTGTTTGAGCCTGCGCTGTTGCGGTGGCAAGCTAGAATCCGCATTAACTACAGAATCAATATGCTCAGTAATCAATGACTTATCACTACTTTTTCGATAAAGCATCAAGATGCTGTCACCATTTTTATAGTGTTCCGCCAACTGCCTCCCCAAGGCCGCGTCGTCCCGCTCCAGCACCTTGACCGGGACCAGTGCCCTGGGCGCGCCGCTGGCCTTGGCCTTTTTGCCCGGGATCGCCGGTGCTGCCCGCACGATATGTTCAGCGGCATCGATGATGTGCTGATGGCTGCGGTAGTTCTCGCCCAGCATCACGCGGGTGGTAGCGGGCGATGGAAACTCCTGGTTGAACGCCATGAAATACTTGGGCGAACTGCCCCGCCAGCCATAGATCGACTGCCAGTCATCGCCCACGCACAGCAACGAGGACCGTTGAGCGCCACGCCCCACATGCATGGCCGGGCCACGGCTGCGGATTTCCCGTAGGCTGGCGCGAATCCACGAGACAATCTGCGGCGACACGTCCTGAAATTCGTCGATCATCAGGTGCGACATTGGTCGCAACAGGGGATCACTGAGCAGCTTGAGGTTTTCCGGCGTGTTTTCACCAAACAGCGAAAACATGCGGTTGTAGGTCATGATCGGCGGCGACTGGTCCAGCAAGTGGTCTTCCAGAGCCTTCCAGAAAATACTCAAGGCCTCGAAGAAGAACCGGTCCGGGTCATCCTTGGGGAAGCTCATTTGGCCTACAGCAGTGGGCACGTCCAGACCCAGGTTTTCGATAAACCCGGCAGCCGCCACAAAACTGTCCAGCAGCGGCGCCGACGCCAGTTCACCTTTCACCTTGTAATCAAAGCCCGGGCCGGCACTCGCGTCTCCCGCAAGACTGCTTAGCACACGCCTTGATGACTCGTAACTATCCAGCCATATCAGAGGCTTACGACAGAAAGCTTGAAACAAGGTGCGCTTTACTGCCCATTCTGCGCGTACCGAGAGCTTCGCGTTGGGTCGGCTGACCTGTGGGTTTTCCCGCCCATCGAAGCCCAGCACCACCCAGGCACCCAGCTCGGGGATGTAGCCGTGACAATGGAACTGCGCGCCGTTGATCTCCAGCGTTTGCCGGTTGGGCTCGATTCCTTTGATGGGCCACGCCCCGGCCCGAAACCACAGGTCTTCGATCACATCGCACAATTCTTCATCACGCTTAGCCGCCAGTTCGGTCACCGCCACGCGCTTTTGCACGTCCGGATGATCCCGTTCCAACTCCTTGAGCTGCAACCCATGGCGCGCCAGCGGCGCGATCAACTCGCGAAAGCGCGCGTGCTGGCCATGCAGCCGGTGGTAGCAGGCATTCATCAGTTGCCGCTGAGCGTCATTGATGCGCAGCTCGAACGGGTTGCTGTCGGCGTCTTCGCCCCCCGCATTCAGGTTCTCGAACGCTTGCAGGCGCTCGAACCCCGGCAGGCTGCGCACCATGGGCAGAATGCGCGAGTGGAAGGTCCTCACTACCGCTTTAGCTGTTTTTAAATCAATAGGTTGCGCCCACAAACTGAACACTTCCATGAGCTTGTGGATAAAGTCCTTGCGGGACTCCCGAGTAAACGTCACCACGGTCATCGAGCTCAGCTCGAAGCCCAGGTAATAGGTGAGCAACAAGATGCGCAGCACCAACGACGTGGACTTACCCGCCCCGGCCCCGGCGATCACTGAGGTCGAAGGCGTGTCGCTGAAAATCATCTTCCATTGCGCCGTGCTTGGCTGCGCGTGCGCAGGCAGCAGTCGGGCAACATCGGCCTTGATGCGTTTTTTCAGTTCTGCGGTCAAAGGCAACCGCCAGTCATCGAACAGACTATCGTCAACGCCCGGCGCACGGTGCTCATCGGGGCGAAAGTCCCGGATCAACAGCACCTGCCGCCCTTCTTCCAGGCCATCGGCCTTGCCTTCGCGGTAGCCATACTCCACGCCGGCCTCATGCCCACTGCGAAAGCCATCTGCCTGGCCATGCAGCCAGGAAAACCGGTGCTGCGCGCGCAGGCGAGTCAGGCCATGCCCGAAAAAACGAGCGGCAAGGCGTTTGAGCAGCGGCATTTCAGCGAGTGGGCGCAGTTCAGGGGGCAGATCAGGCGATTGTTGCGGCACGCGGACTCCTGCGACGGGCTTGGTGTTGACAAGTACGCAATGGTCGCCGGAATCGGCCTTGAGTTCCAGCCAAATGCTTGCAGGTCAGGCAGTTAGGTGAACAAGTCAAAGTCAAAACGCCAGCAATCAATCGAATAATCGGATATGAATCAGGCATTTTTTACGCTTTTTATCGATCAAGCGCTCAAGGATGATGATGCCATCAACTGGAGACCATCATGCTCGAACTTCGACCTTTTCACTCCCTGGGTGCCGCCCATCACGGCTGGCTGGATGCCCACCATCACTTTTCGTTTGCCGAGTACCACGACCCCAAGCGCATGCACTGGGGCAATCTGCGGGTCTGGAACGATGACATCATCGCGCCGGGCAGCGGGTTTCCACAGCACCCGCACCGCGACATGGAAATCATCACCTATGTGCGAGAAGGCGCCATCAGCCATGCGGACAACCTGGGCAACCAGGGCCGCACCGAAGCCGGCGATGTACAGGTCATGAGTGCTGGCACCGGGATCGCCCACAGCGAGTACAACCTGGAGGCCACACCCACCAAAATCTTTCAGATCTGGATCATCCCGAACGAAGCCGGCCTGCCACCGTCCTGGGGCGCCAAACCGTTCCCCAAAGATAGCCGCGAAGGATTTGTGACCCTGGCCAGCGGCAAGGCCGGTGACAGTGAAAGCCTGCGCATTCGAGCCGATGCGCGCCTGGTGGCAGCCAACCTGAAGGCCGGCCAAAGTGCGGAATACCGGCTGGACAGCGGGCGCAGAGCCTATCTGGTGCCGGCGACCGGTGCGATTGACGTCAACGGTTTGCGAGCGGAAGCACGGGATGGCGTGGCGGTAGAGGACGAACAAGTGCTGCGGGTGACCGCCATTGAAGACAGCGAGATCGTGCTGGTCGACCTCGCCTGATTTCAAATCCGGCATTGGCTGGAAAAGCGCCGTCAGCAGGGCCATCGCGCCGGTCACTTTCTCACCAACAATAGAGAAATCCTGTGGGAGCTGGCTTGTCGGGTCGCCGCATCGCTGCG
>NZ_JBSVWB010000072.1:0-19448 GCF_054071795.1 Pseudomonas sp. SDO5271_S396
GTTGAATACATTCCCCTGTGGGAGCGGGCTTGCTCGCGAAGAGGTGATCAGCATCACCCAGGATCCAAAGCAAAAAAGGCCCCTGGACTCACACCCAGGGGCCTTTCGCATTTCAGCAGCCAGTTACGCCGCTTTGGCTTCCTGCTGGCTCAACGAACGGTTCAGCGCACTGAACAGCGCCTTGAAGCTGGCAGTGGTGATGTTTTCATCGATACCCACACCGTGCACCGGACGTTCGCCGTTCACACGCAGTTCGATGTACGCCGCGGCCTTGGCGTTGGTGCCCGCGCCAATGGCGTGCTCGTTGTAGTCCATGATTTCGACCGCCACCGGCAGGCCCGCCACCAGGGCTTCCAGCGCGCCGTTGCCTTTGCCTTTCCAGTGCAGGTTGGTTTCACCCTGGCCTTTGCTGGCGACTTCGACTTCAACGTGGCTGTTGCCGTTTTCTTCCTGCAGGCGATGGCTGACCAGCGCGTACGGGGTGTTGGCTTGCAGATACTCACGCTGCAACAGGCTGTAGATCTGCGCGGCAGTCATTTCCAGGCCCACGCGGTCGGTTTCGGCTTGTACCACTTGGCTGAACTCGATTTGCATGCGGCGCGGCAAGCTGATGCCGTATTCCTGTTCCAGCAGGTAAGTGATGCCGCCCTTGCCCGACTGGCTGTTGACGCGAATCACGGCTTCGTAGCTGCGACCGATGTCGGCCGGGTCGATCGGCAGATACGGCACTTCCCACAGGGCGTCGTCTTTCTGCTGAGTGAAGCCTTTGCGGATCGCGTCCTGGTGCGAGCCGGAGAACGCGGTGTGGACCAGATCGCCCACGTACGGGTGACGTGGGTGCACGGGGATCTGATTGCACTCTTCGACCACCTTGCGGATACCGTCGATATCGGAGAAATCCAGCTCGGGGTCTACGCCTTGGGTGTACATGTTCAGGGCTACGGTGACCAGGTCGACGTTACCAGTACGCTCGCCGTTGCCGAACAGGCAGCCTTCGACACGGTCGGCGCCGGCCATCAGGCCCAGCTCGGTGGCGGCCACGCCGGTGCCACGGTCGTTGTGGGTGTGCAGGCTGATGATCACGCTGTCACGACGGTTGATATGGCGACCGAACCACTCGATCTGGTCGGCATAGATGTTCGGCGTGGCGCATTCGACGGTGGCCGGCAGGTTGAGAATGACTTTGTGCTCAGGCGTCGGATTCCACACCTCGATCACCGCGTCACACACTTCCTTGGCGAACTCCAGTTCGGTAGCACTGAAGGTTTCCGGCGAATACTGGAAGGTCCATTGGGTGTCCGGTTGCTGGGCTGCATACTTGACGAACAACTTGGCCGCGTTGACCGCGATGGCCTTGATCCCGTCCTTGTCCTGGTTGAACACGATGCGGCGGAAGGACGGCGAGGTGGCGTTGTACAGGTGCACGATGGCTTTTTTCGCGCCGCGCAGGGATTCGAACGTCCGCGCGATCAGGTCTTCACGCGCCTGGGTCAACACCTGGATGGTGGTGTCATCCGGAATGTGGCCCTCTTCGATCAAGGTGCGCACGAAGTCGAAGTCGGTTTGCGAGGCGGAAGGGAACGACGCTTCGATTTCCTTCACGCCCACGGCGACCAGGGTTTTCCAGAAACGCAGCTTTTTCACCGCGTCCATTGGCTCGATCAGCGACTGGTTGCCATCACGCAGGTCGGAACTGCACCAGATCGGCGCGGTGGTGATGGTTTTCGACGGCCAGGTGCGGTCCGGGATATCGATGGTCGGGAACGCGCGGTACTTCGAAGACGGGTCTTTGAGCATGCTCATCGGGAAAATCCTTGTTGTAGGGCCGAGAAGAGGCGGCCTGCCAGAAAGTGTTTATTGTGGATAAAGCCGGGGGCGAGGCAGATCGATTCAGCCTGGCAGTCGTGCGCTGACAAGGCACAGGCTGCGGTGCTGGCGACGCTGAATGAGGGTGTGAGAGGTTTTCATGAACTCAACCCTAACCGCCGAGGTGAAAGATGGCAAGCAGTCGAGAAAAATTGAGAGAAGTTCTGCTATTGGCGTGAGTGGCGAGATTTTATTGCTTTATTTATGGGTTCTGCATGCTTTGTTTGCGCAGCATTTGCCGGCGGCGCAATAGAGGTGACTGGCGTGCGCCATCGCAGGCAAGCCAGCTCCCACAGTTGAAGAGTGTTCCCATGTGGGAGCCGGGCTTGCCCGCGATGAGGCCAGTAGCCTCACCCTTCATATCAAGGCTGGAACGCGCCGATAAAGATCGCCGGGTCGACACGCGCATCGTTCAGGCTGATGTTCCAGTGCATGTGCGGCCCGGTAGCACGGCCGGTGGAACCGACCTTGCCCACGACCGTACCGCGCGCCAGTTGATCGCCCACCTTCACGTCGATCTTCGACATGTGGCAAAACATGCTGATAAAGCCCTGGCCGTGGTCGACGAACACGGTGTTGCCGTTGAAGAAGTAGTTATCGGTCAAGATCACTTTGCCCGCTGCCGGCGTTTTGATCGGCGTGCCCGCCGGTACGGCGAAATCCAGGCCCGAGTGGGGGTTGCGCTCTTCACCGTTGAAGAAGCGGCGCACGCCAAATCGGCTCGACAGCGGCCCGTTCACCGGTTTGTCCAGCACCAGGTTGCTCGGCAGGTTCGGGCTGAAACTGCGGTAAGCCTTGAGCTGCACAGCCAGTTCGCCCTCGATGCGCTTGAGCTGGGCCGGGTCCGGGTTGACCTGGCTTTTGTTTTTCAAGGTGATGCGCTGTTCCGGGTATTTCTTGTAACCGACGATAAACGGCAGGTTGCGCCCACCGCTGCTGATGCGCTCGTTGCCCGGTTTGACCGTCAGCGGGATGCCGACGATCGCCAGCCAGTTGCCCTGTTCTTTCACCACCAGCACCGGTTTGCCCAGATAGGTGGCTTTTGGCGCGGTGGCCGCAGTGCCCAGGTCAACCACTGCGACGCCGCCCGGTACGGGCTTGTTCAGCGTGCGGGTGATGTAGCTGTCGGCGTGGGCGTTGAAGGCGAGGCACAACAACATCAGCAAGCTCAGGAAACGTGGCATCGATCAATCCAGTAACGAAAGGGTGACGGGTGTCAGGTGGTTGTCTTCCACCCGCACTTGCAACTGGCCTTCACCGAGGCGTGCGGTCAGGCGCTGGCCGGTTTGGGTTTGCGCGGCATCGCGAATGGCCTGGCCGCGTTCGTCCAGCAAAATGCTGTAACCACGACCCAGGGTGGCCAGCGGGCTGACCACATGCAGCGTCTGCACCTGGCTTTGCAGCTGCAGGCGGCGGGCCTTGAGGCCTTCACGCATGGCGCGGGGCAGGCGTTCGGCGAGGCTGTCCAGGCGTTGGCGCAGCAGGGCCAGTTGACGGCCCGGGTGCTGGCCGGCGAGGCGCGTTTCCAGGCGGATCAGGCGCTCGCGACGGGTGTTGAGGCTGCGTTCGAAGGCCCGGCGCAGGCGCATGTCCAGGTCGTCCAGGCGCTGGGCCTGCTGGCGCAGACGTTCGCCGGGGTGCCGCAGACGCCGCGCCATGCCTTCCAGGCGCAGGCGGTCGTGGGTCAGGCGGTTGCGCATCAGCATCACCAGGCGGCGGTGCAGGTTCTCGACCTGACGCACCAAATGGCTGGCGTCCGGCGCCAGCAATTCAGCCGCAGCGGAGGGGGTCGGGGCGCGGACGTCGGCGACGAAATCGCTGATGGACACGTCGGTTTCGTGACCGACGGCACTGACGATTGGCGTGACGCAGGCGTCCACCGCACGGGCCACGGCTTCTTCGTTGAAGCACCAGAGGTCTTCCAGCGAGCCGCCGCCACGGGCCAGGATCAGCGCATCGAAGCCGCGTGCATCCGCCAGTTTCAGTGCGCGCACAATCTGCGGGATGGCTTCGCGGCCTTGCACGGCGGTAGGGATGAGGGTCAGTTCGACGTTCGGCGCACGGCGGCGGAACACGCTGATGATGTCGCGGATCACCGCGCCTGTCGGCGAGCTGACAATGCCGATGCGCCGAGGATGCACCGGCAACGGCACCTTGCGCTCGGCACTGAACAGGCCCTCGGCGCTGAGCTTTTCCTTCAACGCATCGAACGCCAGGCGCAGCGCGCCATCACCGGCGGGCTCCACGGTGTCGAGGATCAACTGGTAGTCGCCACGGCCCTCGAACAACGAAACCTTGCCGCGTACCTTCACCGCCAGGCCGTCTTTCAATGCCTGGCGCACGCGTGCGGCATTGTTGCGAAACAGCGCGCAACGCACTTGGGCGCCGCTGTCCTTGAGGGTGAAATACACGTGGCCGGAGGCCGGGCGGGCGAGGTTGGAGATTTCGCCTTCGACCCAGATATTGATGAACACGTCTTCCAGCAACACCCGTGCGCGGTTGTTGAGCTGGCTGACAGTCAGGACTTCGCGGTCCAGGCCCAGGCGGGCAAACGGGTCTTTAATCATGGTCGGCAGTTTATAGGCAATCGTGCAGGGTTTGACAGAACTGCTCCACCAGCGCACTGGGCTTTTGCGCACAGGCCAGGGCCACGGTGCTCAAGCAGTCCGGGTCGGCCAGGGATAAAAAGCGCACATTGGCTGGCGCGATGTCCTGCATGGATTTTGGTAACAAGGCAATACCGAAGCCGGCCTGGATCAACTGCAACTGGGTGGTTTTGCGCGACATCACCCGCGCGGCCTTGGGGAAGAATCCCGCACGCATGCACAATTCGGCTGACAGATAACTCAGTCCTCCGCGCTGGGGATGGGGGATCGAGATAAACGCTTCGTCCTTCAACTGCTCAAGTTCGACCGGTGTGCGGCTGTGGGCCAAGGCGTGATTCGGCGGCACGGCCAGCAACAATTGCTCGCTATACAAAGGCAGCACGCGTACGCCTTCACGCTGACGTAATACCGGTAGACGCAGCAGCCCCACCTCCAGGCGACCGTCGGCGATTTCTTCCAATTGCGCTTCGGAAGACAGTTTGACGATCTCCATCGATACCCCCGGGCAGCGTTCCAGCCAGGTGCCAATGCCTTGCAGCAGCGGGCCACTCATCGGCACCGTGCTCGAATGGCTCAGGCGCAGGGTTCCGAGTTGGCCATTGCCCACTTGCGTGGCCATTTCGCTGGCCTTGAGCAATTCGTTGAGCAGGTTGCGCGCCCGTGGGTAAAACGCCTCTCCGGCGGCGGTCAGCCGGGGCTGGCGCGCCGTGCGCTCGAACAGCGTTGTTTGCAGGTGCTTCTCGAGCTCCTTGATTTGCCGGCTCAGGGCCGATTGCGCAACAAACAGGCGCTCGGCAGCGGCACTGAAGCTGCCGCTGTCGGCGATTTCGACAAAGTAGCGCAGTTGGCGGGTGGAAATCACACGTCATGCCTTTTCGAGATGGATGGAGGGCTTTGAAGATATTAGTCGCAACCCTCGCCGATGGCTAAAGTGAGGGGCATCTCTTGCAAGGAATTTCCCATGGGCCCGGTTGAGCTGATGAATCAGTGGTCGTTTGGTGGTGTGGATTGGCTGGTGATCGGCCTGGGCATCGTCGTGGCCTATATCGTGTTCGGGATCGCCGGTTTTGGCACCGCATTGGTGGCGGGACCTCTCTTAATCCTTTTCATGCCCTTGTCGAAGATCATCCCGTTGCTGGTGCTGCTGGATTTTGTCGCTGCGTTCGGCAACTTGCTGCAATCGCGGCGGGATGTGAACAAGCCGGAACTGCTGCGATTGCTGCCGTGCATGGCGATTGGTTGCACCCTCGGCGTGGTGTTTTTGCTCAACCTGCATTCCGACCTGTTGCTGCTGTTGATGGGCCTGTTCATCAGCGCCTACGCGATCTACAGCCTGGCGGTGAAGGCGCGCCCCACGCAGTTGGCGGCGGGCTGGTCGGTGCCCATGGGCACGGTCGGTGGGTTGTTTGGCGCGCTGTTCGGCAGCGGTGGCTTTTTATACGCGATCTACCTCAACAGCCGGCTGCCCAAGGACGCGGCCCGCGCCACCCAGAGTGCGTTGATCAGTTGCAGCACCGTTGTGCGCCTGAGTCTTTTCCTGATTGCCGGGGTGTATGCGGATGTGCCGCTGTTGATGTTGGCGCTGTGCCTGCTGCCGGCGATGGCCTTGGGCCTGTGGTGTGGGCGCAGGCTGACGATGCGCATGTCCCGTGAGGCGTTTGTAAGGTTGGTGACGTGGTTGGTGCTGGCGAGTGGGGTTGCGTTGATTGGGCGTTACTTGAGCACTTGACCTCATTTTTTCAGGGATTAAGCTGCCAGCCTTCAGGGCCTCTTCGCGGGCAAGCCCGCTCCCACATTCGACCGTATTTCTCCTGTAGGAATGCGGCCACCTGTGGGAGCGGGCTTGCCCGCGATGGCGTCAGACGACACACCGCAGGACTTTCAGGCCTCATGAACTCCCAAAGCATCCTTGTCCCGAAAATCTCCACCTTGCCCGTCCACGAACCCCGCGCCCGGGCGATCGTGCGTTGGCTGGTGCGCAAGAACATCATCAAGGAAGAACTCACCACCTGCGGTCGCACCGGCAACCGCATGGGCCATGCCTTGGCCGATGGTGCCCGCGCCGTGGTGCTGCACCCCGAGGCGCTGCCGTTCAGCGAACCGGTCAACGGCCTGGAAATCATCTACAAGCGTTGCATCTACACGCCGGCGAAGGGATTTCTGGAAGAAGCCGGCTGCCCGGAGTGTCGCAAGGAGATCGGCGAAGCACTGTTCGAAAGCCTGGAAGACTGGATGCCCGGCCATACCGACAACTTCACCTGCCCGCTGTGTGGGTATGAAGATGACATCAACGGCTTTCTGTTCCTGCAGGAGTGCGGCTTTTCCAACCTGGGCTTTATCTTCAACAACTGGGCCGAGGCGGGGTTCAAGCAGAGCTTTATCGACGAGTTCGCCGATTGGCTCGACCAGAAGATGAGTTGGGTCAAAGTCGAGCTCTAATCCACTGATCGTTCCCGGGCTTCGCTTGGGAACGCGGCTCTGGACGCTCCGCATCCCGTTGTCGGTCGGCGGCCAAATTTCTCCATCTATCAGTATTACCAAGTTTGTCAGAGTTTTACATTGAGCCCGACAGGGTGCGTGTATATAATGGCGCGCTTCCATTTTCCCGCTCGGGAGCCCCCGCGATGCTGCGTATCAGCCAAGAAGCTCTGACATTCGACGACATTCTCCTAGTGCCCGGTTATTCCGAGGTGCTTCCTAATGAAGTCAGTCTCAAGACCCGCCTTACCCGTGGCATCGAGCTGAATATTCCCCTGGTTTCCGCTGCCATGGACACCGTCACCGAAGCCCGTCTGGCCATCGCCATGGCTCAGGAAGGCGGCATCGGCATCATCCACAAGAACATGACCATCGAGCAGCAAGCTGCCGAAGTGCGCAAGGTCAAGAAGTTCGAAGCGGGTGTGGTCAAGGACCCGATCACCATCGAAGCCGATGCCACGGTGCGTGATCTGCTCGAATTGACCCGTATGCACAACATTTCCGGCGTACCGGTGCTGCACGATGGCGACCTGGTCGGCATCGTCACCTCCCGTGACGTGCGTTTCGAAACCCGTATGGACGTGCCGGTTCGCGAAGTGATGACGCCCAAAGAGCGTTTGGTCACCGTACGCGAAGGCGCCGACAAGAACGAAGTGCGCGAACTGCTGCACAAGCACCGTCTGGAAAAAGTGCTGATCGTTGACGACAAGTTCACCCTCAAGGGCATGATGACCGTCAAGGACATCGAGAAGTCCAAGGCCTATCCGCTGGCCAGCAAGGACGACCAGGGTCGTCTGCGCGTAGGCGCTGCGGTCGGCACCGGCAAGGACACCGGCGAGCGCGTCTCGGCCCTGGTGGCCGCCGGTGTTGACGTGGTGGTGGTCGACACCGCCCATGGTCACTCCAAAGGTGTGATCGACCGCGTTCGCTGGGTCAAAGAGAATTTCCCGGACGTGCAAGTGATCGGCGGCAACATCGCCACCGGCGCAGCTGCCAAGGCACTGGTCGAAGCCGGCGCCGATGCGGTCAAGGTCGGTATCGGCCCGGGCTCCATCTGCACCACCCGTATCGTCGCCGGTGTGGGCGTGCCGCAAATCAGCGCTATCGCCAACGTTGCCGAGGCCCTTGAAGGCAGCGGCGTTCCGTTGATCGCCGACGGCGGCATCCGTTTCTCCGGTGACCTGTCCAAGGCCATCGTGGCCGGTGCCTCCTGCGTGATGATGGGCTCGATGTTTGCCGGTACCGAAGAAGCACCGGGCGAAATCGAACTGTTCCAGGGCCGTTCGTACAAGGCGTATCGCGGCATGGGTTCGCTGGGCGCCATGTCCCAGGCCCAGGGTTCTTCCGATCGCTACTTCCAGGACTCTTCGGCAGGCGCCGAGAAACTGGTTCCGGAAGGCATCGAAGGCCGTGTGCCGTACAAAGGCACCCTGAGCGCGATCATCCATCAACTGATGGGTGGCCTGCGTTCCTCGATGGGCTACACCGGCAGCGCCAACATCGAAGAAATGCGCACCCAGCCAGAGTTCGTACGGATCACCGGCGCCGGCATGGCTGAATCCCATGTCCACGACGTGCAGATCACCAAGGAAGCGCCAAACTACCGCGTAGGTTGAGGCTTCCAGCAAAACGTTAAGTAACCGGGGCTGTTCTTCAGCCCCGAGTTGTTTCTGATTCATTAGACGAGACTGACTTCATGGCCCTCGACATTCACGCCCACCGCATCCTGATCCTCGACTTCGGTTCCCAGTACACCCAGCTGATCGCCCGCCGCGTGCGTGAAATCGGCGTGTACTGTGAACTGCATCCGTTCGACATGGACGACGAAGCGATCCGCGAATTCGCGCCAAAAGGCGTCATTCTCGCCGGTGGCCCCGAGTCCGTGCACGTGGCCAACAGCCCGCGCTGCCCACAGGCGGTGTTCGACCTGGGTGTGCCGGTATTCGGCATCTGCTACGGCATGCAGACCATGGCCGAGCAACTGGGCGGCAAGGTCGAAGGTTCCGAGCTGCGTGAGTTCGGTTATGCCCGTGTCGACGTCGTCGGCAAGAGCCTGCTGCTGGACGGCATCGAAGACCACGTCGACGCCGATGGCCTGTTCGGCCTCGACGTGTGGATGAGCCACGGTGACAAGGTCACCAGGATGCCGGAAGACTTCCACATCCTGGCCAGCACCCCGAGCTGCCCGATCGCCGGCATGTTCAGCGACGAGCGCCGTTACTACGGCGTGCAGTTCCACCCGGAAGTGACCCACACCAAGCAGGGCGGTCGCATCCTGTCGCGCTTCATCCTCGATATCTGCGGCTGCGAAGCGCTGTGGACCCCGTCGAAAATTGCTGAAGACGCCATCGCCCAGGTCCGCGCCCAGGTCGGTACCGACAATGTGCTGCTGGGCCTCTCCGGCGGTGTTGACTCGTCTGTGGTAGCAGCCCTGCTGCACAAGGCCATCGGCGACCAACTGACTTGCGTCTTCGTCGACAACGGCCTGCTGCGCCTGCACGAAGGTGAGCAAGTGATGGCCATGTTCGCCGAGAACATGGGCGTCAAGGTGATCCGCGCCAACGCCGAAGACCAGTTCCTGAGCAACCTGGCCGGCGAAGCCGACCCGGAGAAGAAGCGCAAGATCATCGGTCGCACCTTCATCGACGTGTTCGATGCCGAATCCTGCAAGCTGGACAACATCAAGTACCTGGCCCAGGGCACCATCTACCCTGACGTGATCGAGTCGGCTGGCGCCAAGAGCGGCAAGGCCCACGTGATCAAGTCCCACCACAACGTGGGCGGCCTGCCTGAGGAAATGAACCTCAAGCTGGTCGAACCGCTGCGCGAACTGTTCAAGGACGAAGTCCGCCGTCTAGGCCTGGAACTGGGCCTGCCGTACGACATGGTCTACCGCCACCCATTCCCGGGTCCGGGCCTGGGCGTGCGCATCCTGGGTGAAGTGAAGAAGGAATACGCCGACCTGCTGCGTCGCGCCGACCACATCTTCATCGAAGAACTGCGCAAGGCCGACTGGTACCACAAGGTCAGCCAGGCATTCGTGGTGTTCCAGCCGGTCAAATCCGTTGGCGTCGTGGGCGATGGCCGCCGCTACGCATGGGTCGTGGCCCTGCGTGCCGTGGAAACCATCGACTTCATGACCGCCCGCTGGGCACACCTGCCGTACGAACTGCTGGAAACCGTCAGCGGCCGTATCATCAACGAAATCGAAGGCATCTCGCGCGTCACGTATGACGTGTCGAGCAAGCCGCCGGCGACGATTGAGTGGGAGTGATCCTTTCCAAGGATTAACCGCTAAGGCACAAAAAAGCCGCTTGTCCCTTGAAGACAAGCGGCTTTTTTGTGCGCGTTATCAGGCGCGGGCCTACAGGTATTTGAGCTGCAACGTAGCATGCCCATCGATCGGCACTTCGTGGGTGAGGGTCAGCGTTTTGGAGGGTGCGATGTAGGTGTAATACGCCACGACAGCATCCAGCGTGGTGAAGGCGACGGGTACGTTACCGGGGTTGTTCATGCCGGTCGCGGCGATCAGTGCCGGATAGGTCAAGTTACTGCCGGGGAGCCAGCTAGCGCCGTTGTTGGTGGACATGATGGGTCTCATCTGTCCGGAGTCACTGACGGGGTCCTCCAGGCTGAAGACGAGGTAGCCGAGCTTCTCGTTGCCGTTGATCAGGCCAAGGCCGTGGAGACCGGGCACTATTGAGGAGCCAGCTCGATTGTCAATGGTGGTCAGGGCGAGCAATGTGGCGCCTTCGCAGCGGATATTCAATTGCAGGTGGTGTTGAGGCAACACCGTGATCTCTTCAACGTTCAGGTTCTTGGCTGGCAATTTACCGTGATCGATGGCGCCCCCGTTAGTGAGACTGGGCTGGCAGGCATTTGGGGTAATGCTGCCTTTGACGTTCAGCTCGGTGGTAGAGGCTGCGGACGTAAGGGCGATCTCGTTCAGCAGCAGTGCCGCGAGGAGGGGAGGGAATAGTTTTTTCATGGTCGGCTCGGTATTGGCAAGGGGTCGATGGTGCCCCTTTGGGTGCGGCAGAACCTTAGCGCCAAGTACCGGCCGGCGGAATGCAACAACTGCGACAATGGCTGCGGCGCCTGACCTTCAGCGCCGCGCAATATCCGAAAAGTAAAACTTGTCCAGCGTATGCCGCGACTCGGTGTACTCGAACTGCCTTCCATCCTGCAAAAACGTCTGGTTGCTTACCACGATCACATGGCTCTGGCCCTCGAGGTCGAGGTGGGCCTGGTCGTCTTTGCTGCGGGGCAGGGCTTCGATGGTGCGTTGCGCGTAGCTGATCTGCAGTTGCAGCGTCTGTTCGATGAACGCATAGATCGACTGCGAGGCGATCTCTCGGTCCAGGCCCGGGATCAGCTCGGCGACGAAGTAGTTGATGTCGAGGATCACCCGTTTGCCGCCAATGTGCCGAATGCGCTTGATACGGGTGAGCAGGGTGCCCGGCTCGGCTTCGATATGTTGCAGCAGCGAGCCCTCCAGCGGGATCTGGCCGAATTCGACGAC
The DNA here is from genome assembly GCF_054071795.1 of Pseudomonas sp. SDO5271_S396. Lineage (NCBI taxonomy): Bacteria > Pseudomonadati > Pseudomonadota > Gammaproteobacteria > Pseudomonadales > Pseudomonadaceae > Pseudomonas > Pseudomonas sp. SDO5271_S396. The sequence continues at coordinate 11,473 of NZ_JBSVWB010000072.1, forward strand.
TTCGGTGCGTATGTCATCGCCCAGATCGGCGTGGGTTTCGTGGAAGCTGACGATGCCGCCGAGCTGGAATTCGATCGGGTTGGGCGACAACACGAACGTGCCCTTGCCATGGATCTTTTGCGCAAACCCGCGCTCCTGCAATTGCTCGATGGCCCGACGTACGGTGCCACGGCTGGCCTGATAGGTGTCCATCAGTTCGGTTTCGGAGGGTAGCCGCGTACCGCGTTGCAGGCGTTCAGTGGTAATGCTCGCAAGCAGATCAGTGTAGATCTGGTTGTATTTACTCATGGGATGACTCTGTGCCCGTCTTGATGAAGGTGAACGGCGCGTTCAAGGCAGGAACCATAGTGGCACTGTTGGGGTTTGTCCATTAGACCCTTTGACGGCTGTGGCTTGCAGAGAGGCTGGCGGCCTGTGGCGGATAAACAATTTGTAACTCGTACAGACGAGTTGTTGCTTTAACTCGTACAGACGAGTACTTTTGGCCTCGGCGTGCTGCCAATGACTGCCCCCAATAAAAAAATCAAAGTGGAAACCAAGCATGAGCCACGACTATCCGAATATTGCCCGTGAGATTCTCGAGAACCTCGGGGGCCGCGACAACCTTGAGCAAGCTGCCCACTGTGTGACCCGCCTGCGCCTGGCGCTCAAGGACCCGAGCAAGGTCAACAGCAGCGCGTTGAACCAGGTCGACCTGGTCAAGGGTTCGTTCTTCACCGGTGGCCTGTTCCAGGTGGTGATCGGCCCCGGCGAAGTGGAAAAGGTCTACGCCGCCTTGCGCGAAGTGACTGGCCTTGCGGTCTCGACCATCGCCGACGTCAAGCAGAAGGGTGCCGACAAGACCAACGCCATGCAGCGTCTGGTACGGGTGTTCTCCGACGTGTTCATGCCGATCCTGCCCGCGCTGATCATCGCCGGCCTGTTGATGGGCGTGAACAACCTGATGGGCGCCAAGGGCATGTTCATCGAGGGCAAGACGCTGCTGGAGGCGTACCCGAACCTGGATGGCGTGTGGAGCCTGATCAACCTGATGGCCAACACCTCGTTCGTGTTCCTACCGGCCCTGGTGGGTTGGTCGGCGGCCAAGCGTTTCGGTGGCAGTGAAATCCTCGGCATCGTGCTCGGCCTGATGCTGGTGCACCCGGACCTGCTCAACGCCTGGAACTACGGCAAGGCCGTGGCCGGTCTCGACGGTCAGAGCCTGCCGTACTTCGATATTTTCGGCTGGTTCAAGATCGAGAAAGTGGGTTACCAGGGCCAGATTCTGCCGATCCTGATGGCCGCTTTTGTGATGAGCGTGATCGAGAAGTGGCTGCGGGCGCGGGTGCCCAATGCGATTCAACTGCTGGTGGTGCCGATCACTACCATCGTCGTGACTGGCGTGCTGGCCCTGGCGGTCATCGGCCCGGTCACTCGTCACCTCGGCATTCTGATCACCGAAGGCGTGGTCACCCTGTTCGACCTGGCGCCCATGCTCGGCGGTGCGATTTTCGGCTTGCTGTACGCACCGTTGGTGATCACCGGCATGCACCACATGTTCCTCGCCGTGGACCTGCAACTGATCTCCACCCAGGGCGGCACCTTCATCTGGCCGATGATCGTCATGTCCAACCTGGCCCAGGGCAGCGCCGCGCTCGCGGTGTTCTACACCACCCGCAATGCGCGGGACAAAAGCATGGCTTCCACCTCCGCTATTTCCGATTATTTCGGCATCACTGAGCCGGCGATGTTCGGCGTGAACCTGCGCTTCAAGTTCCCGTTCTATGCCGCCCTGGTGGGCTCGGCGCTGGGCAGCATTTTCCTGTCGCTGAACAAGGTGCAGGCGACCGCCATCGGCGTGGGCGGGTTGCCCGGATTCATCTCGATCGTGCCGCACTCCATCTCGATGTTCGTGATCGGCATGGTCATCGCGATGGTGGTGCCGTTCATGCTGACCTACGCGTTGAGCATGAAGATCGTGCGCCCCGGTTATCGCGTCGCCTGATCCATTGCCATCGCTGGCAAGCCGGCTCCCACCTTGATCTGTGAACACATTCAAATGTGGGAGGGGGCTTGCCCCCGATGAGGCCCTCACAGCCAGCACCCAATCAATTGAAGGAACCCCCATGCAAGACTGGCAACACTCGGTGATCTACCAGATCTACCCCAAAAGCTTCCACAGCCACGCGGGTAACGCCACCGGTGACCTGCTGGGCATCGTGGACAAACTCGACTACCTCCAATGGCTGGGTGTCGACTGTCTGTGGATCACCCCGTTCCTGCGTTCCCCGCAGCGGGACAATGGCTACGATATCAGCGATTACTACGCCATCGACCCCAGCTACGGGACCATGGCCGACTGCGAGTTGCTGATCAGCGAAGCGGGCAAACGCGGCATCAAGTTGATGCTCGATATCGTGGTCAATCACACTTCCATCGAACACGCATGGTTCCAGCAGGCGCGCAGCAGCCTCGACAACCCGTACCGCGACTTCTATATCTGGCGCGACCAGCCGAACAACTGGGAATCCAAGTTCGGCGGCTCGGCCTGGGAATACGAGGCGCAAACCGGCCAGTACTTCCTGCACCTGTTCGACCACACCCAGGCCGACCTCAATTGGGACAACCCCAAGGTGCGCGCCGAGGTGTTCAAGCTGATGCGCTTCTGGCGCGACAAGGGCGTAGGCGGCTTCCGCCTGGACGTGATCAACCTGATCTCCAAGCCCGCCGATTTCCCCGAAGACAACACCGACGGTCGTCGCTTCTACACCGACGGTCCGAACGTGCACGAATACCTGCAGGAAATGCACCGCGAAGTGTTCGAGGGGCATGACCTGATCAACGTGGGTGAGATGTCGTCCACCAGCCTCGAACACTGCATCCGCTACTCGCGGCCAGAATCGAAAGAGCTGTCGATGACCTTCAATTTCCATCACCTGAAGGTCGATTACCCGAACCTGCAAAAGTGGGTGAAGGCGGACTTCGACTTCTTGCAGCTCAAGCAGATCTTCTCCGACTGGCAACTGGGCATGCAGGCCGGTGGAGGCTGGAATGCGCTGTTCTGGTGTAACCACGATCAGCCGCGCGTGGTCACGCGTTTTGGCGATGACGGTGAGCATCGCGTGGTCTCGGCCAAGATGCTCGCCACGGCGCTGCACTTCTTGCAGGGCACGCCGTACGTGTACCAGGGCGAAGAGCTGGGCATGACCAATCCGGGGTTCGACACGATTGAGCAGTACCGCGATGTCGAGACCCTGAACATCTTCCGCCTCAAGCTTGAGGCGGGTGAGTCCGCGGCCTCGAGCATGGCGGCGATCATGCAGAAATCCCGTGACAACGGGCGCACCCCAATGCAGTGGAATGCCGGGCCCAATGCCGGTTTCAGCAGCGGCGAACCGTGGATCGGCATCCCGGCCAATGCGGCGCAGATCAACGTCGAAAGCCAGCTGGATGACCCGGATTCAGTACTGCATCACTACCGCGCGCTGATCGCCTTGCGTCGTCATGAACCGTTGATCCAGGAAGGGGTCTATCGCGAGCTGCTGCAAGGCCATCCACAGGTCTGGGCGTATCTGCGCGAAGGCCACGGTGAGCGCCTGCTGGTGCTGAACAACTTCTATGGCACGCCCTGCGAAATCCAGTTGCCCGACACCTTGGGTGGCGCGGCGAGCGAGCAACGCCTGTTGATCAGCAATTATCCCGACTGCCCGATGCGTACGGGCACGGTGGTGTTGCGCCCATACGAATCGTTTGTGTTGCACCTCAAGGATTGAGACCCGCTGTACCCCCGTGTGGGAGCACGGGGCGCTTCAAACACCATAATAAAAATACCGGAGTGCTTCATGAAAACAACAATAAAGCTGGGCCTCGTTGCGTCTTGTCTGAGTCTGCCGTTTGGCGCCCAGGCACTGGAATTTGCCGGTTACCTGCGCAGCGGCGCGGGGACGTCCACGGGCAGTGGCCCGCAGCAGTGTTTCCAACTGCCGGGGGCACCCTCCAAATACCGTCTGGGTAACGAATGCGAACAGTATGCCGAGCTGGAACTGCGCCAGGACCTGCTCACCTTCGACGATGGTTCGGTGCTCAGCGTCGATGCCATGGCGTCGCTGTACAACAAGTACGACCGCGAGCTGAAATTCCAGGGCGAAAACAACGGCTCGGCGCGCATGCCGCAGATGTATGCGCAATGGTCCAACCTGCCCAGCCTCAATGGCGGTTCGCTGTGGGCCGGTCGGCGTTACTACAAACGTAACGACATCCATATCTCCGACTTCTACTACTGGAACCAGAGCGCCACGGGTGGCGGTATCGAGGACGTGCTGATCGGCGACCTCAAGTACAGCTACGCCATTTCCCGCAAGGACAACCTGTACCAGAAGGAATACGCGACCCGTCACGACTTCAACGTCGCAGGCTTCAAGACCAACCCCGGTGGCGAGCTGGAGCTGGGCCTGAGCTACATCGACAAGGCCGGTGGTCGTGACGCCAACAGCGGCTGGGCGATCACCGCGCAGCACGTGCAAAAACCTTTCCTGGGCGGCAAGAACAAATTCGCCCTGCAGTACGGCGAAGGCCCCGGCACCGGCTTGGGGTATACCGGTGATACCAGCCTGGACAAAAGCAGCAAAAGCTACCGCGCCGTGGAGTTCTTCGACTGGCAGGTAACCCCGCGTTTCGGCGGGCAGATCGAAGCTGTGTACCAGAAAGATATTCGCCCCGGCAGCCAGGACCAGACCTGGATGTCGGTGGGTGTGCGTCCTGCCTATGCAATCAGCGAGCAATTCAAACTGGTCACTGAACTTGGGCACGATCAAATCGACGCCACGGGCGGCACGCGCAAGCTGAGCAAATTTACCTTCGCCCCGACCTGGTCGCCCAAAGGCCCGGATTTCTGGGCGCGGCCGGAAGTGCGTTTGTACTACACCTATGCCACCTGGAACGAAGCGGCCAAGCGCGCGGCGAATGAGCTGGCGGCGGGGTCGGCGTTGTCCGACACCGGCTCCTACGGGACGGCACGGCATGGGTCGAACTTTGGTGTGCAAGTCGAGTATTGGTGGAAGTAATCCGCTCAATGTTTTTACAGAACAAAACCAACAGGTGAAGTCATGACCACAACTCAACCCCTGGAACTGCAGGCACCCCTGTCCGGTGTGCTGCTGGCGCTGGACAAGGTGCCCGATCCGGTGTTTTCCAGCCGTCTGATCGGCGACGGTCTGTGCATCGACCCTACGTCGCAGACCCTTTGCGCACCGTTGGCCGGGGTGATCAGCGATATCCAGGACAGTGGTCATGCGGTGACTGTCACCGACGACAACGGCGTCCAGATACTGATGCATATCGGCTTGGACACCGTGAACCTGGCGGGCCAGGGCTTCACCCGGTTGGTGCAGGAAGGCCAGCGGGTGGAGGCCGGGCAACCGCTGATCGAATTCGATGCCGACTACGTGGCGCTCAATGCCCGGAGTCTGCTGACCCTGATGCTGGTGGTGAGCGGCGAGCCGTTCACCTTGCTGGCGGACGGGCTCGTAGAAGCAGGCCAGCCGTTGGTGCAGTTATCCCCAGGTGAAACGCTTGAAGCACCCGAGGAAGAGGAGGGCGATGCACTGTTCTCCAAACCGTTGACCCTGCCCAATGCCAATGGCCTGCATGCGCGTCCTGCGGCGGTATTTGCCCAGGCGGCGAAGGGCTTCAACGCCAGCATCTACCTGCACAAGCAAACCCAGAGCGCCAACGCCAAATCGTTGGTGGCGATCATGGCGCTGCAGACCGTGCAGGGCGATACGTTGCAAGTGAGCGCCGCCGGCGAGGAGGCCGAAGCGGCCATTGAGGCGCTGGTTGAGCTGTTGCTGCAAGGCAGTGGCGAGACGGTTGCGGTCGCCGCCGAGGTGGCTGAGCCGAATGTGTCGGCGACGCTGCTCAAAGGCGTGTGTGCCTCGCCCGGTTCGGCATTTGGCCAGGTTGTCCAAGTCACCGAACCTGAACTGAGCATCCCTGAAACGGGTGCCGGTGAAACCGCCGAACGAGCCGCGCTGGAGCGTGGCCTGCTGGCGGCAAACGAGGCGTTGCAAGCCCTGCAAGACAAGGCTGCCGGCAGTGCCCAGGCGGAAATTTTCCGTGCCCATCAGGAACTGCTCGAAGACCCGACCCTGCTCGAACAGGCTCACGCGCTGCTGGCCGAAGGCAAGAGCGCCGCGTTCGCCTGGAACAGCGCCACGGCAGCCACGGTGAAATTGTTCCAGGGCATGGGCAATGCATTGATCGCCGAGCGTGCGGCGGACTTGGCCGATGTCGGCCAGCGTGTGCTGAAGCTGATCCTGGGCATTCAGGACAGCGCCTTGGCGTTGCCGGAGCGGGCGATCCTGATTGCCGAGCAACTGACGCCGTCGCAGACCGCCAGTCTGGATACCACCAAAGTGCTGGGGTTCGTCACTGTCGGTGGCGGTGCCACCAGCCACGTGGCTATTCTCGCCCGTGCCCTCGGCCTGCCGGCGATCTGCGGTGTGCCGGTGCAGGTGCTGGCGCTGGCCAATGGCAAGCAAGTCTTGCTCGATGCGGATAAGGGCGAGTTGCACCTGGACCCGAACCTGGCCGAAATCGAACAACTGGAAGTGACTCGGCAACAGCAAGTTCAGCGCCGCCAGCGTGACCTGGCCCGGGCGACCCTGGCTGCCGTGACCCGCGATGGGCATCACGTGGAAGTCACCGCCAACGTCGCGTCGTTGCAGGAAGTGGAGCAATCCCTGACGTTGGGCGGCGAAGGTGTGGGCCTGCTGCGTTCGGAGTTTCTGTACCTGGATCGCAACCGCGCGCCGAGCCCGGATGAGCAAGCCGCGACCTACACCGCCATCGCCCGTGCCCTGGGCACCGAGCGAAATCTGGTGGTGCGCACCCTGGATGTGGGCGGTGACAAGCCCCTGGCCTACGTGCCGATGGACGCCGAAACCAACCCATTCCTCGGCTTGCGCGGCATTCGTTTGTGCCTGGAGCGCCCGGAACTGCTGCGCGAACAGTTCCGCGCCATTCTGGCCAGCGCCGGTTTTGCGCGGCTGCATATCATGCTGCCGATGGTCAGCCTGGTCTCGGAGTTGCATCTGGCCCGCAAGATCCTTGAAGAGGAAGCACAGGCACTCGGGCTCACCGAATTGCCGAAGCTGGGCATCATGATCGAGGTGCCGTCCGCCGCCTTGATGGCCGATGTGTTCGCGCCCCACGTGGACTTCTTTTCCATCGGCACCAACGACCTGACCCAATACACCCTGGCGATGGATCGCGACCATCCGCGTCTGGCCAGCCAGGCCGACAGTTTTCACCCATCTGTACTGCGCTTGATCGCCACCACCGTCAAGGCCGCGCATGCCCATGACAAGTGGGTAGGTGTGTGCGGTGCATTGGCCTCCGAAGCCTTGGCAGTGCCCGTGCTGATCGGGCTGGGCGTGGACGAGTTGTCGGTCAGCGTACCGCTGATCCCGACCATCAAGGCCACGGTTCGCGAGCTGGATCTGGCCGACTGCCAGCTCATCGCCCGCCAGGTGCTGGGCCTGGAAGAAGCCTCCCAAGTGCGTGAGGCGTTGAGCCAATACCACGCGGCCACCGTTGAAACCTCACTTGTCGTGGAGCACTGAGCATGTTCGAGAAATTGCAGCGGGCGTTCTGGAAAGCCCTGACCCCTGACTTGATTGTCGAGGCCGTCACGGCGCCGTCGGCATCGTCATCGCAGAATCTGTTGTCGGCTGACGTACTGAGTGCGTTGGGCGGCGCGGAGAATCTCAAGTCGCAGCAACGTGTGGCGCTGACGCGGGTGCGGGTGCAGTTGCAGGATGCCGGGAAGATGAACAGTGGAGCGTTGACCGCAGCCGGTGTGCCTGGCGTGATGGTGTTGTCAGGCGGCGTGGTGCATTTGCTTACTGGTCTTTAAGACGACGCGGACAACATGTGGGAGCGGGCTTGCCCGCGAAAGCGGTGGGTCAGTCAGCACATTCAGTGGCTGACACTCCGCA
>NZ_JBSVWB010000073.1:0-19444 GCF_054071795.1 Pseudomonas sp. SDO5271_S396
CATTGCTGCTACTGATACACCGCTATCGCAGGCAAGCCAGCTCCCACAGGGTTCTACGGTGTCTGTCAGACCGCAGCGAAGCGCTTATCCAGGTAATCGATGATCACCTTGGAGTCATACATCCAGGTGGTCTGGCCATTTTCTTCGATACGCAGGCACGGCACCTTGATCTTGCCGCCTTGCTCCAGCAGGGTCTGGCGGTCATGCTCATTGTGCTTCGCGTCTTTCAATGCCACCGGCACGTTCAGGCGGTGCAGGGTTCGGCGGGTCTTCACGCAGAACGGGCAGGCATGGAATTGATACAGGGTCAGGTCCTTGGCGGCTTCGTTCACCTGCGCCTGTTGCTCGGCGCTGCGCTGCTTTTTGCGCGGACGGGTCAGGAAATCGCCCGCGATGATGACGTGGCCGAGGCCGACTCGAAGTGCTTTGACGAACATGGTTCAAACCTCTTGCCCGGAACAGAAGGGGCCGCAGCTTACCTGATTTTGACCGGCGAAAAAAAACCGGCGATGAACGCCGGTTTTCTTCACGACAACCCGTTACTTGATCAGGCTGAGGAATTCGCTGCGGGTGGCCGCGTTTTCGCGGAACTCGCCGAGCATCACCGAGGTGATCATCGATGAGTTTTGCTTCTCTACACCGCGCATCATCATGCACATGTGCTTGGCTTCGATCACCACCGCAACACCCAGGGCGCCGGTCACCTGCATCACCGCATCGGCGATCTGGCGGCTGAGGTTTTCCTGGATCTGCAGGCGGCGTGCGTACATGTCGACAATCCGCGCGACCTTGGACAGGCCCAGCACCTTGCCACTCGGGATGTAGGCGACGTGGGCCTTGCCGATGAACGGCAACAGGTGGTGTTCGCACAGCGAGTACAGCTCGATGTCCTTCACCAGCACCATTTCACTGTTATCGGAGCTGAACAGGGCACCGTTGGTGACCTCTTCGAGCGTCTGTTCATAACCGCGGCAAAGGTACTGCATCGCCTTGGCGGCACGTTTTGGCGTGTCGAGCAGGCCCTCGCGGGAAACGTCCTCGCCGAGCTGGCCGAGGATCGCGGTGTAATTCTGTTCCAGGGACATGAAACTACCTGTTGGATTTTCGCAAAGCGCAAGGTTACGGTGGCCGACACATCGCTGCAAGCCTGGCGAGGGCACTTGTTACTCGTCGCGCCCTTCCATCATGGTGCGCTTGAGCATCACATACACGGCACCTGCGCCGCCATGGCGCGCCTGGCAGGAGGTAAAACCGAGTACCTGGGGGTGCTGGCGCAACCAGGTGTTGACGTGACTCTTGATCATGGGGCGCTTGCCATCCAGGCGCACGGCTTTGCCGTGGGTGACGCGTACGCAGCGGATTTCGAATTTAGTGGCTTCGGCGAGGAAGGCCCAGAGGGTTTCACGGGCTTTTTCCACGGTCATGCCATGCAGATCGAGGCTGCCTTCGAAGGGAATCTGGCCGGCCTTGAGCTTGCGCACCTGGCTGTCCTGCACGCCGTCGCGGGCCCACATCAGCTCGTCTTCGGGGCCGACATCAATCACGAATTGGTCCGACAGACCGTCCACGGTGGTGGTCTCGGTACGCACGGTGGCGGCCTGGCGCAGCTTGGCGATCTGCGCCCGGTCGGCCTTGGGTTTGCCGGTATCGGCGCGATCGTGCTTGATCGGCTTGACACCGCGCAGCTCGTTTTTGAACAGGGAAAAATCGTCGTCTTGCATGTTGGCCTCCGCGAAGGGCAGGCAGTTTACCTAAATCGCGGCGGCCGGGGCGCAGGAAACGCTATCCAGGTGCCATCAGTCGTGCTTTTTCATCAGGTGTGAAGCGATGTTCAATGACAGAGGCTGGCGCATTTTCCGACGGCTACGCCGCCACCACCACACGCCCAGCCACAGTACCAGCAGGCCGATCACCAGCAGAATGATCGAACCGCCGGGGCTGGTGTTCAATTCGCCCAATGCCGGTGAACGACCGGCCAAACCAGCGCCGCCCGCGACGGCCAGTGCCACACCTACTATCGCCAGCAACGCGGCAAAGCCGGCCGCCAGGCGCAGACGCCAGTTGCTCGGCCCCTTGGGGCGCAAGCGACGAGCGTCAAAACCATCGGATATCTTCATTCCGACCTTTCCTCCAGGGTATCGGCCCTTCGACCGGAAGATACACAGGTTGTTCCGACAGCAGAGGCAAATGCGGCAAATGACGGGGCTTTGCGGATGAGCGGGGCTATACACACGCCGCGCCGCTCATCGAAGGTGGCGTTTATATCAGACGAGGTCTTTGGTCAGCGCGAGGGTGGCGAAGTTGTCGGCCATGATGGCCATTTCAGTCTGTTGCACGTGGTCGGCACTCAGGATACCGCCTTTGTAAGGCAGATCACGGGTGGCGCAGGCGTCTTCCACCAAGGTGCAGCGAAAACCGAGGTTCTTGGCCGCGCGCACGGTGGTGCTGACGCTGGAATGGCTCATGAAGCCGCAGACGATCAGATCCAGGGAGCCAAGGTCCTGCAGGTGTTTTTCCAGGCCGGTGCCATGGAAGGCGCTGGGCAACAATTTGCCGATGATGGTTTCGTCACCCTGGGGTTCCAGGCCGGTAATGAACTGACCGCGCTCGCCCTGCGGGTCAAACAGGCCGCCCACGGTACCCAGGTGGCGTACATGCACGATCGGGCGCCCGGCATTGCGCGCCGCACCAACCAGCTGCTTGATGTTGGCGACGGCGGCGTCCATGCCCGACAGGGCAAGCGGACCGCTGAGGTATTCTTTCTGGGCGTCGATGATCACGAGGGTCGCATGGTTCAGGTTGGCTGCTGCGTAACCGCGACCGCTGAGTTGAAACATCGTCTTTGGAACGGACATTCTGGGGCTCCTGTGAGGGGGGCTTTTGTGACATTGTCCACTGGCTGAGCAATTCTGTGAATCGCTACCATCGTAAGGTACGCCGTTGTTGACGTGCAGCGATGTCAAGTGCACGGCTTGTTGAGTCCGATGCTGGCAAAATGGATTAAATCCGACGTACGGCCAAGGTTTTTCGTACATCGTCGATGCCGGCGAAGGCTGTTAGAATCGCCCGTCGTTTTTTCCTGGAGCTTGCCCCGTGATCACTTCCCGCCTGCGCACCTTGCGCGACCACATCCGTTGGGCTGTCAGCCGTTTCCACGGGGAAGACCTGTTTTTCGGACACGGTACCGACAATGCCTGGGATGAAGCCCGGCAATTGGTACTGGGGGCCTTGCACCTGCCGTGGGAAATTGCCGATAGCTACCTGGATTGCAACCTGGAAGAAGAGGAAGTCTCCCATGTGCAGCGTCTGCTCCATCGCCGCATTCATGAGCGCGTGCCCACCGCCTACCTGCTGGGCGAGGCGTGGTTCTGCGGCATGTCGTTCATTGTCGATAAACGCGTGCTGATCCCGCGTTCACCCATTGGCGAACTGATCGAAAACCGCTTCGAACCCTGGCTGGCCAAGCCACCGGCGCGCATTCTCGATCTGTGCACCGGCTCGGGCTGCATCGGCATTGCCTGCGCCTACGAGTTCCCCGACGCTGAAGTGGTGCTGGGCGATTTGTCCTTCGAAGCCCTGGAAGTGGCCAACCAGAACATCGAGCGCCATGGCGCCGATGAACGTGTGTACACCGTGCAGGGCGACGGCTTCGAGGGCCTGCCGGGCCAGCGTTTTGACTTGATCGTGTCCAACCCGCCGTATGTGGATGCCGAGGATTTCGCCGACATGCCGGACGAGTACCAGCACGAGCCGGAACTGGGCCTGGCCTGCGGCGATGACGGGCTGAATCTGGTGCGACGCATGTTGGCCGAAGCAGCTGACCACCTGACCGAAAAAGGTCTGTTGATTGTCGAGGTGGGTAACAGCCAGGTGCACGTCGAGGCGTTGTACCCGGAGGTCGACTTCGCCTGGCTGGACTTCCAGCGCGGTGGGCATGGGGTGTTCATGCTGACGGCCGAGCAGTGCCGTCAGCATCAGGCCGAGTTCGCCGCACGGGTTTGAATCGATCCCATTGAAGACATGGGCAATAAATGTGGGAGCGGGCTTGATCGCGAAGGCGATGGGTCAGGCGACCTCTCGGTAGGCAGTGCCGCCGCAATCGCAGGCAAGCCAGCTCCCACATTGGATCTCTATCGTTGGTAAGAAAGCGCCCGGCGCAATGCCCCTGCTGACAGAGCTTTTTTTGCCACTGCAATTTCCTTGTGGGAGCTGGCTTGCCTGCGATTGCGGTATATCAGTAGCAGATGTACACACTGATCCATTGCAATCGCAGGCCAGCTCCCACTGTTGAGTGCACTTCAGCCCACTAACGATGCGTGGCGATCCAGATCAACAACCCCGCCTGAAATACCGTAAACGCCACCAGGCAGGTGATGGTAAAGCGCAAGCCGCTGTCTTCGCGCTTGAACTTGATGACCCGTTCTTCTTCCTTGCGCAGCTTGGTTTCCTGCTCCGCCAGGTTCTGCTCGGCCTGTTGCAGCATCTGCGCGGCTTCGAGAATTTCCACGAACTGCACCTTCTCGGTGTTCCAACTGTCGAGCACTTCACCGACTCGGGCCGGTTGCACGTTACCTTTAAGGTGCTGCACATCGGCGTAGGCCACATCGAACCCCTGGACGCGCAAAAAGTGGTCGCGACGCAGGCGAGTGGCTTCGTTCAAGGCGTCCTTGTTGGCCAGGTCGACCCCGTCGATGCGGTAGCTGGCCCCCTTCTTTCTCGCCCAGGCGACCCCCTGGGCCACCAGGAAACGCCCCAGGCCGCGGTTGGGCGGTTCGATTTCCAGGCTGTTGCCCGGACCGAAGTGCACGCGGTGTTTATCGTGGTCGAGCCAGACGTCCAGGTGATTCTGTTCGCGGCGCACCCGCTGGCCCGGCAACTGGATCACCATGCGCAGCAGGCTGCGATGTTTATCGTGGCGCTCGGCATAGCCGAATTGCACGAACCGCAGCGGTCGCGCGCCGGTGGACCGGTCGGTGGCGAGTGGCGCCAGGCGCAGCATCTTGAAATGCTCGGCGTGGACGTCCCCCCACGGCAAGGCCGCCGTGTCGACGGCCTCGGTATTTTCTGCCGGGGTTTCGGCGGTCGGTTCCGGTGTTGCTTCAGTGGTTGTCATGCGGCGCGATCCTGTCCAAGCCTTGCGAGTCGACTGTCTTTTTACTGTCGACTCTGGGCTTATCGGCCGTTTTTGCCAGGACTGGAGGCCAATATGCGTTTAACGGGGCTCAAGCCCGTCGATAAAGCGCACAACGCGCGTGCCCAACTCGGCGGCGAGGGGCAATTGCGGGTCGTTATAGGAGGCCAGTTGCTGTTTCACCTCGTTGGGCACGATACGCAGCACGTGGTTCATGCCTTCGATCACGGCCAATTGCGCATCGGGCTTGGCTTTTTTCAACTGTCGGGCATCGCCCACGCCTACCTGGATATCGTTGGAGCCCTGGATGATCAGGGCCGGCATACGCAGCCGGGCGAAAGCAGCCGAAGGGTCTGCACGAAACAGGCTGATCAGATAGGGCTGTACGCTGGGTCGGAAAATGCTTTGCAGCGGGTCGGGCACATCAGTGTCCAATTGGCCGGCCTTGAGGTGGTCGAGGATCTGATTGCTGCGCAGCAGCAGGGCAGGGGGCAGGTGAGCGGCCAGTTGCTGGCGGATCACCTGGTCCACCGGGCGTGCGCTGCCTGAAAGGGAGATAACCCCCGCAGGCTCCAGTTGTGGCGCGGCGAGGGTGGCCACCAGCGCACCTTCACTGTGGCCCAGCAGGATCAGCGGCCCCAGGCGTCTGTCGGCCTTGAGCTGCTTGCCCCAGGCCACGGCGTCGGAAACGTAGGCATCGAGGCTCAGGTTGCGTTCGTCGGGCGTGGCCGCGAGGCTCGCGGCCACGCCGCGCTTGTCGTAACGCACGCTGGCGATGTTGTGCCGGGCCAGTACCCAGGCCAAGCGCTTGAGGCTGTCGTTGCGCGCACCGTCGGCGCTGTTGCCGTTGCGGTCGGTGGGGCCGGAGCCGGCGACGATCAGCACCACTGGCACCGGTTTGTCGGACTGGGGTAGCAACAGCGAACCGAACAGCTCACCGCTGCCGGTATCCAGACTGATGGGGCGTTGCAGCACGACGGGGGCGGCGGCGTGGGCCAGGGAGGTCAACAGGGTCAGGGTGAACAGCAAAGCTCGCAACATCATCGCGCCATCATTGAGGAGGTGCCCGTTGGACCAATGTCCATGGGTAAGGTTTCGAGGATGAACTCGTCGGTGGGCCTGCGTATACTGGCGCCCTTAAGTTATTACGGTTGACTTGATTCAACTGATTTCACGGAGCGCCCTGCATGTCCGGCAATACCTTCGGCAAGCTGTTCACTGTCACCACCGCGGGCGAAAGCCATGGCCCGGCGTTGGTCGCCATTGTCGACGGCTGCCCGCCAGGCCTCGCGCTGTCCCTGGAAGACCTGCAGCGTGACCTCGACCGTCGCAAGCCCGGTACCAGCCGCCACACTACCCAGCGCCAGGAACCCGACGAGGTCGAAATCCTGTCTGGCGTCTTCGAAGGTCGCACCACCGGTTGCGCCATCGGCCTGCTGATCCGCAACACCGACCAGAAGTCCAAGGACTACTCGGCGATCAAGGACCTGTTCCGCCCGGCCCACGCCGACTACACCTACCACCATAAATACGGCGAGCGCGACTACCGTGGCGGTGGCCGCAGCTCGGCACGGGAAACCGCCATGCGCGTGGCCGCCGGTGCCATTGCCAAGAAATACCTGGCCACCCAGGGCATCGTGATCCGTGGCTACATGAGCCAGCTGGGCCCGATCGAAATCCCGTTCAAGACCTGGGACAGCGTGGAAAACAATGCGTTTTTCAGCCCGGACCCGGACAAGGTGCCGGAACTGGAAGCCTATATGGACCAGTTGCGCCGCGACCAGGACTCCGTCGGCGCCAAGATCACTGTCGTCGCCGAAGGCGTGAAACCCGGCCTGGGCGAACCGATCTTCGACCGCCTCGACGCCGAACTGGCCCATGCGCTGATGAGCATCAACGCGGTGAAGGGAGTGGAAATCGGCGCCGGTTTTGCCTGCGTGTCCCAGCGCGGTACCGAACACCGTGACGAGCTGACCCCGCAAGGCTTCCTCAGCAACAACGCCGGCGGCATCCTCGGTGGCATCTCCTCCGGCCAGCCGATCGTGGCGCACCTGGCGCTCAAGGCCACGTCGAGCATCACCACCCCAGGCCGTTCGATCGATGTGAATGGCAACCCGGTGGACGTGATCACCAAAGGCCGCCACGACCCGTGCGTGGGCATCCGCGCCACGCCGATTGCCGAAGCCATGATGGCCATCGTCTTGATGGACCACCTGCTGCGCCACCGTGGGCAGAACGCCGATGTTCAGGTCAATACGCCGGTACTGGGCCAACTCTGATGGCTGATTGTGGTGGTGGGCGAGCCTGCTCGCACCGGGCTGCGCAGCAGCCCCAACCCACATGAACTCCACGCTCCCCTACTGGCGCCTCTCCAGTTTCTACCTCTTCTACTTCGCCCTGCTCGGCGCGACCGCGCCGTTCCTGGCGCTGTACTTCGACCACCTCGGGTTTGCCAGCGCGCGCATCGGCGAACTGGTAGCCATCCCGATGCTGATGCGCTGTGTAGCGCCCAACCTGTGGGGCTGGCTGGGGGACTACACCGGCCGGCGTCTGGCCATCGTGCGGTTTGGCGCGGTGTGCACCCTGATCAGCTTTTCGCTGATCTTCGTCAGCAAGACCTACGCCTGGCTGGCCCTGGTGATGGCATTGCATGCATTTTTCTGGCACGCGGTGCTGCCGCAATTTGAAGTGATTACCCTGGCGCACCTGCAAAACCAGACCGCGCGCTACAGCCAGGTGCGCCTGTGGGGTTCCATTGGTTTCATCCTGGCCGTGGTGATCATGGGCCGTCTGTTCGACTGGCTCAGCCTGGACATTTACCCGGTGGTGATCGTAGTGATCATGGCCGGCATCATCGGAGCCAGCCTGTGGGTGCCGAATGCGCAGCCTGCCAGCCACGGCAATCGCCTGGCCGGTGACGGTTTTCTCAAGCGCTTGCGCAGCCCCGGGGTGCTGGCGTTTTATGCCTGTGTGGCACTGATGCAAATGAGTCATGGCCCGTATTACACCTTCTTGAGTCTGCACCTTGAGCACCTGGGCTACAGCCGTGGAGTGATCGGCCTGCTCTGGGCGCTTGGGGTCGTGGCGGAGGTACTGATGTTCCTGGCCATGAGCCGCATCCTCCTGCGGTTTTCAGTGCGCCGGGTGCTGCTGGCCAGTTTCCTGCTGGCGGCACTGCGCTGGTTGCTGCTGGGCTCGTTCGCCGAATTCTTCTGGGTGCTGCTGTTGGTGCAAGTGCTGCACGCCGCCACCTTCGGCAGTTTTCACGCCGCTGCGATTGCCTTTGTGCAACGCAGTTTCGGCGACCGCCAGCAAGGCCAGGGTCAGGCGGTGTATGCTGCCCTGGCCGGGACTGGCGGCGCGCTGGGCGCCTTGTTTTCCGGTTACAGCTGGAACCTGTTGGGGCCGACCCTGACCTTCAGCATCGCCAGCGTCGCGGCCCTCGCCGCCGCCGTTATCATGGGCTTTCGATCGCAAGAGCAGAACCAAGGAACCGTGCAATGAGTTATGTCGCCGTCTACCACGTCGCCACCCCGGACACCCCGAACAAGGTCCTGACCCACGCCGACGACATTGCGTCGACCCTGGCGGAACACGGCGTACGGTTCGCACGCTGGCAACCAGCGCCGATTGAAAAGGGCGCCAGTGCAGCCCAGATGATTGCTGCCTGCCAGCCGCAGATCGATGCGCTCGGCTTTGCGGCGGTGGAAGCGTTCAGTGTGACCAATGATCATCCGCAGAAGGCCGAGCTGCGCGCGCAGTTCCTGGATGAACGCCGCTATAGCCAGGACGAAGGGCACTTTTTCATCGCTGGCCAGGGCCTGTTCAACCTGCACGTGGGCGATTACGTGTATGCCGTGCGCTGCGAGAAGCATGACCTGCTGATTATCCCCGCAGGCCTGCCGCACTGGTTCGACATGGGCGAGAACCCGCACTGTGTGACGTTGCAATTGTTCAACTCGATGCAAGGTCGAGTACCGGACTTCACCGGCGATGCAATCGCCACAGGTTTTCCCGGCTTGGACGATTAAGTGCAATATCCGAAGTTTCAACCCCGGCATGTTGGAAGTTGCTGTGGGAAAATGCCTAGTTGCTTGTAAGTCCGGGATATTTATTCCGGACCTTATTTTTTAGTTCCACTGATATGTAACTCTCTGTGGCTATAGTGTTTATATCACCTGTCAATAGGAGGAATCCGAAGGGTGATATGGCGTCCGCCCATAATAAAAAGGAGAGCGATCAATGAGTGGCCCAGAGGATTCTTTTCACCCAACGCTTAATGTGTCGATGCCAGTCAGGCGTCGTATGAGTCTGTGCGGCAAATCCCTGACCCCCACCGAACTGGAAATCCTGCGCTGGGCCTCGGAAGGCAAGACGGTCTGGGAAATCAGCCAGATCCGCGCCACGTCCGAAGCCACGGTCAAATTTCACTTGCGCAACATCTACGGCAAGCTTGAAGTCACCAACCGCGTGCAGGCGATCAACGAGGCGGCGCGCCAGGGTTTGTGCTGACTCCATGAAAAAGGGCCGCGACGCTCAACGGCGTCGCGGCCCTTTTTCATGGTGAGTACTTTAAGCCGAATGGTAAGTCGGCAGAGCAAAGCGATTCTGGCTTTGCAGCATCGAAATCTGTGGCAGCTCGCTGGCTTGCTCAGCCAGATCGCGGCGAATGGCGCTGATCACCCAGGTCAGTTGGTCGGCGGTGTGCAGTTGTTGATACGAGATGGAACGCTTGACCTGCTTGCCTTCACTGTTGCGCAAGGTCAGCAGGATGCCGCCGTCAGGACGTGGCTGAGTGGTGACGTCGTATTGGGAAAATACAGAAGCGAATTTGTCTTGGATCAGGCTCATGTCTATCAGCTCCGTTGGCTCAAGTGGGCAAGCATGGAGTGATAGGTGCAGTGATTGTGCCAGCTATGGATATAAAAAATATTCTTTAAAATCAGTATGTTATATTTTTTGCTCGATTTCGGTTTCGTGCAATTTGCATGAATGGCCATCATGCATCCTGCATTTTGCGCTATCGGACCTGGGTCTGCGGGGCGCCCGGTTACTGATAAGGACTGTCCCGGCGCGGTCGAATTCCTTTTTTTTGCTAGGACCCAGACGGGATACAAAACTTTTCAAATCCCGCGTGTACAGCCCGGGAAGGGCTGACGTATTTTCCTGACAGGCATCGAGGACCCTGCTGACGGCGCACTCGATGTGTCTGGATCATACGAAGAATAAGAAAAAGGACGTTCCTCCATGAGCCATCAACCGAACGACAGGATCACCTGGAGCATGATGCTCCGTAAGGTTCCCGCCATCGTCCGAGCCCTGCCGCGTGTGCTGCGTGGCATGCGCGCTGCCAATATCACCGACCCTGAACAGCCCTGCGGCCTGGGCTGGCACTTCGAACAAGCCTCTTTGCGTAACCCGGACGGTACGGCGTTGCTGTACGGCGATATGCGGCTTAGTTATGTCGAAGCCAACCGCCGCGCCAACCGCATCGCCCATCACTTGCAGGCCCAGGGCATCCGCAAGGGCGATGTGGTGGCGCTGTTTATCGAGAATCGCCCCGAATTGCTCTTGAACGTGCTGGCCGTGGCCAAGCTGGGCGGCGTCTGCGCGATGCTCAATACCGCGCAAACCCAGGCCGCGCTGGTACACAGCCTGAACCTGGTGAATCCGGTCGCGATTGTTGTGGGCGCAGAACTGGTGGCGGCCTATTCGGCGGTGCGTGAACAGGTTCAAATCCAGGCCGACAAGACCTGGTTTGTCGCCGACCAACAGGCCGGTCCGGTGCCCGAAGGTTATATCGACCTGCTTGCCGCCAGTGCCCAGTGCGCGCAAGACAACCCTGCCAGTACCGGGCAGGTGTTCTTCAACGACCCGTGCTTCTATATCTACACCTCCGGCACCACCGGCTTGCCCAAGGCCGGCATCATGAAGCACGGTCGCTGGACCAAGACCGCGGTCAGCTTCGGCAGCATTGCCCTGGACATGGGGCCCGACGATGTTCTGTATTGCACCTTGCCGCTCTATCACGCCACCGGCCTCTGTGTCTGCTGGGGTTCGGCCATTGTCGGCGCGTCGGGTTTCGCGATCCGCCGCAGATTCAGCGCCAGTCAGTTCTGGGACGACGTGCGCACCTTCAACGCGACCACCCTCGGTTATGTCGGCGAGCTGTGCCGTTATCTGCTGGACCAGCCTGCCAGCGCAAGCGACCGTGACAATCGCGTGACCAAGATGGTCGGCAACGGCCTGCGGCCCGGGGTGTGGGCACAGTTCAAGCAGCGCTACGGCGTGGAGCATATCTGCGAGTTGTATGCCGCCAGTGACGGCAATATCGGGTTTACCAACGTGATCAACTTCGACAACACCATCGGTTTTTCCCTGCAGCAATGGGCGCTGGTGGACTACGCCCATGACAGCTGCGAGCCGATCCGTGGCGCCGACGGTTTCATGCGCAAGGTGCCAACGGGCGGGCAGGGGTTGCTGCTGGCGCGGATCGATGACAAATCGCCGTTCGATGGCTACACCGACCCGGAAAAGAACCGCAAGGTGATCCTCACCGACGTGTTCGAACCGGGCGACCGTTATTTCAATACCGGCGACCTGCTGCGCAGCATCGGTTTCGGTCATGCGCAGTTCGTCGACCGCCTTGGGGACACCTACCGCTGGAAAGGCGAGAACGTCTCCACCACCGAGGTCGAGAACACCCTGCTGCAACATCCGCAGATCGCCGAAGTGGTGGCCTATGGGGTCGAGATCGAAAACACCAATGGCCGCGCCGGGATGGTTGCCATTACTCCCAGCGAGTCCCTGGCGTCGCTGGACCTGCGTGAATTGCTGCAGTTCGCCCATGACCAGTTGCCGCACTACGCGGTGCCGCTGTTCCTGCGGATCAAGGTGAAGATGGAAACCACGGGGACCTTCAAGTACCAGAAAGTCAGGCTCAAGGAAGAGGCGTTCGACCCGGAAAAGGCGGGCAATGACCCGGTCTACGCCTGGCTGCCGGGATCGGACAGCTACGTTCCCGTGACCGGTCAGCTATTGGCGCAGATCCAGGGCGGTCAATTTCGCTATTGATTCTGCCTATGGGCATTTTTGACAAAAAAACCATGACAGGTGGGAACTCCCTCGCGACACTGGCGCCTATTCCAGTAGCCGACGAGGAGCCCCACATGTCAGACCAGCCGAAACAAATGACCGAAGACGAAGCCGCCGAATTTGCCGAGCAGGTCTTCGATGTAGCCCGTCGTGGCGACGCGGCCATGCTCGCGGCCTTGCTGACCAAAGGCCTGCCAGCCAACTTTCGCAACCACAACGGCGACACCTTGCTGATGCTCGCGGCCTACCACGGCCATGCCGACGCGGTGAAAGTGTTGTTGGAATTCAAGGCCGACGCGCAGCTCGCCAACGACAAGAACCAGTTGCCAATCGCCGGCGCGGCGTTCAAAGGCAACCTGGACGTGGTCAAGGCGTTGATCGAGGGCGGCGTACCGGTGGATGCCGCCTCGTCCGACGGTCGCACGGCATTGATGATGGCGGCCATGTTCAACCGCGTCGAAATGCTGGAGTACCTGCTCGGCCAGGGCGCCAATCCCAAGGCCACCGACGCCCAGGGCGCCACCGCGCTGGCTGCCGCGCAGACCATGGGCGCAGCGGATACGGCGGCGCGCCTGCAAAAACTGGTGTAGGCTACGCGCCCCCGAAAACCCGCCGTTACAGGATCAGATCATGAAAGCCGCCCTCGTCGAACTCATCAGCATCATCAGTACTGGCGTCATGGCTGAGGACGAGGTGGCGCGCATCGCCGATGAAGCGGCCCAGGCTTACGCTGATCCTGCCGGGTTTCTGGCAGCCAATCCGGATATCAACTACGACGATTCGTTCCCGATTCCGTTGGGGGAGTGGGTCGTCATCGGCAGCCTGCCGGACACCGTGCTGTTCCAGGCCGACACCTACGGCGAGCTGTTTGCACAGATCGTCGCGTCTTTTGGACCGGGGGTGGCGTTCAACCTCAAGCCCAAGCAACTGGCCAAGACTGAAGCCCTGACGGCGCTGAACCGTATCCAGATCCAGATGAGCGCACTGAGCCAGGAAGACGGTGGCTACGTGCTGCTCAACTTCAGCCAACTGCTGGACGACGAGATCCAGGTGGTGCTGGTGCATGGCAATCACCTGGCGCGGGTGCTGGCGCTGTGTGCCGAAGTCGGCATTCAGGCCGAGCCGTCCCTGGAAGCCTTGCGCGTTGCGCTGCACGTCTGAAATAAAACGGAACCCTGTCCTGCGCGGCCAATCCTAATCAGGCAAGCCCTCACTTAGGAGCGACACCATGGGTTCCACTTTTAATGGTCTGATCGGGTTGATCATCCTGGCGCTGGATATCTGGGCGATCATCAACGTGTTCAAAAGCGGCGCAAGCACCGGCGCCAAAGTGTTGTGGATCCTGCTGATCCTGCTGCTGCCGGTACTGGGCCTGATCATCTGGGCGATTGCCGGGCCGCGCGGCAACGTGCGCATCTAGGCTCTGTACGAAAAGCCTTGATCCTCGGTGATGCTGCGTTGAAAACAGCCTGACCTTCGTCTCCAGACTTTTCATACAGGCCCAGCGTTTCACTCCGCGTCAACTCAGTAAAAACAATGCCGGACGGGTTGGCCCCTCCGGCATTTTTTTTTGCCTGTATTTCTGTGGATTTGTATCGAAATATTCGCTGCACAGAATTTTCACAAGCGCTTCCGGATAATTCCCACGCTTCAATTTCTTGTCGGAAATCTCTGTAATACCAGGGGAAAATCATCATAAAGAAGCGCTAAGTCTCAGTAATCAATAGCGTTGCCGACAGTGATCGGGCACCATTTGCGCCAACTCGCGACCCTAACGTCCTACACGGTTGAGTGTAGGCAATGTGTCGCTGCAATATTTCGAAACCTTCACTTCCCAATGGGTCCTGAAACGACATGGCAAACCCGGACGCCCTGAGTCAGCAGCGAGTTTCCAATCGCCTGCTGCAACCGACCGTCAAATCCCATCTGGCGTACACACTGCTCTGTGCACTGGTCATGATGGTGATGTTCTCCCTGCTGCGCCTGGCGCTGCTGGTCTATAACCGCGAGATGATCCTCGACACGCCGGCTTCGACCTTCCTCGAAGCATTCGGCAACGGCTTGCGTCTGGACCTGCGCTTGGTGGTGTACTTGCTGATCCCGCTGCTGCTGGCACTGTTCAGCGTACGGGCCATGGCGGCCCGGGGTTTCTTCCGTTTCTGGCTGACCGTGGCGTCCAGCATCGCACTGTTCCTGGGCTTGATGGAAATGGACTTCTACCGTGAGTTCCACCAGCGCCTCAACGGCTTGGTCTTCCAGTACGTGAAGGAAGACCCGAAAACCGTGATGAGCATGCTCTGGTACGGTTTCCCGGTAGTGCGTTACCTGTTGGCCTGGGCCGTGGGTACGTTGATCCTGAGCATCGCCTTCAAGGGCGCCGACCGCGCCACGCGCCCCCGCGGCCCGTTCAGCGGTGGCAGCATCGGCACTCGCCAGGTGGCGCCGTGGTACCTGCGCAGCGCCGTGTTCGTGGTGTGCCTGCTGATCGCCGTGGTCGCTGCCCGTGGCACCCTGCGTCAGGGCCCGCCGCTGCGTTGGGGTGACGTGTACACCACCGACTCCAACTTCGCCAACCAGTTGGGCCTCAATGGCACCCTGTCGCTGATCGCGGCGGCCAAGTCGCGGTTCTCCGAAGACCGCTCGAATATCTGGAAAGCCACGCTGGAGCAGCCGCTGGCCACCCAGACTGTGCGCGACATGCTGGTATTGCCCCAAGAGAAGCTGGTGGACACCGACACCGCTGCGGTGCGCCGTGACTTCACGCCCAATGCCGAGAAGACCCTGCCGATCAAGAACGTGGTCGTGATCCTGATGGAAAGCTTCGCCGGTCACTCGGTGGGTGCGCTGGAGCGTCCGGGCAACATCACGCCGTACTTCGACAAACTGTCGAAGGAAGGTCTGCTGTTCGACCACTTCTTCTCCAACGGTACCCACACCCACCAAGGCATGTTCGCCACCATGGCGTGCTTCCCGAACCTGCCGGGCTTTGAGTACCTGATGCAGACCCCGGAGGGCAGCCACAAGCTGTCGGGCCTGCCGCAACTGCTCAGCGCGCGCAAGTTTGACGACGTGTACGTCTACAACGGCGATTTCGCCTGGGACAACCAGTCGGGTTTCTTCAGCAACCAGGGCATGACCAACTTCATCGGCCGCAATGACTTCGTCAACCCGGTGTTCTCCGACCCGACCTGGGGCGTGTCCGACCAGGACATGTTCAACCGTGGCCTGGAAGAGCTGAAGACCCGGGGGGAAAGCGGCAAGCCGTTCTATGCGTTGCTGCAGACCCTGTCCAACCACACGCCATATGCGTTGCCGACGCCGTTGCCGGTCGACAAGGTCACGGGCCGTGGCAGCCTCGACGAACACTTGACCGCCATGCGCTACTCCGACTGGGCCCTGGGCCAGTTCTTTGAAAAGGCCCGCAAGGAGCCGTACTTCAAGGAAACCCTGTTCGTGGTCGTGGGTGACCACGGTTTCGGCAACGAGCAGCAGATCACCGAGATGGACCTGGGCCGCTTCAACGTGCCGATGCTGATGATCGCACCCGGCATCCAGGAAAAATTCGGCGAGCGTGACCACACCGTGGGCACCCAGATCGACATCGTGCCGACCATCATGGGTCGCCTGGGTGGCGATACGCTGCACCAGTGCTGGGGTCGCGACCTGCTGGACCTGCCCGAGGGCGATAAAGGCTTCGGCGTGATCAAGCCTTCTGGCAGCGACCAGACCGTGGCTTTGGTCACCGGTGACCGCGTGCTGGTATTGCCGAAGGAGATGCCACCGAAGTTGTGGGAATTCGAACTGGGCGCCAACCCGACTGGCAAAGTGATCCCGGAATCGCCGGACGAAGCGGCGTTGAAGCAGAAGCTTGAATCGTTCCTGCAAACCGCCACCAAGAGCTTGCTGGATAACACCGCAGGTGTGGTAGACGGCAAACCGGACTGATTCACCCGGCAATAAAAAAGAGGCCTTCTTGAAGGCCTCTTTTTTTGCTTTTTTACTGTGGGAGCGGACTTGCGTTTATATCCGGCCGAGCAACAACAACACCAGCAGCACCACCAACACCACGCCCAGAATGCCCGACGGGCCATAGCCCCAGTTACGCGAGTGAGGGAACACCGGCAGGCCACCGACCAGCAGCAGGATCAGGATAATGATCAGAATGAGGCTCATGGTTTGTTTTCCTTGTAGGTCTTTTGCAAAGACCGATTATTTAACGACAAGCCCGCATTGAGTACGGACGCCTTAATAACTCCGACTGTTGGCCTCGCGCGAAAATTCCAAGTTTTTTTAAAGCATTTCGCACACCCGCTTATTTCTTTTAATGCATTCACAACGGCGGCGGTTTAGTTGGTAAAGATTGAACTTGTGCAGTGTCTGACGCTCGCACCCGGGCGCCGGTTTGCCCGGGGCATTCATCACTCTGATGGTGCGTGGGTGTAGGAAAAACCTTCGCTACACTGCCGATCACTTCTTTTCGTGAACCACAAGGCAATTACCTATGCAAAATCGCATGATGATCACCGGTGCCGGATCGGGCCTTGGCCGTGAAATCGCTTTGCGCTGGGCCCGTGAGGGGTGGCAGTTGGCCTTGTCGGACGTCAGCGAGCCCGGGTTGCAGGAAACCCTGAAGCGTGTACGCGAGGCCGGTGGCGACGGTTTTATCCAGCGTTGCGATGTGCGTGACTACAGCCAGCTCACCGCGTTTGCCCAGGCCTGCGAAGTGAAGCTGGGCGGTATCGATGTGATCGTCAACAATGCCGGCGTGGCCTCGGGTGGCTTCTTCGCCGAGTTGTCCCTGGAAGACTGGGACTGGCAGATCGCGATCAACCTGATGGGCGTGGTCAAGGGCTGCAAGGCATTCCTGCCGCTGCTGGAAAAGAGCAAGGGCCGCATCATCAACATCGCGTCGATGGCTGCGCTGATGCAGGGGCCGGCCATGAGCAATTACAACGTGGCCAAGGCCGGAGTAGTGGCGCTGTCGGAAAGCCTGCTGGTGGAACTCAAGCAGCAGGAAGTCGGGGTGCATGTGGTGTGCCCGTCGTTCTTCCAGACCAACCTGCTGGACTCGTTCCGTGGGCCGACGCCGGCGATGAAGGCGCAAGTGGGCAAGTTGCTGGAGAGTTCGCCGATTTCAGCGGCGGACATTGCCGATTACATTTACCAGCGGGTCGCCGAAGGTGAGTTCATGATCCTGCCCCACGAGCAGGGGCGCATGGCCTGGGCGCTGAAGCAGAAGAACCCGCAGTTGCTCTACGACGAGATGAGCACCATGGCCGACAAGATGCGCGCCAAAGCGCAGGCGCAGAATGGCAAGGGCTGATGCCGGCTGGGTCTGTCAGGCAAGTTACCGTTCTTGGTAGGTAATGCCTGAATTGTCCGCAAGCCATTGATGGCGTTACCCCGAGCGCGCATGGTCGGGGTCCTGTCACTTCAAAAGGACAACCGCCATGCTGGTCTTAAGCCGCGCCGTGGGCGAAGTCATCTCCATCGGCGATAACATCACGCTGCACATCCTTGAACTGAATGGTACCCAGGTGAAATTCGGCGTCGAGGCGCCGGTCGGGGTCCATATCCACCGTGCCGAGGTCTATCAGAAAATACTCGAGCGTCGCAGCGCTGCCGTCCAGGCAGCGTCCAATCTGTAAGCCTTGCGTCAGTCGAACAGATGCTTGGGCACATCGTGCTTGAGCATCAACTGGCACTGCTCGCTTTCCGGGTCGAACACAATCAGCGCCTGGCCCTTGGTCAGGGCCTGGCGCACGCGCAGCACGCGGGTTTCCAGCGGCGTGTCGTCGCCGTTGTCGGTGCCGTCTCGCGTGACGAAGTCTTCGATCAGACGGGTCAGGGTGTCGACTTCAAGCGCGTCGTGGGGAATCAGCATACAAGCCTCGGGTAATGGGTCCCGGCGATCCTACTGCGCCGGGACCGCAGTTGCCAGTCTCAGGTTTTGTTGCCCACCAGGCTGTCCACCGACGGTACCCGGGTATCGCTTTCCATCTGGGTTTCATGCTCCAGCTGATGACTGAAGCGGTCCAGCGAGCCCTGCGCCGGTTGCGCGTCGCTGGCGAAGACGGGCGGGCTGAGGATATACGCGCCGAGCAGACGGCTCAGGGCGGCGAGGCTGTCGATATGGGTGCGCTCGTAACCGTGGGTCGCATCGCAACCGAAGGCCAGCAGGGCGGTGCGAATGTCATGGCCGGCAGTGACCGCCGAATGGGCGTCGCTGAAGTAATAGCGGAACAGATCGCGACGCACCGGCAGTTCGTTGTCCGCGGCCAGGCGCAGCAGGTGCCGGGACAGATGGTAGTCGTAGGGCCCGCCGGAGTCCTGCATTGCCACGCTCACCGCATGTTCGCTGGAATGCTGGCCGGGGGCGACCGGGGCGATGTCGATACCGACGAACTCACTGACGTCCCAGGGCAGGGCGGCGGCGGCGCCACTGCCGGTTTCCTCGGTGATGGTGAACAGCGGATGGCAGTCGATCAGCAGGGGTTCACCACTGTCGACGATGGCCTTGAGCGCGGCGAGCAGGGCGGCGACCCCGGCCTTGTCGTCCAGGTGACGGGCGCTGATATGCCCGCTGTCGGTGAACTCGGGCAGAGGGTCGAAGGCCACATAGTCGCCCACGCCGATGCCCAGGGAGTCGCAATCGGCGCGGGTTGCGCAGTAGGCGTCCAGGCGCAGCTCCACATGGTCCCAGCTCACTGGCATTTCATCCACGGCGGTATTGAACGCATGCCCGGAGGCCATCAACGGCAGCACGCTGCCACGAATCACGCCGCTGTCGGTGAACAGGCTGACCCGACTGCCTTCGGCAAACCGGCTCGACCAGCAGCCCACCGGCGCCAGGCTCAGGCGGCCATTGTCCTTGATCGCCCGCACGGAGGCGCCGATGGTATCCAGGTGTGCGGACACTGCCCGGTCGGGGCTGGTTTTCTGGCCCTTGAGGGTTGCGCGAATGGTGCCGCGCCGGGTCATTTCAAACGGAATACCCAGCTCTTCCAAGCGTTCGGCGACGTAGCGCACGATGGTGTCGGTGAACCCGGTGGGGCTGGGAATGGCGAGCATTTCCAGCAGCACTTTTTGCAAGTAGTTCAGGTCCGGTTCGGGGATGGTTCGGCTCATAAAGACTCCTGTTGGCTTGTGGGCAGGTGGTGTCTTGACTGCCGTCTTCGCGGGCAAGCCCGCTCCCACATTGGAACGCGTTCTAACTGT
>NZ_JBSVWB010000074.1:0-18921 GCF_054071795.1 Pseudomonas sp. SDO5271_S396
ACTCGGTGTATCGGATGCACCGAGTCGATGCCATCGCAGGCAAGCCAGCTCCCACACAAGCCAGGGCCCACCGGCTGTGTTGGATCAGTGGCGGAAGTGGCGCATGCCGGTGAACACCATGGCGATGCCGGCTTCGTCCGCTGCAGCGATCACTTCAGCATCACGCATCGAACCACCCGGCTGGATCACCGCGGTCACGCCGGCTTTCGCGGCGTTGTCCAGGCCGTCACGGAACGGGAAGAACGCATCGGAAGCCATTACCGAACCCACCACCTGCAAACCGGCGTGCTCGGCCTTGATCGCGGCGATGCGCGCGGAGTTCACGCGGCTCATCTGGCCGGCGCCGACACCGATGGTCTGGCGATTCTTGGCGTAGACGATGGCGTTGGATTTGACGTACTTGGCCACTTTCCAGGCGAAGATCAGGTCGTTGATCTCTTGCTCGGTCGGCGCGCGCTTGGTCACGACTTTCAGGTCTTGGCTGCCGATCATGCCGATGTCGCGGCTCTGCACCAGCAAGCCGCCGTTGACGCGCTTGTAGTCCCAGGCAGCGGCGCGGTCAGCCGACCACTCGCCACAGGCCAGCAGGCGGACGTTGGCTTTGGCCGCCACGATGGCGCGGGCTTCCTCGCTGACGCTTGGGGCGATGATCACTTCGACGAACTGACGGTCGACGATGGCCTTGGCGGTCTCGGCGTCCAGTTCACGGTTGAAGGCGATGATGCCGCCGAAGGCCGACTCGGTGTCGGTGGCGTAGGCCAGTTCGTAGGCCTGGCGGATACCGCCTTCTGCGTCCGGGCTGACGGCCACGCCGCACGGGTTGGCGTGCTTGACGATCACACAGGCCGGCTTGACGAAGCTCTTCACGCATTCCAGCGCGGCGTCGGTGTCGGCCACGTTGTTGTACGACAGCTCCTTGCCCTGCAGTTGGGTCGCGGTGGCGATACCCACTTCGGCAGGCTTGGCTTCCACGTAGAACGCCGCGCTCTGGTGCGGGTTCTCGCCGTAGCGCATTTCCTGGGCCTTGATGAACTGGCTGTTGAAGGTGCGCGGGAACTGGGTGCGGCCTTCGGTGCTGAGGGTGTCGGCGGCCTGGTTCACGGTGCCCATGTAGTTGGCGATCATGCCGTCGTAGGCGGCGGTGTGTTCGAACGCCTTGAGCATCAGGTCGAAGCGCTGGGCGTAGGTCAAACCGCCGGCCTTGAGGCTTTCCAGCACGTTGGCGTAGTCGCTGGCGTTGACCACGATGGCCACGTCTTTGTGGTTCTTGGCAGCCGAGCGCACCATGGTCGGGCCGCCGATATCGATGTTCTCGATGGCGGTCGGCAGGTCGCAGCCTGGCTTGTTGATGGTGGCTTCGAACGGGTAGAGGTTCACGGCGACCAGGTCGATCGGCTTGATGCCGTGTTCGGCCATGATCGCGTCATCGGTGCCGCGACGGCCCAGAATGCCGCCGTGGATTTTCGGGTGCAGGGTCTTGACCCGACCGTCCATCATTTCTGCGAAACCGGTGTAGTCCGCCACTTCCACTGCGGCCACGCCGTTGTCCTGCAGCAGTTTGAAGGTCCCGCCCGTGGAGAGGATTTCCACGCCCAGGGCTTCCAGCTCCCGGGCAAATTCGAGGATGCCGGTCTTGTCGGAAACGCTGATCAAGGCGCGGCGGATCGGCAGGCGGGTAGTCTGGTCGGTCATTTCAATTTCCATCAAAAGCAAAGGAGTCAGCAAAAAAGGCGACCGTTTTTTACGCGGGCGCCTTTCTGGTTTGATTGAATGCTTACAGCAAATCGTATTGCTTGAGCTTTTTGCGCAGGGTGCCACGGTTGAGGCCCAGCAGCTCACTGGCTTTGGTCTGGTTGCCCTTGACGTAGTTCATCACGCTTTCGAGCAAGGGCGCCTCGACTTCGGAGAGCACCAGGTTGTACACGTCCGTGACTTGAGCGCCCTCAAGGTGGGCGAAATAATTGTGCAGCGCCTTCTCGACACTCCCGCGAAGGGTCTGGCCTTCTTCGCTCGGCGTGTTGAGGTGCTGTTTCAAATTGACGTTGTCGCTCACGGGTGTTGTTCCACTCACTAAAGTCTCGGTCATCATCGTCATGCGGCCACCCCCTCTCCGTCCCCTGTCCCCAGGCTCTTGTAACGCTCGCCGAAGAACTCACGAACGTTGGCGCACTGTGCTTCCCTATCATCCAAACGATTGAAGTGGGCGCGAAACTCCCTGGCGCCCGGCAGGGTTGCGAGATACCAGCCGACATGCTTGCGAGCAATGCGTACTCCCATCACGTCTCCATAGAAGGCGTGCAGGGCGGCCAGATGCTCTAGCAGAATACGTTCCACCTCGATCAGCTCCGGTGCCGGCAGGATGTCGCCGGTACGCAGAAAATGCTCGATCTCACGAAAAATCCATGGACGCCCCTGGGCGGCCCGGCCAATCAACAGGCCGTCGGCACCGGTGGCGTGCAGCACGCGCCGGGCTTTCTCGGCCGAGTCGATATCGCCATTGGCAAACACCGGCATCGACACCGCCTGCTTGATCGCGGCAATGGTGTCGTACTCGGCTTCACCGGTGTACAGATCGGCGCGGGTGCGGCCATGCACCGCCAGCGCTGTAATACCCGCCTGCTCGGCGATCTTCGCCACCGTCAGGCCATTCTTGTTCTCCCGGTCCCAGCCGGTGCGAATCTTCAGGGTGACCGGCACATCGACTGCGGCGACAACGGCCTGCAGGATCTCGGCAACCAACTGCTCATCTTTCAACAGGGCGGAACCGGCGGCCTTGTTGCAGACCTTCTTGGCCGGGCAACCCATGTTGATGTCAATGATCTGCGCCCCCAACTCCACGTTGGCCCGGGCCGCATCCGCCAGCATTTGCGCATCACCGCCGGCGATCTGTACCGAGCGTGGCTCGGGATCACCTTCGTGAATCATGCGCATCCGCGACTTGCGGGTGTTCCACAAACTCATGTCGCTGGTGACCATTTCCGAGACTACAAGGCCCGCGCC
Source organism: Pseudomonas sp. SDO5271_S396 (assembly GCF_054071795.1). Classification (NCBI taxonomy): domain Bacteria; kingdom Pseudomonadati; phylum Pseudomonadota; class Gammaproteobacteria; order Pseudomonadales; family Pseudomonadaceae; genus Pseudomonas; species Pseudomonas sp. SDO5271_S396. The sequence continues at coordinate 3,001 of NZ_JBSVWB010000074.1, forward strand.
CAATCGTTTGCACAACTGACGAAAGGGCTGGTCGGTGACGCCCGCCATCGGGGCGAGAATCAAGCCGTTCTGCAATGTGTATGGGCCGATGCGTACCGCCGACATAGGACTTCCCTGTTGTGGGGCCGGATCATTAGAGTTCGAAAAAGGGTTGGCATGATACCCGCTCTCGATGACTGGATAAAGGCTGAATTGGATAAAATCTGAGCAGTTATTTCTTTATCGCCGCCGGTTTGGTTGCGCAAGGCGAAGTCAATAATCTGCCGTCAAACGCTCGAAGCCTGAACCGATTCACTCGGGTGAATGGAAACTCAGGCTGTAATTCACGGCTTTATTGCCTGGATCGAGGATATCCAGGGAAATATGGATGGGCGTCTGCGAGGGCATTTCGCTGACCCCGGCCAGTTCGCCGCTGAGGTATTCGGCGGGTTTGAAGCGACGACTGGCAATCAGGCTGCCGTTCAGGTCGGCGAAACGCAGCTCCAGCAGCGGGAAGGGCTGGGAGAAGGTGGCGCGGTTGTAGATGATCGCATCCACCACCAGCGCACCGGCGAAGTCCGGATGGCTGCGCACCACCAGGTTGCTGCTCTTGATATGGGCGATGTCGACCCGCGATGGCACGGTGCAGCCCAGTTTCGGGCACAGCTCTTGAAACCATGGGCGGTAGGCGTCCTGGCGGGCCAGGTCGTCGAACTGATAGGCGATGAACTGCCCGGCAAGGCCGGCGGCGGCGATCAGCACCAGCAGCAGCCAGATCAGGCGACGGCCCCAGCCCGACGGGCGTTTTTGTGCGTACAGGTGCAGCGGATCGTCTTCCAGGTCCTGAAGCACGTCGTCGTGGACACTGGCTTGGGCGCGCGGGCGCTTGCGACGGGGCAGTAGGCGTTCTTCGGGCTCGGGGTCTGCCGCCGGGGTCAGGGGCGTGAACGGCGGGTCGATGTCGTCATCTTCCGGCGTTGAGCGCAGTGGCGGCTCGTCGTCGATATCGTCGGCGTGAAACGACATGGACGGTTCGGTGCGCTCCCGGGGCGCGGGAGTGGTCGCGGGTTCAGGTTCGTCTTGCGCGGCTTGGATTCGCTCTTGCGGCGGCTCGCTGAACAGGCTGGCCGCCCACTTTTCTTCCTCGGCCTTGACCGTGTCACGGCTGGCGCTGAGGCTGTCATCCTTTTGTCGGCGGTCGTTGCCCGGCTGACGGCGTTCCGCGCCGACGGGCAAGGTGTGCTGAATCTCGCGGCGTTCCAGCTTGGCCAGTTCTTCGTCCAGGTCCAGGTTGTCCAGGTCCAGCTCTTCGGCGGTCCACTGCTTCTGGCTGATGACCCGCGGCGCCTCGGCGGTTGGTGTTTCCGGCGACGACGATTGTGGTGCAGGCCCGCCGGCTCGCTGTTCGAGCAACTGGCGAGCGGCGTTGAACACTTGCAGGCACGAGCCGCAGCGAACCACGCCACGAGCCACGCTCAATTGAGCATGGCTGACGCGAAAGCGAGCTTGGCAATGCGGGCACTGGGTGACGAAACTGTCGGTCATGCGGCCATCCGATTCAGGCAAGCGCTTATTCTAGCGCCGACGACCGCTGATGCGTACCCAACCGTCGCGGTTGGCGATCGGGTCCAGGTCGAAATCCTGCGCATAGGCGGCGGCCACGTCTTCACCCTGCTCGGCGAGGATGCCCGACAGCGCCAGGCGGCCGCCCGGCTTGACCAGGCTCGACAGCTGCGGCGCCAGGGAGACCAGCGGCCCGGCGAGGATATTGGCCACCAGCACGTCAGCCTGTACCTGGGGCAATTGCTCCGGCAGGTAGAGCGGGAATTTGCGCTCAGGGATGTTGTTGCGCCCGGCGTTGTCGCGGGAAGCCTCCAGGGCCTGCACGTCGATATCGGTACCCACGGCCTCCTTGGCGCCCAGCAACAGGGCGGCAATGGCCAGGATCCCCGAGCCGCAGCCGAAGTCCAGTACGTGGCTGTCGGTCAGGTCCTGGCCGTCCAGCCATTCCAGGCACAGTGCGGTGGTGGGGTGGGTGCCGGTGCCGAAGGCCAGGCCCGGGTCCAGCAGCAGGTTGACGGCGCCAGGCTCCGGCGCAGCGTGCCAGCTCGGCACGATCCACAGGCGCTGGCCGAAGCGCATCGGTTGGAAGTTGTCCATCCAGCTGCGTTCCCAGTCCTGGTCTTCGATGACTTCGCTGTGATGTTCCGGCAACGGGCCGCCGGTGAGCAGTTCCATGTGGGCCAGCACGGCGGCAGCGTCGGTGCCGTCTTCGAACAGGGCCAGCAAATGGGTGTGGGACCACAGTGGAGTGGTGTTCAGTTCCGGCTCGAAGATCGGCTGGTCTTCGGCGTCCATGAAGGTGACGGACACGGCGCCCACTTCGAGGAACGCGTCTTCATAGGTTTCGGCTTGTTCTGGGCTGATGGCGAGACGGACTTGCAGCCAAGGCATGGCGGGCACCTTTGAAAAAATGAGTGTGCAGCGGGGAGAGGCTGCGAAAGCGCGCAAGTTTACGCGAGCGACGGGCAGAAGACGACACCACTGATGGCACTCGGTCCAAATGTGGGAGCTGGCTTGCCTGCGATAGCATCATCCCGGTTTGACTGATGGACCGAGGTGCCAGCATCGCGGGCAAGCCCGGCTCCCACAAAAGCCAGCTACCCCAGGGTTTTGTGGTGATTTTGTATTCCGGAAACAACAAAACCGCCCGAAGGCGGTTTTGTTGGGTGGAACGCTTACTGGTTGGCCAGCTTGTGCTCGAGGTAGTGAATGTTCACGCCCCCTTCGCAGAAGCCTTCATCGCGAACCAGCTCCCGGTGCAGCGGGATGTTGGTCTTGATGCCGTCGACCACGATTTCGTCCAGTGCGTTGCGCATGCGGGCCATGGCCTCGTCACGCGTGGCGCCCCAGGTGATCAGCTTGCCGATCAGCGAGTCGTAGTTGGACGGAACCTTGTAGCCGCTGTACAGGTGCGAATCGACGCGAACGCCGTTGCCGCCTGGCGCGTGGAAGTGCTTGACCAGGCCCGGGCTCGGGATAAAGGTCTTCGGATCTTCCGCGTTGATGCGGCATTCCAGCGAGTGGCCGTGCAGCTTCACGTCGTCCTGAGTGAACGACAGTTTGTTGCCGGCGGCGATGCTGAGCATCTCCTTGACGATGTCGATACCGGTCACCATCTCCGATACCGGGTGCTCTACCTGTACTCGAGTGTTCATCTCGATGAAGTAGAAGCGACCGTTCTCGTACAGGAACTCGAAAGTGCCCGCGCCACGGTAGTTGATGTCGATGCACGCCTTGACGCAGCGAGCCAGTACTTCCTGACGCGCTTTTTCGTCCAGGCCGGGCGCCGGAGCTTCTTCCAGTACCTTCTGGTGACGGCGTTGCAGCGAGCAGTCACGGTCGCCCAGGTGGATGGCGTGACCCTGGCCGTCGGACAGTACCTGAACTTCCACGTGACGTGGGTTGGTCAGGTATTTTTCCAGGTAGACCATCGGGTTGTTGAACCAGGCGCCTGCTTCGGAGCGGGTCTGCTTGGCCGCTTCGATCAGGTCTTCCTCTTTGTGCACCACGCGCATGCCGCGACCACCACCGCCACCGGCGGCCTTGATGATCACCGGGTAACCCACTTCGCGACCGATGCGCAGAGCGGTTTCCTCGTCTTCAGGCAGTGGGCCGTCGGAACCTGGAACGGTGGGCACGCCGGCAGCGATCATGGCTTCCTTGGCGGAAACCTTGTCGCCCATCAGGCGAATGGTCTCGGCTTTGGGGCCGATGAAGGTGAAACCGGACTTTTCCACCTGGTCAACGAAGTCGGCGTTTTCCGCAAGGAAGCCGTAGCCCGGGTGGATCGCGGTAGCGCCGGTCACTTCGGCGGCAGCAATGATGCTTGGGACTTTCAGGTACGAGTTCGTCGCCAGGGGCGGGCCGATGCAGATGCTTTCGTCCGCCAGTTTCACGTGCATCAGTTCCGAGTCGGCCGTTGAATAAACAGCGACGGTCTTGATGCCTTGTTCCTTACAGGCACGCAGGATTCGCAGGGCGATCTCACCGCGGTTGGCGATCAGGACTTTTTCCAGTTTCTTCGCAGGTTTCAACATCGAAGGCGCTCCGCGGTTCAAACGATGGTGAACAGCGGCTGGTCGTACTCAACCGGCTGACCGTTTTCTACCAGGATGGATTCGATCACACCGGCTTTCTCGGCGGTGATGTGGTTCATCATCTTCATCGCTTCGACGATGCACAGGGTGTCGCCGACTTTCACGGTCTGGCCCACTTCCACAAAGGCTGGGGAAGTTGGCGCCGGGGTGCGGTAGAAGGTACCGACCATTGGCGACTTGACCACGAAACCGTTCAGCGCAGGGGCAGCTGGAGCCGCCGGTGCGGCAGCGGCAGCAGGAGCAGCAACTGGCGCGGCAGCCACAGGTGCAGGTGCCTGCACTTGTGGTGCGTAGTAAGGCTGGGCCGGGGTCTTGCTGTGGCGGCTGATCCGTACGGATTCTTCGCCTTCCTTGATTTCCAGCTCGTCGATACCGGATTCTTCCAGCAGCTCGATCAGTTTCTTGACTTTACGAATGTCCATCAATCATCCACTCCAAAGGGTCGGTCAGGGGCGCTTGGCCTGTTCTTCAAGCTGTTCCAGGGCGGCCTCCAAGGCCAGTCGGTAACCGCTGGCGCCAAGGCCGCAGATCACTCCTACCGCAACGTCGGAGAAGTAGGAGTGATGGCGGAAAGGTTCGCGTTTGTGCACGTTCGACAGATGCACTTCGATGAATGGGATGCTCACCGCCAGCAATGCGTCACGTAATGCAACACTTGTGTGTGTAAAAGCAGCGGGATTGATCAGGATAAAGTCCACGCCTTCACCGCGCGCGGCGTGGATCCGATCAATCAGTTCGTACTCGGCATTGCTTTGCAGATACATCAAATGATGGCCGGCTTCACGTGCCCGTCGCTCCAGATCGAGGTTGATCTGATCGAGGGTCACTGCCCCGTAGACGCCCGGTTCACGGGTGCCGAGCAGGTTCAGGTTGGGTCCGTGAAGAACCAGTAAGGTCGCCATCGGCTGTTCCTTGTTATTTGATGTGGGTACGACAGAACCCGGCGACTATGCCGCAAAGCCTTTGTGACTGTCCAGTTCTATGCAGTAGGCAGCACGATTAGCGAGGATAGCGAAAAATTTGTGACTAGGGGCCGGGATTCGGTCATTGGCAATGCAGTTTCGCAATCGGCGCAGCTCCCACAGGTTGATCTCTATTTGATCCGTGAGCGCGTCAAACGCGAAACGCCTGCACGGCAGTATTGAGCTGCCCACCCAGCACCAGCAGATGCTCGCCCTGGCTACGGCCCTGGCCGATGCGCAACAGGTTGTCCTCACCCAACTGATGAATGCGTTCACTGTTGTCTCGAATCTCACTGACGGCGCCACTCTGCTGTGCAGTCACATCGGCGATGCGCACGGCGGTGTCGGAAATGGTCTGGATCGCGCTGACGATTTCATCCAGCGCGCCATCCGCGGCCTGGGCCTGCTGGGCGGTGGCTTCGGCGTGCTCCACCTGGGCGCGCATGCCTTCCACCGATTGATGGGCGGCGCTTTGCAGGCCGGCGATCAGGGCCTGAATCTCGGCCGTGGCCCCGGCAGTGCGCTGGGCCAGGGAGCGCACTTCGTCGGCGACCACCGCAAAGCCGCGCCCGGCTTCACCAGCGCGCGCGGCTTCGATGGCGGCGTTGAGCGCCAGCAGGTTGGTCTGGTCGGCAATCGAGCGAATCACTGTCAGCACGCCGCCGATGGTGGCGGACTCTTCGGCAAGTTTCTCGATCATCTGCGCGTTTTGCTGCACTTCGCCCACCAGTGCATGCAAACCGGTGAGACTCAGGCCGATCACCCGTTGGCCCTGTTCCACTGCCTGGCCGGCACTGCGGCTGGCACCGGCAGCCTGGCTGGCGTCGCCGGCCACTTGTTGGATGGTCGCTTCCAGTTCGCCCAGCGAGTCGCGAATCTGCGCGGTGTCACCGGCCTGGCGCTCGGCACCGTCGTGCAGGCCAGTGCTCAGTTCGGCCAGGGCGCGGCTGCTGCCGGCCACTTCTTCGGCATTGCCACGAATGGTGCCCACCAGGTCCACCAGATAAGCACGCAGGCGGTTGAGCGAGGCCTCGATATCGTGCAGCTCGCGGTTGGTCTTGCCCAAGGCGATCGGCTGGCTGAAGTCGCCTTCGGCCCAGATCGACAGGGCGGGTGCCAGGTTGGTCAGCACGCGGGCCAGGCGCCGTTGCAACGTGTCGATCAATAGCGCGATCAGCAGGATCAGGCCGATCATCACGCCCTGCATCAGACGCACTTCGCCCTGGATCTTGCCGTGTTGCGCACGCACCACTGGCTCCAGGCCGGCGATGGCCTGTTGCACGGCGTCGATCTTCAGGCGGGTGCCTGCGGCCAGGTCGGCGCGTTGCTGGATCTGGTCGCGGGTGCGCTTGAGTTCGGCGGGGTAGCGGGTGAGCAAGCTGTTGAGTTCGCGCTTGAGGTCGACGCCGGTGTCCTGAACTTCAGTCTTTTCGCTGTTTTCCAGGCCCATCAGGGCAGAAAAATCATCGGCACTGGATTCGGCGCTGGCCTTGACGCCCAGCAGCGGCAGTTGCTCCAGTACCTCGGCCTGACTGCGGATACTGGCGACTTCGCGTTCCACATCATCGGCCAGCTCCGCACGCCCGCTGCTCACCAGCTTGTCGCGGGCCAGGGACAGTTTGCCCAGGTGTTGCGACGCCGCCAGCAACGGCGGCAGGTAGCGTGCTGCTTCCGGAGAATTCACGCCGGTGGCGTACTGGCTCAGTTGTTCCAGGTTGGCCCCCAGCTCGCGCTCGGCTTGCAACAACAATGCTTGAGGGTCGCCGGCGAGTTTGCCGGCGGCCAGCAGATCGGTCTTGCTGAAGGTGTCCAGTTCCACCAGGCTGGGGCGCAGGTTTTGCGCCAACTCGGCGGGCAGCTCATTGAGGTGCTGCAGCAGGCTTTCCAGGCTCTGGCTGGCACTGCTCAAACGCAGGGCGTCGCCGCTGGCCAGGTAGTCATCGATATTGCGTGCAGCCTGGTTCTGAAAGGTCTGCGACAGGCCCAGGTAGCGCTCCATCAGCAGATAAGGTCGCTCCAGCGCGCGTTGCGACCACCACAGGGTCGCGCCAAGCGCCAGGCACACGGCCACCAGCAAGAGGGTATTGAAATTGGTCAGCAGCTTCAGGCGCATGCGGGGTATCAACCGACAGCAGGAGATAAGTGCCTGAAGTTATTGCGTTTTCGTTACAGGGTTATGACGGAATCAGTGGATTCCGGTGAAAAGATGGCACTTTGCTTTGATGCGCGTGCGGCGTGAACGCGGTTGCGTCCGGCATCCTTGGCCCGGTACAGCGCCTCGTCGGCCTGGGCCGCCATCATCAGGCTGTCGGAGTTTTCGCCCATCTCCACCACGCCCGCGCTGAACGTGCACCACAGGTCCTGGGGCTGGGCCGGGTAATGGATTTCGGCGAAGCGTCCGCGGATTTCGTCGAGCACCTTGCAGGCCGCGTCCAGGTCGGTGTCGGGCATCACGATGGCGAACTCTTCGCCGCCGTAGCGCCCGATGAAGTCGGTCTTGCGCAGGCGCTGCTTGAGAAACAATGCCAGGCTTTTGATCACCCGGTCACCCATGGGGTGGCCGTGGCTGTCGTTGACCCGCTTGAAATGGTCGATGTCGAGCATCGCAAAGCTCAGCGGCTTGTTCTCGCGGCGGGCGCGGAAGCTGCAGTCTTCGAGCAATTGCAGGATATGGGTGTGGTTGTACAACCCGGTCAGGCTGTCGCGCACCATCCGGGCCTTGAGGTTGCGCGCCCGCGCCGCGCGGTTTCGCACGGTGGTGATCAGGTGGCGCGGTTTGATCGGTTTGGTGAGGAAGTCGTCGCCGCCTTCGCTCATGGCGTCCAGTTGCTTGTCCAGGTCGTCTTCGGCCGACAGATAGATGATCGGCACGCTCACATAGCGGTCGTTGTGGCGGATCACCTTGGCCAGTTCGGTGCCGGTGCAGGCGGGCATGTACATGTCGAGGATGATCAGGTCGGGCTGGAAATCCGCCAGTTCGGCCATGGCCTGGATCGGTTCGATCAGCGTGCGGGTGACGATGCCGGCGCTGTTGAGCAGTCGTTCGGTGTGCAGCGCCTGGGCGCGCGAGTCGTCGATGATCAGCACTTTATAGGGTTCGTACTGGGCGACGCAGGTCAGCACTTCGATCTTTTCCAGCAGGCTTGAGGCTTCCAGCGTGCCGGTCAGGAACTCCTGGCCTCCGGCGCGCACGGCGGCCAGGCGGGTGGGCGTGTCGGTTTCGTGCAGGCTGAAAAACAGCAGCGGCAGCTTTTGCTCCAGACCTTCCTGGGCTTCGGCGGCGAGCTTGAGGCCCAGGCCGGCGCCGCAGAAATCCACGTCCATCACGATTGCCGACGGCAAGCGCTCGGCCATCGAGGCGCGAAACGCCGCCACGCTGTCCAGGGATTGTGCGCTCAGCCCAAAGAATTCCAGTTGCTTGGCCAGGCGTTCGGCACGGTCGTGATCGGCCAGCATCACGTAGATCGGCTTGCGCATCGGCGGCAGGAACGTCTGTTCCAGCTGGTCGCCCTGACGCAGGCCGGTGCGGGACAGGCGCTGCATCAAACGGTTGAGTTCGGTGATCAGCTGGCTGCTCAGGCGCCCACGGTTGTCATCCACGGCCTTGAGCGATTCGCCAATGTGTCGTGCGAGCTGGCCGTGCTCCGGCTGCTCGAAACGCTCGGCAAAACGCAGCAGGCGCAGGTTGGCTTCGCTGAGTTCGGATAGATCGGCGCTCGACCACTCGCTGCGTTGCAGGCGCTGCCAGATCTCAAGAATTTGACGTGCCTGATGAATTACCCGCTGGGCAAAATGCAGCTTGAGGCGCTCACGGCTGGGGTCTTCTGGCTCGGTCATATCCTGACTACTAGTTAGGGTGCATGCTGAGGTCGACTGATGGCTCTATGCTAGCACCTCTTTTCCATAGGATGAGTGTCATACGTCAATTAACTGCATATCCCGGTTATTCAGTTATTGACCTGTGGGTCGCACAGCGCAAAAAGCGTGCATCCTTTATAGTCGAACCTTCCCGGCGCGCCAGTTTCACAAAAGCCCCGCACGGGCGGGCACGATGGGGTAGGGTTGTGGTCGGAGTGTTTGAACGCACCCGGACAAAGACGTGCATGAACTCAAGTGATTGAAAGGATATCGCCATGCTGGACTGGAAAAACCGCGCAGGCACCGACAAAGGCCCTGCTCCTGAACCCAAGTCGGCCAACCGCGGCTATTTGCGCACGGTGCTGATGAGCCGTGCCGTGCTCAGCGTGCTCGGCCTGTACCTGTTGGTCACCGGCGCCCTGGGGTGGTACTGGAGCGAAGAGCCGGCGCTGTTTCCGGTCCAGCAAAATGCCCAACTGGCGGCTGAAAAAGACGGCAAGCAGATGGTGGTGGGTTTCACCACCGTCGAAACCCTCAAGACGGTGGTCGGCACCTTGCTGAACAAGCCGGGCGGCTACATTTCCAACGACCGTTTCCCGCCGGGCCTGTGGATGGACAACATGCCGAGTTGGGAATACGGCGTGCTGGTGCAAGTGCGTGACCTGACCCGTGCCTTGCGTAAAGACTTCGCCCGTTCCCAGTCGCAGTCGGCGGAAGATGCCGACCTGGCCAAGGCCGAGCCGCGTTTCAACTTCGACAATAAGAGCTGGGTACTGCCGTCCAGCGAATCGGAATATCAGGAGGGCATCAATTCCCTGAGCCGCTATGAAGCGCGCCTGTCCGATCCGAACCAGAAAGGCGCGCTGTTCTACGCGCGTGCCGACAACCTGAACAACTGGCTGGGGGACGTCGCGACCCGTCTGGGTTCGCTGTCGCAGCGCCTGTCGGCCAGTGTGGGTCGGGTGAAACTCAATACCGCGCTGAAAACCGAAGCACTGGCGCCGGGTGAAGTGCCGCAGGTCGACGAAGAAGTGGTGGAAACTCCGTGGATGCAGATCGACAACGTGTTCTACGAAGCCCGTGGCCAGGCGTGGGCCTTGTCCCACTTGCTGCGCGCCATTGAGGTCGACTTTGCCGACGTGCTGGCCAAGAAAAACGCCACGGTCAGCGTGCGCCAGATCATTCGCGAGCTGGAAGCCTCGCAGGAGCCGGTGTGGAGCCCGATGATCCTCAATGGCAGCGGCTTCGGCGTGTTGGCCAACCATTCGCTGGTCATGGCCAACTATATTTCCCGGGCCAACGCCGCAGTGATCGATTTGCGTCAGTTGCTCAACCAGGGTTGATGATGGACGCGACTCAAAAAGAGGCTGCGCACCGTGCGGCCTCTGATGCCGAACTGATCTGCTGGGTCGACGAACAGGACAACCTGCTCGGAGCCCTGGTCAGGTCCGACCTGCGCCAACGCGGCTTGATTGGCCGTTGCACCTTTATCTTTCTGTTCAATTCGGCGGGTGAGCTGTGCGTGCATCGGCGCACCCTGAGCAAGGCCATGTACCCCGGTTTCTGGGACACGGCCGCCGGAGGAATGGTGGCGGTGGGCGAGAGTTATGCCGATTCGGCGGCCCGCGAGCTGGAAGAGGAATTGGGCGTTCACGGGGTCGAGTTGCTGGAGCACGACCATTTCTACTTTGAAGATGGCGACAGCCGGCTCTGGTGCAAATCCTACTCCGCGGTGTGGGACGGAGCGCTGCGACTGCAACCGGAAGAGGTGATGGAAGCGCGCTTTTTACCCCTTGAAATCGTCCTGCGAGAGGCAGAACAAAAGCCCTACTGCCCGGACGCCCAGGAAGGGTTGCGACGCTATCTGGCGTCACGTCGCTAAAGTTGCATAAATTGGCGCGATTTGGCTCTTAGCAAGCCGGCTTTTTGCCGTTACACTGCGCGACTTTTCACCCGAGCCGCCCTGTCTTTACTGGGGAGGGCGGTTCGGTAGCGCTGCCCCTGCCTGAGTGGGGCTTCGCGGTCAGTCATCCCTTCGCGGAGGCTGATCAGTCTTCATCCTCCCAAGAGGATTGCCGGTGGCCAAAAAAGCCGCATCCTTCGCCGCCCTTGGTGGCCTGGTGTTTTCCACCGACGCAGGTCGACACTGCCCGGACTGTCGTCAGCCCGTGGATTCGTGTACCTGCAAACAGACCCTGATCCCTGAAGGCGACGGTATTGCCCGCGTGCGACGCGAGAGCAAGGGCCGTGGCGGCAAGACGGTGACCACCATCACCGGCGTGCCCCTGGCGGCTGAACCGCTCAAGGAACTGGCCACCACGCTGAAAAAGCGCTGTGGTACCGGTGGCGCGTTGAAAGACGGGGTCATCGAGATCCAGGGCGATCACGTCGAGCTGTTGTTGGCCGAGCTGATCAAGCTCGGGTACAAGGCCAAGAAGTCCGGCGGCTGAAGGCCTCTTCCCAACCTGTGTCTAAACTCTGTCCTGCGCGTGGGGTCCTACCTTGCACGCAGGCAAATCGTCATTTTCATTCTTTAGACTGCGCCAGCCTCTGATAGGGGCGGTGCCTTCGACTTCATTTATAGGGGACTTCGATGTCCGTACGACGCACACGCAAAGACGATGGCAGCCAATGGACAGTTGCGGACAGCCGCAGTGTTTACGGGATTCGCCATTGGGGGGCCGGGTATTTCGCGATCAATGAAGCCGGTCGCGTAGAAGTTCGTCCGAACGGCCCGAACAGCACGCCCGTCGACCTGTACGAGCAAGTCGACGAGCTGCGCAAGAGTGGCCTGTCGTTGCCGCTGCTGGTGCGCTTCCCCGACATCCTGCAAGACCGCGTGCGCCAACTGACCGGCGCCTTCGATGCGAACATCGAGCGCCTGGAATACCAGAGCAAGTACACCGCGCTGTACCCGATCAAGGTGAACCAGCAGGAAGCGGTGATCGAAAACATCATCGCCACCCAGAACGTCTCCATCGGCCTGGAAGCCGGCTCCAAGCCGGAGCTGCTGGCCGTGCTGGCCCTGGCGCCGAAGGGCGGCACCATCGTGTGCAACGGTTACAAGGACCGCGAGTTCATCCGTCTGGCACTGATGGGCCAGAAACTCGGCCACAACGTGTTCATCGTGATCGAGAAAGAATCCGAAGTCGGCCTGGTGATCGAAGAGGCAGCGAGCCTCAAGGTCAAACCCCAGGTTGGCCTGCGCGTGCGTCTGTCGTCCCTCGCGTCGAGCAAGTGGGCGGACACCGGCGGCGAGAAATCCAAGTTCGGCCTGTCGGCGGCGCAACTGTTGTCGGTGGTCGAGCGCTTCCGCGCAGCGGGCCTGGACCAGGGCATTCGCTTGCTGCACTTCCACATGGGCTCGCAGATCGCCAACCTGGCCGACTACCAGCACGGCTTCAAGGAAGCCATTCGTTACTACGGCGAACTGCGCAACCTCGGCCTGCCGGTGGACCACATCGACGTGGGTGGCGGCCTGGGCGTGGACTACGACGGCACGCACTCGCGTAACGCCAGCTCCATCAACTACGACATGGACGACTACGCCGGCGTGGTCGTGGGCATGCTCAAGGAATTCTGCGATGCGCAGAGCCTGCCGCACCCGCACATCTTCTCCGAAAGCGGCCGCTCCCTGACTGCCCACCACGCCATGCTGGTGGTGCAGGTCACCGACGTCGAAAAGCACAACGACGAAGTGCCGCTGATCGAGAACAAGGAAGCCCTGCCGGAAACCGTGCAATGGCTGGTGGACCTGCTGGGTCCGACCGACATCGAGATGGTCACCGAAACCTACTGGCGCGCCACCCACTATATGAGCGACGTGGCTGCCCAGTACGCCGACGGTAAGCTGACCCTGGCTGAAAAAGCCCTGGCCGAGCAGTGCTACTTCGCCGTGTGCCGCCGCCTGCACAACTCGCTCAAAGCCCGCCAGCGCTCGCACCGCCAAGTGCTGGACGAACTCAACGACAAGCTGGCCGACAAGTACATCTGCAACTTCTCGGTGTTCCAGAGCCTGCCGGACACCTGGGCCATCGGCCAGGTATTGCCGATCCTGCCGCTGCACCGCCTCGACGAAGAGCCGCTGCGCCGCGCGGTATTGCAGGACCTGACCTGCGACTCCGACGGCAAGATCAAGCAGTACGTCGACGAGCAGAGCATCGAGACCAGCCTGCCGGTGCATGCCCTGAACGAGGGTGAAGACTACTTGCTGGGCATCTTCCTGGTGGGCGCCTACCAGGAAATCCTCGGCGATATGCACAACCTGTTCGGCGACACCGACTCGGTGAATATCTACCAGCGTGAAGACGGTTCGGTGTACAGCGCCGGTATCGAGACCCACGACACCATCGAAGACATGCTGCGCTACGTGCACCTGTCGCCGGAGGAGTTGATGACGCATTACCGGGATAAATGTGCGAGCGCGAAGATCAGCGCCAGTGAACGCACCCAGTTCCTCGACGCCTTGCGCCTGGGCCTGACCCGCTCGTCGTACCTGTCCTCGTAAATGAAGTGACCCGGCTCAAATGTGGGAGCCGGGCTTGCCCGCGATGGCGGTGTGTCAGCAGAAGAGTGGTTGTCTGACACTCTGCTATCGCAGGCAAGCCAGCTCCCACATTTGGATCTCCATCTTGCGGGACCTTTTGTGTGGGGGCTGGACGATGTCGAGCAAACTCTTGCAAGCATTCACCCTGGCACTCGCCGCCTTCCTGGCGGCCTGCTCCCCCATCAAAGTGCTCAACGCACTCACGCCTTCCAGTACTTTCACCAAGACCTCCGCGATCGCCTATGGCGACGACCCTCGCCAGACACTCGATATCTACCGACCGCTCCCTGTCATTTCCAACGCCCCCGTCGTGGTGTTCTTCTACGGCGGCAGCTGGAACAGCGGCTCAAAGGACGATTACGGTTTCGTCGGCGAAGCACTGGCTTCACGAGGCATCGTGGTGGTGATCGCCGACTACCGGCTCTACCCGCAAGTGCGATACCCCGCCTTTCTCCAGGACGGTGCCCGAGCGGTGGCCTGGACCCGTCAACACATCGCCGAATATGGGGCGGACCCCAAGCAGCTCTATTTGATGGGTCACAGCTCCGGCGCCTACAACGCGTCGATGCTGGCACTGGATGCGCGTTGGTTGAATGCCGTGGGGTTGTCGCCAGCGATGCTCAAGGGATGGATCGGTCTGGCCGGGCCGTATGACTTCCTGCCGATTGAAAACCCGGACGTGAAACCGGTGTTCTTCTTTCCCGATTCACCACCGGACTCCCAGCCGATCCATCACATCAGCCATGACGCGCCACCGGCCTTGTTGATTGCCGCGACAGATGACGACCTGGTCGACCCCAAGCGCAACACCGGCGGGCTGGCGGAGCGGCTACGGGCCGCCGGCGTAGCGGTGCAGGTGTTCTATTTCGACCGGCCCAGCCATCGCACGCTGGTGGCAGCGCTGGCAAAACCCCTGCGCTGGCTGGCGCCGGTGCGCGAGCGTGTCACGGGCTTTATCCAAGCCACTGATCCTGACGGTTCAAGCGCCAGGCAATCGCCCACAAAGTGAGGCTGCGCAGGGCCATGAACAGCAGGAAGGCGAGCCACAGGCCGTGGTTGCCCAAACCCTGCAACGCCCACGCGAAGGGCAGTGTCAGCAAGACCGTCAGCAGCATGCCATTGCGCATCTCCCGTGCGCGGGTGGCGCCGATGAACAGGCCGTCCAGCAAGTAACTCCACACCGCAATCAACGGCAGTATGGCGAGGTAAGGCAGATAGATATCCGCTGTGTCGCGCACGCTGGGGATATCGGTCTGCATGGCGATAAACAGGTGGCCGGCCACGGCGAACAGCAGGGCAAAGCCCAGGCTGGCGATCAGTGACCAGCCGCCGGCCACCACCAGCGAGCGGCGCAATGCATGGCGGTCGTGGGCGCCGATGGCGTGGCCGCACAGCGCTTCCACCGCATGGGCCAGTCCATCCAGGGCGTGGGCGGTCAGCAGCAGGCCGTTGAGCAGCAGCGCGTTGGCGGCCACGGTGGCATCGCCCAGGCGCGCGCCCTGCACCGTGATCATGAAAAACACCGACTGCAACGCCAGGCTACGGATGAAAATGTCGCGGTTCACCGCCAGCAGCGGGCGCCAGCTCTGCCACACCCTCAGCGCGGCCCAGGCGATATGCCCGGGGTAGGCGCGCAGGGCTTTTTGCGTCATCGCCAGGCCGAGCAGGGCGCCGGTCCATTCAGCGACAACCGAGGCGCGGGCGGAGCCGACGACGCCCCAGTCCAGACCCAGGACGAACCACAGGTTCAGGGCGATGTTGACCAGGTTGGTGGTCAGCAGAATCGCCAATGGCGCACGGGCGTTCTGCGTGCCGAGGAACCAGCCCACCAGCGCATAGCTGGCCAGTGCGGCGGGCAGGCCGAACAGGCGGGTGTGGAAGAATTCGCGGGTCAGTTGGTTCAGTTCGGGGGAGGGCTGCATCCATTCCAGCGCCAGGTGGCTCAACGGAGTACCCACCGTGCCCAGCACCGTCGCCAGCCCCAGCGCCAGCAGCAAACCTTGCAGCAGGATCTGCCGCAGCGCCGCCCCGTCATTGCGTCCGGCGGCTTGCGCGGCAAACCCGGTGGAACCCATGCGCAGGAAGCCCATGGCCCAGGCCAGGAAGGTATACAGGCTGGCGCCGACAGCGACCGCGCCCAACTGGTGGGCGTGGGGCAGATGGCCGATGACCATGCTGTCCACCAGGGCTACCAGCGGTACCGAGATGTTCGACAGAATCATCGGTGCGGCCAGGGCCCAGACGCGGCGATGGGTGGGGCGGTGGCGCCAGTCGGTGAGTACGGTAGACATGCGGGCTCCTTGAGGGCTCGCATTGTAACCGGCCCTAAGCAACACAGCAGGACCAATGTGGGAGCTGGCTTGCCTGCGATAGCGGTGGGTCAGCCAGGGGAGATGTGGCTGAAAAACCGCCATCG
>NZ_JBSVWB010000075.1:0-17565 GCF_054071795.1 Pseudomonas sp. SDO5271_S396
ATAGATGTGTCAACTGAACCACCGCATTCGCGGGCAAGCCCGCTCCCACAATTTTGATCTGCAGTGTTTGTGAGACCGTGTTCGCTTAGGCCTTGGCAGCCGCCAGGATCAGCGCTTTCATCTCGGCCACAGCCCCCTTGAAACCGACGAACAGGGCATGGGCCACCAGCGCATGGCCGATGTTCAGTTCGTTGATGCCTTTGATTGCGGCTACCGCTTCAACGTTGTGGTAGTGCAGGCCGTGGCCGGCGTTGACGATCAAGCCTTCCTTGAGGCCACAGCTCACGCCGTCGATGATGCGTTGCAGTTCATCAGCCACTTCGGTTGGCGTGGTCGCATCGGCGTAGCGCCCGGTGTGCAGTTCGATTGCCGGTGCGCCAACGCGGCGCGAGGCTTCGATCTGACGCTCGTCGGCATCGATAAACAGCGAAACCTCACTGCCGATCTTCGACAGCCGCTCCACCGCCGCCTTGATCCGCGCCTCTTGGCCAGCCACGTCGAGGCCGCCTTCGGTGGTCAGTTCCTGGCGGGTTTCCGGCACCAGGCAGATGTGCGCCGGACGGATGCGCTCGGCAAACTGCATCATTTCTTCGGTGACGCCCATTTCGAAGTTCATGCGGGTTTGCAGCACGTCCTTGAGCACCAGCACATCACGCTCCTGGATGTGGCGACGGTCTTCGCGCAGGTGCACGGTGATGCCATCGGCGCCTGCTTCTTCGGCGTCCAGCGCGGCCTTGACCGGGTCCGGGTAACGGGTGCCCCGGGCCTGACGCAGGGTGGCGACGTGGTCGATGTTGACGCCAAGAAGAATGCGATTGCTGGTGGTCACGGAAGCGCTCCTGAAAAGGGAAAGAAACGCCGCACAGCATACACGGGGTTGTCAGGGCTTTCGAAACAACTCGCGGCTGACCAGCGGCCGTCCGCCCAAATGCACGGCCAGGGCCTGGCGCATCAGGCGCTTGGCAGCGGACAAGGCGCCGGGCGCTGTCCAGTCGGCCTCGCTCATGGCCAGCAACTCGGTGCCCTGGAACAGACCGGGTTGAAGCAGGTAGACACGTTCAAGACCCGCGTCCACTTGCAGGCGGTACATGCCGTCAGCGGCAATGGGCTCGCCGTGCAAGTCATTGGCCAGCTCAAAGCCGTAGCCCAAATCATCGAGCAGGCGCCATTCGAAGGCGCGCAGCAAGGGCTCGAGCGGGCGGCCTTCGGCAAGGGCGAGCAAGGTGGCGGCATAGTGATCGAACAGCCCCGGGTGCGGATCCTCGGCGGGCAGCAGGCGGGTCAGCAGTTCATTGAGGTACAGGCCACTGAACAACGCATCGCCGTTGAGCCAGGCGGAGGTACCGACGCTTTCCATGCGCCCGACGTTTTTCAGCTCGCCCGTGCCGCGAAACTCCACGTCCAGGGCCACAAATGGTCGCGCCAGCGTACCCGCCTTGCCCCGCGCGCTGCGCAGCACCGCACGCAAGCGACCCTGGGGCGTGAGGAAGTCCACCAGAGCACTGGTCTCGCGGTAGGCGCGGCTGTGCAGGACGTAGGCGGGTTGGCTGGGGAGTGGGGATTGGGACATGGAAGCCTCATTGCAGAACTTAAGAACAGCAACAAACCAATGTGGGAGCGGGCTTGCCCGCGATAGCGGTAGTGAATTCACCACCGCTATCGCAGGCAAGCCAGCTCCCACACAAGCCCGCTCACACAGAGGTTCCGCAGTGTGTCAGAGGTCGCCGTAGCCCAGGGAGCGCAGCGCACGCTCGTCATCGGACCAGCCGCCCTTAACCTTCACCCACAGGTTGAGCATGATCTTGGAGTCGAACAGCAACTCCATGTCCTTGCGCGCCTCGGTGCCGATGCGCTTGATGCGCTCGCCCTTGTCACCAATGATGATTTTCTTCTGGCCATCGCGCTCGACGAGGATCAGCGCATGGATATGCAAGGTCTTGCCCTGCTGCTTGAACTCTTCGATTTCAACGGTGATCTGGTACGGCAACTCGGCGCCCATCTGGCGCATGATTTTCTCGCGCACCAGTTCGGCGGCAAGGAAACGGCTGCTACGGTCGGTGATCTGGTCTTCCGGGAAGAAATGCTCGTTCTCCGGCAGGTGCTCGGCAATCACACGTTCCAGGGCATCGAGGTTGTGCCCGTGCTGGGCCGAGATCGGGATGATCTGCGCGTTCGGCAACTGCTCCTGCAACCACGTCAGGTGCGGCATCAGCTCGGCCTTGTCTTCGATGCGGTCGGTCTTGTTCAGCGCGACGATCAGCGGGCCGGTGACGTACTGCACACGCTCCAGAACCATCTGGTCTTCTTCGGTCCACTTGGTGCGGTCGACCACGAAGATCACTACGTCCACGTCTTTCAACGCCGCGGAAGCGGTCTTGTTCATGTAGCGGTTCAGAGCCTTTTCGCCGCCCTTGTGCATGCCCGGGGTGTCGACGTAGACCGCTTGCACGTTGCCTTCGGTCTTGATGCCCAGCATGTTGTGGCGGGTGGTCTGCGGCTTGCGCGAGGTGATCGCCAGCTTCTGGCCCAGGATGTGGTTCAGCAGCGTGGACTTGCCCACGTTGGGACGGCCGACGATGGCAACATAGCCACAGCGCGTTGCGGTTGATTCAGTCATGGCCATTCTCCACGCCCAGGGCAATCAGTGCTGCTGCAGCCGCTACCTGTTCGGCAATACGACGGCTCACACCCTGACCTCGGCTTTTTTCGTTCAGTAAGGTGACTTCACATTCCACGAAGAACACGCGGCAATGGGGCTCACCCTGGATATCCACCACTTCGTAGCGTGGCAGTTCGCACCCGCGGGACTGCAGGAATTCCTGCAGGCGGGTCTTGGGGTCTTTGTTGGTGTCGACCAGCGTCAGGCTCTCGATCTCGGAGGTCAGCCACGCGGTGACACGTTCCTTGGCCGCTTCGATACCCGCATCGAGGTAGATCGCGCCGATCAACGCTTCGAGCGCATCGGCCAGGATCGATTCACGGCGAAAACCACCGCTTTTCAATTCGCCGGAGCCCAGGCGCAGGTATTCACCCAGGCCAAAGCCACGGGCCAGCACGGCCAGGGTCTCGCCCTTCACCAGGCGTGCGCGCAAGCGCGACAACTGACCTTCACGGGCCTGGGGAAAGCGTTCGAACAACGCCTCGCCTGCGACAAAATTGAGGATGGCATCACCGAGGAATTCCAGGCGCTCGTTATTGCGCCCTGCAAAGCTGCGGTGTGTGAGGGCAAGGACCATCAATTCCTGGTCCTTGAAGGTGTAGCCGAGCTGGCGCTCGAGGCGGCTTAAAGAAACGCTCACGGTTTACCCATATCTGTTTGGTGGCACCGGCGGCCATCGACGATTGACGCAGTGTTCAAATTCAAATCCTGATTGGTACGGCATGGGGGCAGGCCATGAATTGTCCCTCCCCCAGAAAAGCATTCGGCGCTGTGATCACAGCGCCGCCTGTATTACTTGATCAGCCCGACCCGCGAGAAGTTCGGCAGGTGACTGAGCTTCGGTTCCGGCCAGCTCATCCAGACCGCAAAGGCCTTGCCGACGATATTCTGGTCGGGAACCATGCCCAGCAGGTCCTTGGGAATGTTGGGATCATCCCAGTAACGGCTGTCATTGGAGTTGTCACGGTTGTCGCCCATCATGAAGTAGTGCCCGGCAGGCACCTTCCATTCGGTGTCAGGCGGCGAACGGTAGCGGCTCATTTCCTTGCGGATTTCGTGCTCCACCGCACCGAGTTTTTCCTGGTACAACTCGGCGCTGCCCAAGGTGTTCGGCTCGGCACCCAGCAGTTTCTCGGCCACCGACTCACCGTTGATGAACAGCCGCTTGTCGCTGGTGTAGCGAATCACGTCGCCCGGCAGCCCCACCACACGCTTGATGTAGTTGACGTTCGGGTCGCTCGGGTAGCGGAACACCATCACATCGCCGCGCTGCGGATCACCGACTTCGATGATCTTCTTGTCGATCACCGGCAGACGGATCCCGTAGGAAAACTTGTTCACCAGGATGAAGTCGCCCACATCCAGGGTAGGTTTCATCGACCCCGAAGGAATCTGAAACGGCTCCACCAGGAACGAACGCAGCACCAGCACGATGAACAACACCGGGAAGAACGACTTGCCGTATTCAACCAGCAAGGGTTCCTTGTTCAGCTTCTCGATCACCACGCCATCGGGCTGGCTGACGCTACCCTGATAGGACGCGATAGCCGCCCGCCGACGCGGGGCGAAGAACACCAGATCGAGCAACGCCAGGAAACCACAGACGGCTACGGCGATGACCAGCAACAGCGGGAAATTTAGCGACATAGGACCTAACTATCCAACCTGAGCACCGCAAGGAAGGCTTCTTGTGGAACTTCCACGTTACCTACTTGCTTCATGCGTTTTTTACCGGCCTTTTGCTTCTCGAGCAGCTTGCGCTTACGACTGACGTCACCGCCGTAGCATTTGGCCAATACGTTCTTTCTGAGTGCCTTGACGGAGGTCCGCGCAATGATCTGCCCGCCAATGGCGGCCTGGATCGCGACGTCGAACATCTGGCGCGGAATCAGCTCTTTCATCTTCTCGGTCAACTGCCGACCTTTGTAGTGCGCGTTGTCCTTGTGCACGATCAGTGCCAGGGCATCCACCTTGTCACCGTTGATCAGCACGTCCAGTTTCACCAGATTAGCCGATTGGTAGCGATCGAAATGGTAGTCCAGCGAAGCATAGCCGCGACTGGTGGACTTGAGACGGTCGAAGAAGTCCAGGACCACTTCGTTCATCGGCAAATCGTAAGTCACTTGCACCTGGTTACCGAGGAACAGCATGTCGTGTTGCACGCCACGCTTCTCGATGCACAGGGTAATGACGTTGCCCAGGTGTTCCTGCGGCACAAGAATATTGGCCCGCACGATAGGCTCGCGCATATCGTCGATGGAGGACACGTCCGGAAGCTTGGACGGGTTGTCCACGTAAATCGTTTCACCGGTTTTCAGCAACAGCTCAAAAATAACCGTTGGCGCGGTGGTGATCAGGTCCAGGTCGTATTCGCGCTCGAGGCGCTCCTGGATGATTTCCATGTGCAGCATGCCCAGGAAGCCGCAGCGGAAGCCGAAGCCCAGCGCGTCGGAGCTTTCCGGGGTGTATTGCAGGGAAGAGTCGTTGAGGGTCAGCTTTTGCAGCGCCTCGCGGAAGTCTTCGAAGTCGTCCGAACTGACCGGGAACAGACCCGCGTACACCTGTGGCTGAATGCGCTTGAAGCCTGGCAGCACGTCCACTTCAGGGGTGGAGCTCAAGGTCAGGGTGTCACCCACCGGTGCACCATGAATGTCTTTGATGCTGGCGATGATGAAGCCCACTTCACCGGCTTTCAGATCAGCGGTGGCGGTGTGCTTGGGGTTGAACACGCCCACGCTGTCGACCAGATGCACCTTGCCGGTGGACTTGACGAGGATCTTGTCGCCTTTCTTCACGCGACCGTTGCGCACGCGCACCAGGGAAACAACGCCCAGGTAGTTGTCGAACCAGGAGTCGATGATCAAAGCTTGCAGCGGACCTTCGATTTCGCCGGTCGGCGCCGGAATGGTCTGCACCAGGCGTTCGAGCACTTCGTCGACACCCAGGCCGGTCTTGGCGCTGCAGGTCACGGCGTCCGTGGCGTCGATGCCGATGATCTTCTCGATCTCGTCCTTGACGCGCTCGGGCTCGGCCTGGGGCAGGTCGATCTTGTTCAGTACCGGCATCACTTCCAGGCCCTGCTCGATTGCCGTGTAGCAGTTGGCAACCGATTGCGCCTCGACGCCCTGGCCGGCGTCCACCACCAGCAGCGCACCTTCACAGGCCGCCAGGGACCGGCTGACTTCGTAGGTGAAGTCGACGTGGCCCGGGGTGTCAATGAAGTTCAGCTGATAGGTGATGCCGTCTTTGGCCTTGTAATACAGGGTAACGCTGTGGGCCTTGATGGTGATCCCGCGCTCGCGCTCGAGGTCCATGGAGTCCAGCACCTGGGCTTCCATTTCACGCTCGGCGAGGCCGCCGCACATCTGGATGAATCGATCGGCCAGCGTCGACTTGCCATGGTCAATGTGGGCGATGATGGAGAAATTGCGGATATGACTCAAATCACTCACGGGTCAACACTCAAAAAGGCTGCAGGCAGATTGCCCGCCGAAAAATAGCCGGGAATTGTACCTGATGCTCAGCCCAGACGTCATCTTTGCTGACCAGAACAAAAATGCCCCGGCAGGGAGACCGGGGCATTTTTTGTTCATAAGCGCGGTATCAACCGGCCCGGCGTAGCAGCCAGAAGCCGGCCAGGGCACAAATGGCCGTCGGTACCAGCACCGCAAACAGCGGCGAGAAACCGAACACCAGGCTCGAAGGGCCGAGCAGATCCTGAGCAATACGGAAGGTGAAGCCCACCAGCACACCAGTGAATACGCGCTGACCCAGGGTCACCGAGCGCAGCGGACCAAAGATGAACGAGATGGCCATCAGCACCAGCGCAGCGGTCACCACCGGCTGCAACACTTTGACCCAGAACGCCAGCCAGTAACGGCCATTGTTCAGCCCCTGATCCTTCAGATAGTGGATATACCCCCATAGCCCGGAGATCGGCAGGCTTTCGGGGATCATCACGACCGTACTGAGCAATTGAGGCTTTAGAGCGATGTCCCACTGCTCGGTCGGCACGTTGATCACTTCAGTACTGGCCTTGGTGCCTTGGCCGATATTGCGGAAGTAAGTAGTGGTGATATCGGTCAGTTGCCACTTTTCGTCAGTGTATTGCGCACGTTTGGCGAAACTGGACGACAACAGGTGACGCTCCTTGTCGAAGGTGTAGCGCGTCACCCCAATCAGCAGGCCGCCAGGTTGCACGGCGTTGATATGAATGAACTCGTCACCCTGACGGTGCCACAGGCCATGCTTGGAGCTTTGCGCGTCACCCGAACCCTGGGCCAGGGCGCGGTTGGCCTGGGCCGTGGTTTCGGACGGCGGCGCCACGTATTCACCAATCAGCACGCTGCACAGCATCAGCAGCAGCATGGGTTTCATCACCGCCCAGACGATACGACCGATGGACACGCCCGCCGCACGCATGATGGTCAGTTCGCTGTTGCTGGCCAGGCTGCCCAGGCCGATCAGGCAGCCGATCAGCGCGGCCATCGGCATCATGTCGTAGAGACGGCGCGGCGCGGTCAGGGCGACGAAGCTCAATACATCCCAAACCGTGTAGGTATCACTGACATTGCCCACTTCATCGATGAAGGCGAACAACGACGCCAACCCAAGAATGATGCCCAACACCGCCAGGATGGCGATCAGTACGCTGCTACCAATGTAGCGATCGAGCTTAGCCACGAGCCAACTCCTTCTGGCCGCGACGGCTCATCATTTTCAAGCGGATCGGCTCCCAGTAGAGCAACCCAAGGCCGATGGCCAGGAAAATTGCGTGTACCCACCACAGACCCAGGGTCGGCGACAGCTTGCCCTTCTCCAGGGAGCCACGGGCGGAAATCAGGATGGTCAGATAAGCCATGTACAGCAGGATTGCCGGCAACAGCTTGAGGAAACGGCCCTGGCGCGGATTGACGCGCGACAGCGGCACAGCCATCAGGGTCACGATGAACACCAGCAACGGCAGGGAAATACGCCATTGCAGCTCGGCGATGGAACGCAGCTCCTTGCTGCCCAGCAGGTCGGGCGTGGGGATGGCGTCGCGGTCGGTCACTTCATCGCTGACGTCCGGGCGAGCCAGCATCACGCCATAGGTGTCGTACTGGATCGCACGGTAATCGGCCTGACCAGGGCTGCCGTCATAGCGATAGCCATTTTCGAGGATCAGGTAACGGCTGCCGTCCGGACGCACTTCCTGGCGACCGGAATCGGCCACCAGCACGGAAATGCCACGGTCTTTCTTGTCCTGGCCCAGGCGCTTCTCGGAAATGAACACCCCGCCCAGGTTGGCACGGTCATCGGTCAGGGTTTCGGTGTAGGTCACCCGCGTGCCGTCATTGAGTGCCTGGAAACGGCCCGGCTCGAGAGTGTCGAACTCGGTCATGGCGTCCTGCTTGTTGAGTACCAGCTGGAATTGCATCGCGCCCTGGGGCGCCAGGCTCAGGCTCAGCCAGGCCACGATCAGCGCGACACCGGCGGCCGGGATCATGGTCATGCCCAGCAGGCGCTGCTGGCTCATGCCGGTGGCCGACAAGACGGTCATTTCGCTTTCGAGGTACAACCGGCCATAGGCCAGCAGGATCCCGAGAAACAGCCCCAGGGGCAGGATCAGTTGCAGGAAGCCCGGCAGGCGAAAGCCCATGATCAGGAACAGCGACCCCGGATCCAAGGCCCCCGAAGCAGCCTGGGCCAGGTATTTGACGAAACGACCACTCATGATGATGACCAGCAATACCGCACTCACGGCACTCAGGGTCAACAGGACTTCGCGGGACAGATAACGGAAGACGATCAAACCAGACACTCCAGGGTTGTCAGGCTAAGGCGGCCAAACAAGCAAGCATACCGAGTCAGCCTGTTTGCACCAGGCCGACTAAAAAGATGGCGCATTATCCTGTGATTGACCGCGCCTGTCACTGCGCAACCTCGCGCACATGCACAAAGCTGCCGCCAAGGGTTGTCAGCCTCCGCTGGCGAGGTTCAAACTGCGGCCTTTGTCGCTGGCGGTTTACACAGCCGCCAAGCTTTAAAGCCTGGGTACAGACGCCAGGCTCTCAAGACCTTTATAAAGGGACCCGAACATGGAATTGGTTGTAAAAAGCGTTAGCCCCGAAACGTTGAAAACCGCCACCCTCGTGGTCGCTGTCGGCGAAGGCCGCAAGCTCGGCGTTGCCGCCAAACAACTCGACGAACTGAGCGGTGGCGCCATCAGCGCGGTCCTCAAGCGTGGTGACCTGGCCGGCAAAGTGGGCCAGAGTCTGCTGTTGCAAAGCCTGCCCAACCTCAAGGCCGACCGCGTATTGCTGGTGGGCGTGGGCAAGGACGCCGAACTGGGCGACCGCCCGTTCCGCAAAATCGTCAGCGGCATTCTGACTACCCTCAAAGGCCTGGGCGGCAGCGATGCAACCCTGGCGCTCGATGAAATCGTGGTCAAAGGCCGCGATAGCTATGGCAAGACCCGCCTGCTGGCTGAAAGCCTGGTGGACGGCGGTTACATCTTCGACCAGTTCAAGAGCCAGAAAGCCGAACCCCGCGCCCTGAAGAAAATCACCTTGCTGACCATCAAGGCGGCACAGGCTGAAGTTCAACGTGCCGTCACCCATGCCACGGCCATCGCCAACGGCATGTCGTTCACCCGCGACCTGGGCAACCTGCCGCCGAACATCTGCCACCCGACGTTCCTTGGCGAACAGGCCAAGGCACTGGGCAAAGAGTTCAAGGGCCTGAAGGTCGAAGTGCTGGACGAGAAGAAGATCAAGGAACTGGGCATGGGCTCGTTCTATGCCGTAGGCCAGGGCAGCGACCAGCCACCACGCTTGATCGTGATGCAATACAACGGCGGCAAAAAGTCCGAAAAACCTTACGCCCTGGTGGGTAAAGGCATCACCTTCGATACCGGCGGCATCAGCCTCAAGCCGGGTCTGGGCATGGACGAAATGAAGTACGACATGGGCGGTGCCGCCAGCGTGTTCGGCACCCTGCGCGCCGTGCTGGAGCTGAAACTGCCGATCAACCTGGTGTGCATCCTGGCTTGCGCCGAGAACATGCCGAGCGGCGGCGCCACCCGTCCGGGCGACATTGTCACCACCTTGAGCGGCCAGACCGTCGAAATCCTCAACACCGACGCCGAAGGCCGCCTGGTGCTGTGCGATGCCCTGACCTACGCCGAACGCTTCAAGCCGCAGGCCGTGATCGACATCGCCACCCTGACCGGCGCCTGCATCGTCGCCCTGGGCTCCCACACCTCGGGCCTGCTGGGCAACAGCGACGAACTGATCGAGCAACTGCTCAGCGCCGGTAAAGCAGCCGACGACCGCGCCTGGCAACTGCCGCTGTTCGACGAATACCAGGAACAGCTGGACAGCCCGTTCGCCGACATCGCCAACATCGGTGGCCCGAAAGCCGGCACCATCACGGCCGCCTGCTTCCTGTCGCGCTTTGCCAAAAACTTCAACTGGGCCCACCTGGACATCGCCGGCACCGCCTGGACCAGCGGCGGCAAGGACAAGGGCGCCACCGGCCGTCCGGTGCCGTTGCTGACCCAGTACCTGCTGGATCGCGCCAAGACCTGACACTGAAGAATCCGGGGCGGCCCTCACGCCACCCCGGTCTCGGGAACCGCAATGACCCAAGTCGACTTCTATATCCTGCCCAGCGCCGACCCGCTCGCGCGCCTGGACTTCGCCTGCAAACTCACGGAAAAAGCCTGGCGCATGGGCCATCGCATCTACCTGCATTGCAGCGATGCCGCCCAGCGTGACGAGCTTGACGCACGCCTGTGGCGCTTCAAGGGCGAAAGCTTTGTGCCCCACGGCCCCGCCGAGTCGGAACCCGAAGGCCTGGTGGTGCTGGGTTTGGGCAATAGCTGCGGCGATCACAAGGACCTGCTGGTCAACCTGGACCTGAAAGTGCCGTCCTTCGCCAAATCTTTCGCCCGCGTGGCGGAAGTGGTGGTGGAAGACCCGGCTATTCGTCAGGCCGCGCGGGAGAGTTTCCGTTTCTATCGGGAACAGGGCTATCCTTTGCAGGATCACCGGCTACAACGACTTTGAGTACACGATGGACACGCCAAATCCTCTAAAAAAAGATGACCACCTGCTGGATGACCTCGAGTCGATCCGCCAGTTGTTGGGTGATGATGACTTGCAACCGCCGCTGCTGACCGAATCGGTCGAGGGCGAGGTACAGATTCCGCTGTTGTTCGATATGGTCGGCGGCAAACCCGCAGCGCCGGAGCCTGCCGAGGCAGCGCCCATTGCAGAAGAAGCCCCCGCTGCGGTTGAAAAAGCCCCGGACGCCCTGCTGCTGCACCTGGACAACGAGCTACGCGCCGCTGCGCAACTGATCATGCAGGACGTGATCGACGACTTTGCCCCGCATATCGAGACCGAGATCAAGCGTCGGCTGGATGCGCGGATGGAGCGATTGCTCAGCCAGTACCAATCCTGAGACAGACATAGATCTCCTGTGGGAGCTGGCTTGTCGGGTCGCCGCATCGCTGCGATAGCGGTGTCTCAGTCACTGATGAGTTGACTGACAGGTAGCTATCGCAGGCAAGCCAGCTCCCACATTGTTATGCATCGACCTTTAGACCGTCTTCAACTCGCCCTCCACGCCCTGCCCCGTTATACTTGCCGGCTTTCCTGAATAAATGCCAACTAGGGTCCCGCCGCGCATGGATAAGACCTACCAGCCGCACGCTATCGAAACTTCCTGGTACCAGACCTGGGAATCCGAGAATTATTTCGCCCCGCAAGGCGCGGGCGATTCCTACACCATCATGATTCCGCCACCGAACGTCACTGGCAGCCTGCACATGGGCCATGGCTTCAACAATGCGATCATGGACGCGTTGATCCGTTTCCGCCGCATGCAGGGCCGCAACACCCTGTGGCAGCCAGGCACCGACCACGCCGGTATCGCCACCCAGATGCTGGTGGAGCGTCAACTCGAAGCCACGGGCCAGAACCGCCACGACCTGGGCCGCGAGAAATTCCTGGAAAAAATCTGGGAATGGAAGGACCAGTCCGGTGGCAACATCAGCCGTCAGATCCGTCGTCTGGGTTCGTCCGTCGACTGGAGCCGCGAGCGCTTCACCATGGACGACGGCCTTTCGGAAGCCGTAAAAGAAGCCTTCGTACGCCTGCACGAAGACGGCCTGATCTACCGCGGCAAGCGCCTGGTCAACTGGGACACCAAGTTGCACACGGCGATTTCCGACCTCGAAGTGGAAAACCACGACGAGAAAGGCTTCCTCTGGAACCTCAAGTACCCATTGGCCGACGGCGCCAAGACCGCTGAAGGCAATGACTTCCTGATCGTCGCCACCACCCGTCCGGAAACCATGCTCGGCGATTCCGCCGTCGCGGTTAACCCGAACGACGCGCGTTACCAGGCCCTGATCGGCAAGTTCGTCGAGCTGCCGCTGGTTGGCCGTCGCATCCCGATCATCGCGGACGACTACTGCGACCCTGAATTCGGCACCGGCTGCGTGAAAATCACCCCGGCCCACGATTTCAACGACTATGAAGTCGGCAAGCGTCACAACCTGCCGTTGCTGAACATCTTCGACAAGAACGCCTCCGTGTTGCCGGCCTGCCAGGTGTTCAACCTGGACGGTACGCTGAACGAGAGCATCGACGGCAAGATTCCGGCTGAATTCGCCGGCCTCGACCGTTTCGAAGCACGCAAGCAGATCGTTGCCGCCTTCGACGCCGCCGGCCTGCTGATCAGCGTCGACGACCACGGCCTGAAAGTGCCGAAGGGCGACCGCTCCGGCACCGTGATCGAACCGTGGCTGACCGACCAATGGTACGTGTCCACCCAAGCGCTGGCCGAACCGGCCATTGCCGCAGTGGAAGACGGCCGCATCCAGTTCGTGCCCAAGCAATACGAGAACATGTACTTCTCGTGGATGCGCGACATCCAGGATTGGTGCATCAGCCGTCAGCTGTGGTGGGGCCACCGCATTCCGGCCTGGTACGACGCTTCGGGCAAGGTCTACGTGGGCCGCGACGAAGCCGAAGTGCGCGCCAAGCACAACCTCGGCCCGGACGTTGCGCTGCAACAGGACAACGACGTACTGGACACCTGGTTCAGCTCGGGCCTGTGGACCTTCTCAACCCTCGGCTGGCCGGAAAAAACCGACGCCCTCAAGACCTTCCACCCGACCGACGTGCTGGTATCGGGTTTCGACATCATTTTCTTCTGGGTTGCCCGGATGATCATGCTGACCATGCACCTGGTGAAGAACGAGGATGGCACGCCGCAGGTCCCGTTCAAGACCGTCTACATGCACGGCCTGGTGCGTGATGGACAGGGCCAGAAGATGTCCAAGTCCAAGGGCAACGTCCTGGACCCGCTGGACATCATTGATGGCATCGACCTGGAATCCCTGGTGCAGAAACGCACTTCGGGCCTGATGCAGCCAAAACTGGCGAAGAAGATCGAGAAGCAGACCCGCGACGAATTCGCCGATGGCATCGCCAGCTACGGCACCGACGCACTGCGTTTTACCTTCTGCTCGCTGGCGTCCACCGGTCGCGACATCAAGTTCGACATGGGCCGCGTCGAAGGCTATCGCAATTTCTGCAACAAGATCTGGAACGCTGCACGCTACGTGCTGGACAAAGGCGAAGACTGCGGTCAGAACGGCGAAGCCGTCGAATTGAGCCTGGCTGATCGCTGGATCATCTCGCAATTGCAGCGCACCGAAGCCGAAGTGACCCGCCAGCTCGACCAGTTCCGTTTCGACCTGGCCGCGCAGTCCTTGTACGAGTTCATCTGGAACCAGTATTGCGACTGGTACCTGGAACTGTCCAAGCCCGTGCTGTGGGACGAAAACGCGCCAATCGAACGCCAGCGCGGCACTCGCCGCACTCTGGTGCGCGTGCTGGAAGTGGCGCTGCGCCTGGCGCACCCGTTCATGCCGTTCATCACCGAAGAAATCTGGCAGCGTCTCGCGCCGCTGGCCGGCATTCAGGGCAAGACCATCATGCTGCAACCTTGGCCGGTGGCCAACGAAGCGCGCATCGACGAGGCCGCCGAAAGCGATATCGAATGGCTCAAGACCCTGATGCTCGGCACGCGCAACATCCGCGCCGAAATGAACATCGGACCAGGCAAGCCACTGGCGGTGTTCGTGAAGAACGCCAGCGCTGAAGATCAGCGCCGTCTTGGCGAGAACGATGCGCTGCTCAAGAAGCTGGCGAAGCTGGAGTCCATCACCGTATTGGCAACCGATGCCGAAGCACCGCTGTCTGCCACCGCCCTGGTCGGTGAGATGGAAGTGCTGGTGCCAATGGCCGGCTTGATCGACAAGGCTGCGGAACTGGCCCGTCTCGACAAGGAGATCGCGCGCCTGCAAGGCGAAGTGCAGCGAGTGGGCGGCAAGCTGTCCAACGCGGCGTTCGTCGACAAGGCGCCGGCCGAGGTGATCGAGAAGGAGCGCGCCAAACTGACCGAGGCCGAACAGGCACTGGGCAAGCTGGCGGAGCAACATGCGCGGATTTCGAGCCTGTAAGGTGCGAGTCGCTTAAAAAGAGACCTTCGGGTCTCTTTTTTTTGCCTTGAAAACATCACGCCCAGCTGAACACCCGTAGTTGACCGGGTTGAGCTCAGGATGTGTGACAATGTCCGCCACTTTGAGTCCAGTACCCGAATCATCATGACCGCCCCAACCTCGCCCAAACCACCCCGCAAGAAGCCCAACGCCGTGACGCCGGCCAAGCCCGTCACGGTGCGCAAAGAAGCCACCTTGCACCCACGCAATCGCCATCAGGGCCGTTACGACTTCCCGGCATTGATCAAGACCACGCCGGAGCTGGCGAAATTCGTGATCATCAACCCCTATGGCAAGGAAAGCATCGACTTCGCCAGCCCGGACGCAGTGCGCGTCTTCAACCGAGCGCTGCTGAAAGCGTTCTATGGCATTCAGCACTGGGACATCCCGGCCGACTACCTGTGCCCGCCCGTACCAGGTCGCGCCGACTATGTGCACTTCCTCGCCGACCTGCTGGCCAGCGTCAACGAAGGCGTGATTCCCCGCGGCGCGCCTGTGAAGGTGCTCGACGTGGGCATGGGCGCCAACTGCGTCTACCCGCTGATCGGCTACAGCGATTACCGCTGGCACTTCCTCGGATCCGAGATCGACGCCACCGCCCTGGCGTCCGCCAAGGCCATTGTGCAATCCAACGGGCTGAACAAGGCCATCCAATTGCGCCAGCAAACCAACCCCAAGCAGATCCTGCTGGGCCTGCTGGAGCCGGGCGAACGGTTTGACCTGACGATGTGCAACCCACCCTTCCATGCCTCGCTGGAGGAAGCCACGCGAGGCAGCCAGCGCAAATGGCGTGCCTTGGGCAAAGCCGATCCAAAACGCAAGTTGCCGGTACTGAATTTCGGTGGCCAGGCGGCCGAGCTTTGGTGTGAGGGCGGCGAAGCGCGATTCGTCACGCAACTGATCGCTGAAAGCGCACAAATCGGCCATCGGGTCTTGTGGTTCAGCACCCTGGTGTCAAAAGCATCGAACCTGCCAGCCATCGAAACCGCACTGAAAAAGGCCGGCGTGCTGGAAAGCCAAGTGGTGGAGATGTCTCAGGGGCAGAAACAGAGTCGTTTTGTCGCCTGGACCTTCCAGACCCACAACGAACAACAGGTGTGGCGCCAAGGCTGGGCATCCAAGCGCTGATAAATCACAGGCAACAAAAAACCGTGCCTGGATCGCTCCAGAGCACGGTTTTTTTTGCGGCGTCTTACTTGTTGATGCTGTCGGTCAGCACTTTGGCTGGAACGAACTTCACCACTTTCTTGGCAGCGATTTCGATGGCAGCGCCAGTCGAAGGGTTGCGGCCGGTACGGGCAGGACGCTCGGTCACTTTCAGTTTGCCGATGCCTGGCAGAGTGATTTCGGCGCCGTTTTCCAGCTGATCGGCAACGATCTGGCCCAGTTGTTCCAGAGCTGCGCGCGCGGTGGTTTTTGGCGCGTCGATAGCTTCAGCGATATCAGCGATCAGTTGGTCTTTAGTCAAAGCCATTGTGGTGTTCCTTCCCTATCAAATTCATATGGATTGCAGAGTGCAGTGTCAGCCGTCGAGCCTGACCGTCTAGGCCTGGCACCCCCGGCCATAACCACGGAGATCGGGGTTATAGATGCCTGAAACGGGGATTGGTTCGACCTGACAGATGCTGAATGCACGCTTAACGCCGATACTTGGCGTAAGACGGGGCAAAACTAGCACAGAGACGGGGAAATATCCGCTTCTACCTACCCATTTGGTCAGCTTTATCGCTCTAAACCGTGAAAAAAAGGCATATGACCCGTCGGAGACCACCCAAAATGGCCTTCGAAGCGCGTCTTGGCCAATGGGTGCGGTACACTGGGCGACTTTTCGGGGAGGCCCACCGCTCCCCTTCAACCAGCCGAGAAGCCCATGCCGATCCGTCATTGCATCGTCCACCTGATCGACAAAAAACCCGACGGCACACCCGCAGTTCTTCATGCCCGCGATTCGGAATTGTCCGAGTCGGCCGCCATCGAGAACATGCTTGCCGACCTCAACGAGAGCTACAACGCCAAACAAGGCAAGGCCTGGGGCTTTTTCCACGCCGAGTCCGGCGCGCACCCGTTCAGCGGCTGGTTGAAGGATTATTTCGACGGTGGCCAGGACTTCACCACGTTCAGCCGCACCGCAGTCGAGCACCTGCAGAAGCTGATGGAGGAGTCCAACCTGTCCACCGGCGGCCATGTGCTGTTTGCCCACTACCAACAAGGCATGACTGACTACCTGGCCATCGCCCTGCTGCACCACAGCGAAGGCGTAGCGGTAACCGACGAGCTGGACGTGACCCCTTCGCGCCATCTGGACCTGGGCCAGTTGCACCTGGCAGCGAGGATCAACGTGTCCGAGTGGCAGAACAACAAACAATCCAAGCAGTACATTTCGTTCATCAAGGGCAAGAACGGCAAGAAGGTCTCGGAATATTTCCGTGACTTCATCGGTTGCCAGGAGGGCGTCGACGGCCCCGGCGAGACCCGCACCCTGCTCAAGGCATTCAGCGACTTCGTCGAAAGCGAAGACCTGCCGGACGAATCCGCCCGCGAAAAAACCAAGACCCTGGTCGATTACGCCAGCAGCCAGGCCAAGCTGGGCGAACCCATGGGCCTGGAGGAACTGTCGGGGCTGATCGATGAAGATCGACCAAAAGCCTTCTATGACCACATCCGCAACAAGGACTACGGCCTGTCGCCGGAAATCCCGGCGGACAAACGCACCCTCAACCAGTTTCGCCGCTTTACCGGGCGTGCCGAAGGCTTGTCCATCAGCTTCGAAGCGCATTTGCTGGGCGACAAGATCGAGTATGACGAAGCCGCCGGCACCTTGATCATCAAGGGCCTGCCGACCCAATTGACCGACCAGCTCAAGCGCCGCAACTGATGCTCGGCGGGGTCTTCAAGAAAGTCCTGCTGGTCTTGCTCGTGGTGGTGGTGTTCCAAAACTGGGGCAAGATCGAGCGGGTGTTCAACCCCTCGCAGGTGGTGCCGGAGCACGTACGCGCCTCGGCTCGCGTGACACTCTATGCCACCGAGTGGTGTGGCTACTGCAAGCAGATCCGCCGGTTCCTCGATCAGAAGGGCATTCCGTACCAGGCCTTCGACATCGAGAAAGACGCCCAGGCGCGCAAGGCGTATGAGGCGCTGGGGGGCGGCGGGATTCCGTTTGTGGACGTGAATGGGGTGTTGATTCGGGATTACAGCCCTGACGCGATCATGGCCGCACTGAAATAACCCACACCTTGGGAGCCAGCTTGTGTGGGAACTCTATCGTTGGCGAGAAAGTGCCCGGCGCATTGACCCTGCTGACAGCGTTTTTCCCGCCACTGCCAATCCCTTGTGGGAGTTGTCGAGC
>NZ_JBSVWB010000076.1:0-17231 GCF_054071795.1 Pseudomonas sp. SDO5271_S396
CCGAGCCACAGCGAGGTGCCGAGTGTTGGGGCAAGAGCCCTTTGGTTACTTTGGGGCTTTTCCAAAGTGACCCGCCGTAAGGGCGGAACCAATATCAGCCATCCCCCAAATAACGGATATGTCCCCCATCAACCACAGCAAAAAAAAACGGGGCAATCACCGATCACCCCAAACCTGCAGCGAGAGGACCTTCAAACCCCCTACAAACTAATCTGCTTGCGCTCCTCGTCCGTCAACCGCGCCCGCGCCTGTTCATTCAGGGGCCCCGCCCCCAGCACCTGCACCGGGCTGTCCGGGTTGTACGCAGATGTTTTCCGCTGCCCCCCGGGTTCCTGCGGCAACGGCTCAGTGCCCAGGCTCAACACCTCCACGGTCATGATCGACGGCCGTCCTTGCCTGGCCGCCGCCTGCTGACTGCGCGCCGCATCCTCGGCCGCCTGGGACGCCGCCGCCCCCGCCGCGCTGGCCGAGCTCATGGCGCCGGTATTGACCGCCGCCGTGACCGGCACCCCGGACGACTTGCCCTGGGTCTGGATGTTCGCTGCGTTCACCACCCGCAAGGCCGCGATGTTGACGTTGCCGGACACCCGGATCCCCGCCTCGCCCGCGTCGATGGTGCCCAGCGGCGCGATCAGGTCGATGTCCCCCGCCGGCACTTCCGGGATCGGGTTGAGCGTGGCGATCCCCGCACCGGTGCTTGGCACCGCCGGCGACAGGCCCACGTTGCCCCAGTTGTCATAGACACGCCTGGGCGGCGTATACACCACGGTAGTCTTGGACCCGCGCCCGGCGTTGATGTCGCCCTCGCTGGTCCAACCCAGGATCGAACCGCCGAAGGTGGTCATGATGCGGCTCTGGCCCAGCAGGATGCTGCCCAGGGAATACAACTGGATATCCCCCGCGCCCTGGGTGATCACCCCGGCGGTGGCCGGAGGCGCCGCGCCTTCGATGCCGAAGGTCTGGCTGCCGCCCGGTGTGAGCATCTGGATCGAACCGCCGAAGTTGGTGTGCACGCCGGCACCGCCGAACATCGTGATGTCGCCCTTGTAGGTGATCGGGTTGCCGGCCACGTCGTGGCTCGGGAACAGCGCCGCAATGGCCGCCCGGCCACGCAGGTAACTGCCCTGGCGCACACCGCCTTCCTGGGTGTACTCGCGGCCCGCGGCCTTGAGTTCGGCGAAGTACACCTCGCGGGCGAACACCCGCTGCTGTTCGGCGGGCAGCGCCGCGTAGTAAGCGCGTGCCTGTTCGCTGTCGCCGACAAAACCGAAACGCCCGGCGAGCCAGCCGACCAATTCGTTTTCATAGGTCTTGGCGACCTTGCTGCCCTGGATCGACTCACCCGGTTGCGCCAGGTTGGCAGGGTTCAGGTACGCCTCGACGAAACGGCGGTAATCCGGCCCGTCAGGGCCCACGCCTGCCTGCAGCACGATGCTCGCCCCCGGGCGGATATCGCCCGCAGCCACGGCGCCCAGGCTGGTGATACCAACCTTGTCTTCCATCTGGATATTGCGCCCCGCCGTCAGTTCCAGGGTGCCGGGGCCGGCCACGTTGAAG
This sequence comes from Pseudomonas sp. SDO5271_S396, assembly GCF_054071795.1. NCBI lineage: Bacteria > Pseudomonadati > Pseudomonadota > Gammaproteobacteria > Pseudomonadales > Pseudomonadaceae > Pseudomonas > Pseudomonas sp. SDO5271_S396. Next base: position 1,558 of record NZ_JBSVWB010000076.1, read on the forward strand.
CTGCTGTAGAGGATGTCGCGGCCCGCGCTGACCACCGAAACATCAGTCGGCGTGGTGTGCACGAACAGGTTGCCGCTGAAGGTGTATTCGCCGGTGGTCGCATCGCCGCCGGTGGCGCCGCTCAAGCGCGTGCCGCTGCTGACGATATCGCGCCCGGCCTGCATCCATACCGGGCCGCCGCCCTCGTAGAAGGTTTGCCCGAACCGGGGATCGTTCGGCGAATAGATGCTGATCGCCCGTCCGCTGTTGACCCCCAGCAGGTCGCCGCTGAGCGCATAGAAACGCGCCGGTTCCATGGCCTCGGCCCAGGCCAGGCTGGCCGTGTTGGGGCCAAAGGCGAACAGCGGCGACAAGCCGAAGCGCGCGATGCTGCCATCGCTGGACAGGTTGCCGCTGCCATTAACGGTAGTGAAGTCGCTGCGAAAGCCGAGGAACGCCGGATGCAGGATCGTCGCCAGGCTCTGCGGGGTAGCGCTGGAGCGGCTGATGGTCAGGTCGCCGCCGTAGATCGAATCGCCGGCGAGCAGTTCCAGTTGCCCCTTGGCCGAAGGTGCGAGCACCAGGGCGGTGAGTGGCTGCGGGCGTTCGGGGTTGCTCGTGGATGCACGCCCATAGTAGAGGCTGCCGCTCGCGGCCACGGCGCGCAAGGTGGCGGGATAGACCGCCGCCATATCGGTTTCCAGGGTCTGGGTCAGCGGCGTGAGGTTGCCCCCGGCGGAGAACAGGTCCACCGCCGTGTGGTCGGTCCATAGGCTGAACCAGCTCTGGCCAATGCCGTTGACGCCGCCATTGACATAGGCCAGGGCGTTCATCTGCGGCGCACGGCCCGGGTCGGCGACATCCTGCAACACCAGGTCGCCCCGGGTAGCCAGGCTGAAGGTCGCATCACCCGGCAACAGGCTCATGCCTCCCGCCGCCAAGGCGGAAGTGGAACGCAGTGGATCGTACGCGCGTACTTCGCTGGGGCTCTGGTCCTTGAGCTGGTTGCCATAACGCAGGGTCAGGCTGCCCAGCGCGCCACCGGTCATCTGCACATGCCCGCGCAGGTTCACCAAGGCACCGTTGAGGTGATCGACGGCGACCTGGCTGGCCGGGTTCAGCGCGCCACCGACCCGCAAGTTCAGGTCGCCACCGCCGGTGAGTTGCACGCTGCCATCGGCGGCGACCCGCCCCGTTCCACCCACGGCCAGGACCAGGCCCTGGCTGCGCCGGCCGACGTTCAGCGCTACCGTAGGGACCGGGTCGAGAATGCCCGCATCCCCGCCAACGTCCACGTTGAGATTGCCGCCGCCCAGGGTGCCGAAGCCGGTGAACCCGACCATCTGGTCAGCGCCACCGGCATGGGTCATGCCAGGCACATAGGTGCCAAAGTTGATCCACCACGCAGTGGCTTGTGCCTGAGCCCCGCTCAAGCCATTGCCCTGCCGCCACAACCAGTTGCCGACATTGGCCGAGTCCTGCCCCTGGTCGTTGGGTACCGGGCGCCCTGTGCGACTGCTCGCCTCGGCCGTGATATTCCCGGTCAGGTTGCCGCCGGCCTTCACCAGCAGGTTACCGCCCGCCTCCGGGTACCAGGCGCGATAAAGACTCCCGGCGCCGCCATCCACCAGTTTTTCATTGCCGCCCTTGTTGCCCAGTACCTTGCCGTTGCTGCCGATGGCACGTCGCAGGTTGTACGGGTCGTTGGCCGAGGTGCCGGTGGACGAGCTGCCGGCGGTGTACACGCCGAACAGCGACTCCATGCTCAGGTTGCCGGCGGCCAGCAGGTCCAGGTCGGCAGCGCCGGTGCGAATCACGCTGAAGCGGGTGCTGCCGCCCGCCACCAGGGAATAGGCATCACCGTCCGAGGAGCAGTAATCAGGCAAATCGCTGCACAACTCGGGATAGCCGATCTCGTCGAAGTTGATCGGCTGGCCCGCCATGCTGTCATCGACGAACCAGTCGATCGAGCCTTGTTCCGTCCAGACCACGGCGGCTTGCCCGTACATGCCGTAGTGGCTGTCGGCCAAGCGCAGGTTGCCACTCACCGGATGCGGTTGCAGCAGGCGACTGTCCGCCGCCCCGGTGTCGGCACCCGCCACCAGGCGAATCGACCACGACTGCGAACCCTCCTCCAGCATCGGCGCAATCGCCCAGTTCTTGCCCTGGCGCCCAGCGTCAGCGACGCGCAGTTGCACCGACTCCACGCCACCCGGCAACTTCACGTCGGTGCCCGCCGGCAACAACGCCCCACGGGGCAGCACCTTGCTGCCGGCCAGGGTCACGTCACTGAACAAGGGCACGCCCTTCGGCCAGGTCAGGCCGTTGACGCTGGCTCTGCCGCTCAGCAGGCTGCCGGCATCCAGGATGCTGCCGGCGGCGAGCGTCTGGCTCTCGGCCAACAATGTCCCGGCGGCGAACAACACGTTACCCGAAGCATCCCGAACCGCCGCCGCCAACACGGTGCCGGCAGGCAGCACCAGCGGCTGGCTGAGGGTCGCCGCAACCGGCAGGCGGGTGCCCGCCGGCAGGGACAGGGGCTTGGTCTGCACATCGAAATTAAGCGTCGTCCCCTTGGGAAACAGCGTGCCATCGGCCAGGGTCACGCCACTGCCCGGCACCACCACCGTGCCGCCGGTGTAGTCGATGCCGGCGCGCAGTACCCAGCCATTGTCGTCGTCCGTCTCCGGTGGCGCCGCGAAGCCGTCGTTGATGCTGCCGTAGATGTTCAGGTCGCCGCCGGCGCGCAGGGTCAGGCTGCCGGCTTCGGGCGCTTGGGTCGACTTGAGGCTGGCGTAGCGATAACCCGACAAATCCAGGTCGCCTTGCACCACCAGGTCACCGTCCGGGGTCTTGCTGATGATCTCCACACCTGGGCGCAGGTGGAAGGTGTCGCCGTAGGTGGCGTTGTTCAGACCGGCGAGTTTGTTTTGCAGCAGGTTGCTGTTGTTCAGGGCCGCGTTGATGAACGCGGTACTCAATGCATGCTTGGCATCCAGGTACGCCTGATCGATGGCCTGATACGACTGTCCGTTGGGCGTGGCATCGGTTCGGGTGGGGGCGTCGTCGTAGGTGATCATCCCGTTGAGGGCGATGGAGCGCGCACCGTCGATGGTCAGGCGGCCACTGGCATCGATGGCGATGTCATTGCTGGTGCCGTCAGGGTTGACGATGCGCGGCGCGTTCAATTCCAGGGTGCCCCGGCTGCGCCCGTCATTGCCGGTGGCGTCGGTGCCGTGGCGCAGGTCGATGTGCGCGCCATCGGCCAGGGTCAGTTGGCCGGTGCCGGAACTCAGCACGACCGTGGCGCGGTTGGGCGCGTCGATGATCTTGCCGTAGCTGTCCACCCGCAGTTGCGTGCCGTGGGCGTCGAGTACCGCGCTGCCGTCCAGGGTCAGGCCCTGCCTGGCGGCAAGGTTGATCGCGCCCACGCGCTCGCCGCTGGCGTCCACCCGACCGGTGACGCGCAGGCTGCCGTTGTCCACCGAGACGTTGACGGTATTGGCCTTGACGTCATTGCCGATGGTCAAGTCGCCCTGCTTGAGCTGGAAGCTGCGCGCGCCAAACACCTGGCCCTGATTGAGGCGCTGGTTGAGGGCGGCGAACTGTTCGGTCAGGGTGCCGCTGGTGCCCAGGCGCTGGGCCTGGATTTCCACCGCGCCGGCCAGGTACGGCACCAGGGTGCCGCCGGCATCGTAATAACCGTTGGTGCCGGCGACGATCTTGCCCGCCAGGTCGACCAGCCCCGCCGCGCCGTCCACGGCCACCGCGCGCAAGCGGCCCGCCTGGTTGTAGCGAGCCGACAGGTCGATGGTCGAGCCGGCGGCTTGCAGCACGTTGCCTGCGCGACTTTCCAGCAGCACTTCGCCGCCCGCGCTGTATTTGGTCAGGTCGTTGAAGGGCACGGCGCGACCGGCCACATCGATCAACGCCGCGTCGGTCAACACCACGTCACCACGGGCGCCCAGGGTGACCTTGCCGCTCGGCAACACCACGGAACTGGCCAGGCGAATACTGTCGCCCTGCAAGGACAACTCGGCGCCGATGCCATCGACCTTGCCCACCGGACCCGCCGACGCACTCACGTCGATGGCGCCGCCGGCGGTGATGCGGTTGACCGAGCCGGCTGCGCCGGTCATCAACGGTGTGAGGATATTCAGGTTGCCGCCGCTGTAGGCGAAACCCTTGACGGCATCGTAGGCGCCCTGGCTCTGGTACACCGACAGGCTGCCCTTGTGGTTGGCGGTGATGCGCTCGCTGGCGTTGAGGTTGACGCTGGCAAAGCCCAGCGCCAGGCGGTCGAAGGACTGGGTGGTGCTGGGCTGGGCGAACGCCCCATAGCCGAACTCGATGCGCTCGGCGTTGATGTCCAGGCGCCCGCTGCCGGTGCCGGCCCCGCCGCCCACCACGGCGCCTGGCGCGCCCACGGCGCCCTGCCAGATCAGGTTGGCGGTGTGGATGGTCGCCACGTCACCGATCCCGCCGGCGCCGTAGACCGCCGGGGTGGAGAGCATCAGGTTGCTCAGCAGCGACTTGCCCGTCACGGCATCGTAGGTGTCCAGGGTGGTGGTGCCGTAGAAGTTGAAGCTGTCCCGTGCCGAGAGTTGCAGGGTTTCCAGCGCCGGCGCCCCGAACTGGGTGTCGCCGCGCAGCAGGCGCTCCAGCACCTGCTGGCTGAGGGTCAGGCCCGCCGGCAGGCGATTGCCGGCGGCAGCGGCGGCCAGCGCTTCGGGGCTGCCGACGTTGATGCTCGATACCCCGAGGTTCAGGTGGCGGGTGCCGTAGCGCACCGCATCGCCCATCTGCAAGGTACTGTCGGTCAACGCGACGATGCTGCCTTCGGAATACAACGCGGTCTGCCCACTGCATGGCGCAGCGCCGCAGCCACCCAGGTCGATGCCGCCACTGGTGCCCGTGGAGGACGGCGAGGCGACGATGTTGAGCAAACCGTTGGACACTGCCAGCACATTCGCCAGTTTGTAGACAAACCCGTCGCGGGCGTCATAAACGGCCTTGCCACGGCCAATGGTGTTGATCGATGCGCCTTGTTCCACGGTAATTTTGCCGGACGTGGTGGCCAGCATTACTTCCGGCGCGGCCAGGGTCGCGCCATTGCGCAGCACGATGGAGCTTGAGGCCGCGTTGGTCAGGTTGATGTAGTTGCCGCCCTGGCCATAGGTCACCACGGTCATGCCACCGATCAACAGGCGAGCGGCGCCCAGGGCATTGAGGCTGTCGGCCTCCACGCTGATGCCGCTGAAACCGGCAGTGGCGCCCTTGCCTGCCGCGACAATTTCGATGTCTTTGTCGACACCACGGCTCGCGTTGGTCAAGGCCACGGTGCCGCCGTAGCCACCTTCAGCGGCGTCGAAGCGACCGATGCCCTGGAACGAAAACGCATCCGTGCCAGCCCCCGAGCGCAGGTTCAGTTGCAGGGTCTTGGCGTCCACTGGCAGCAGGGCACGGGGCACGCCCAGCCGTGCGGCATCGGCCACGGCGAATTGGGCGTAACTGGTTTCGTTGTACTGGGAGTAGCGGCGCAGGGTATCGGCCGAGGTGATGATCACCTGGCTGAGCGTGCTGTTGCTGATGCCGGTATTGGCGATGGACAGGCGCCCGGCGGTGGACCAGGAGCCATTGCGCAGGGCCTGGGTTACACCGTCGCTGCCCAGACCCGCCAGCCCGTTGATTTCCACACGGAAGGCGCCCGGCATCAAGGCATAGGTGGACGGCATCAGGGTGTAGGTCCCCGCCGCCAGGCCCGGTACGCCGGCACCGATAGTGATCTGCTGGCCAATCAGCGGATCGACCGCGCCGCCTTCCGGCGCCACCGGTGCGTAGCCAGGTTGCGCACCCGGCACAATCGCGTAGATCGGGTTGGTGCCCAGCCCCGGCAGCACAAAGCCGCCAGTGGCACCGAATTGCACCAAGGGGTTGTAACGCGCATCCGTGGAGCCGCCGCGTCCGGAAATGAACCCGGCCCCGAGCAGATCACCGCCACCGGACAGGTCCACGGTCGCATCGGGCATGACCTTCAGGGTCTTGCCACCCAGCACGATCCCGACATTCAGGCTGCCGTTCTCATTGGGTATGGCGCCTTGTCCCAGGAACGTCACCGTCTTGCCGTTGTACTTGTAGACCTGGCCATCCACCGTGCCGCCATAGGGCAGCACCAGGCCTTTGCCGCTGACCGACGTCAGGCTGCCAGGCAACAGTTCGACGTGACTGGTACCCAGGTTACCGATTTCGATCAGCCCCAGCGGCGCCCGCACCACCCCGCCCTGCTTGATGGTCGGGCCACCCAGTTGCAGGCGGCCAAACGCCGAATAGGGGACCGCCGCGTTGCTGTTGCCGGTGCGGGCGATGGTCAGGGTGCGGGTCGGGTCGAAGTTGAAACCCGAACCGTCAGCCGCTGCATTGTTCAGGTAACCGGCCAGCACCCGGGCACCGACTTCGGTAGTCGGGTACAGCTGCGCCGCGCGCAGGGTCAGGTCGCCCCGGGTCAACAATTGCGTGCTGATGCCCTGAGCGATCACATCCGCACCGGCCCCGGCCAGGAAGCGCAGATCGCCCTGGCTGTTCAGTTGCACGTCATCGAAACCACGACGGTCGACGCTCACCTTGCTCGCATCACTGCGCGTCAGGTCGCTCTGGTTGCCGAACAACACGTTGCCGCGCACGTCGATCAGGTTACCGCTGGCGTTGAATACCGCCTGGCTGGCCCGTTGCGACAGGTTGGAGGCCAGCACCGGGTGCAGGTATTGGTCTTTGCTCGGGTCCAGCGGCGCGAGGATGCCCGCCAGCAGCAGGTAAGGCGCCGACAGGTTGATGCGCGACCGGGCCGGGGCGTTTTCGCTCAGGCCCAGGGCGCCGCTGTATAGGCGCAGGCTCTGGCCCATGTTCAGCGACACGTCGCCGTCGAAACTCAACAAGCCATTGCTGAGCAAGGCCAGGTTGTCGAAACCGCCGGCACGCACCTGGTCCACGCCAAGGCGGCCATGGCCGTATTCCAGGCTCGCGGCGGCCGCATCGGGCGTACCCGGCAAGGCGCTGCCTTGATGGGTCTGGCTGACCACCAGCTCGCGCACGTTGAGCACGCGGTCGGTGACGGCGGACTTCAGGTAGTAAGGGGTCTCCAGCGCCAGCGACAGGCTGCCGCCGGCGGCACCGGCCCCGCCGGCCCGGGCGACAACGCTGCCATCCAGGTACAGGCCGTTGTTGGACGCCAGGCTGATGCTGCCGCCATTGCTGGCCACCTGCACGCGGCCCTGGCCCGGCACATCCAGGCTGGCCTGGGTGCCGGAAGCGTCCAGGCGCGCGCCTTCGCGCACCACCACGAACAGGTCGCCGGCCTTGGCAATGCCGGTGGCCAGGTCGATGTCGCCTCCGATGCTGATCTTGCCGCCATTGCGCACCTGGCCGTAAAGACGTCCACGGTTGTCCACGGCGCTGACAGCGCGGGCCGCCACGTCGATCAACGCCTGCTCGCCGATCCAGATCGAACGGCCATGGCCGGCGGCGTTGGCCGCCTCGGAGCCGATCGCCGTCAGACCGCTCAGGCTCACGTTGCCCCCCCAGGCGTTGAGGGTGCCATTCAGGGTCAACTGGCCAACGCTACGCAGGTTGATGCCCTGGCCCGGGTCGACATTGATCACCGCGCCCTGGCCTACTGTCAGGGCCGTGGTCGCCAATTCGGCTGCGGTGGACTCCGGTCGCCCGGCCGTCAGAGTCAGGCTGGCGCCACGGCGCTGGGTCAGCACGCCCTTGGTCGCATCCTCCTGGTACAGCGCCGGCGTCCAGCGTTCCAGGGCCATGGCCGGGTCGCTGCCGCTGGGGGTGGCCGAGGTCTGGTCGCCCCCGCGCAGGACCGGCGTGGTGACGTCGACCCGCGTGCCGTCGGTGACCAGCAGTCCTTCGTTGCCGGTGATGTCATAGGCCGAGAAGCCCTTGTCAAAGAAGTCACCGGCCAGCTGCAAGGTGTCGGCAGCGGGCGCCGTGGCGCTGTCGCCGATCTGTACCTTGCGTGCCTGCAAGGCCAGGGTGCCGCCACCGTTGACGCCATAGCCACGCACCTCGCCGTTGAGACCCAGGGCACCGAGTGCGCCCAGGGTCACGTCGCCGCCCTTGCCGCCGCTGAGTTTGCCATCCAGGCCGAGGGTGGCGCCGGAAGACGCATCCACCACGCTGCCGGCGGCGAGGTTCACGTTGCCGGTGCTGCGCAGCGAAACCTTGCCGCCGTTCACATACGCCACGCCGTCGCGGTTGTTCGGGTCCAGCAACAGGTTGGTCCAGCGCCCGGTGGTATCGAGCTTGACCCCGGCAGCCACATCGACCCGCCCGCTGCCCGGCAGGATCACATCGCCGACGGTGTTGCCCGAATTGAGGTTGACCTGGTTGAGGATGTTGCCCGCGTTGATGCTGCCGCCATGGGCCGTCAGGTTGGCATTGATCGCGACACCAGGACCGAACAGCGTGATGTCGCCGCCATCGGCCACCTTGAGCGCGCCGTTGACGGTGATCTGCTGCTTGGCACCGACCTTGATCGCACCCAGTTCCAGGCCATTGAGCGAACCGCTGTCGAGCACCATCTTGCCCTGGCGATCAGCCGGCAATGCCGTGGTCAAGTCGAGGCCGTCGGCGATTTTCTGGGTATTGCTGTCGATCAGCACCTCATCGGTGCTGGCGCCCAGGGCGTAACGCAGCGTGCCAGTGGTCTTGTTGTAGATCGGGATGTATTGGCCAATGATCAATTGCGCGCGCTGGGCCCTGGCCTTCTGGGATTGCTGGTAGCCGTCGAGGTTGATGTTCGGTGCCTGGGTCTGGCGCTCTCCCTGGAACACATCGCTGATCACCTGGCCTTCGAGCACGGCGCTGGTGGTGCCGATCACCAACTTGCCGGCATCGCGTCCCACGGTATAACCGGCCTCGTAGCGGCGCTGCGGGGCGATCAACGGGTTGTAGTAATACGCGGTCTGGCCCCAGCGCGCGCTGGTGTCTTCAAAGCCCTTGTAGAAACCGGAATACAGAATGTCGCCGGGGGCCTTGGACAACTCGTACAGGCGACCGTCGGGCCCCTTGAGCCAGGTTTGCTGGATATACCCGGCCTGCACGTCCACGGTACCGCCCGACAGGTTGATCTGCGCGCCCTGTTGGGTCACCACCTCTTTGCCGGTAAAGGTCACGGTGCCGCCCTGGGCCATCCACTCGCCCACCGAATGGCCCTGGGTGCCAAGGTAGCCGCCCACCTCCAGCAAACCGCCGGCGGTGTACCAGCGGTCGGTGGCATAGCCATTGGTGCCGGCCGGCACGAACACCAGCTCACGCAGGTCGACCCACACATCGTTGTTGATCAGTTGCCCGCCGTCACGGTTGACCGGCGCATCGCGCTGTTCGTTGCCCTGGACGTTGATCTTGATGTTGTTGGATTCCATCGACACCTTGACGCCGACCGCACCCGACACATCGATCTTCGCCCCATCGCGCACCAGGCTGCGTTGCCCGGCACTGACCGCGACCTGGCCACCGGTGGCCAGGGTGATCGAGCCCTTCTGGAAATCCACGGTGCCGCCGCTGACGATTTCGATGCGCGATTGATCAGTACGGTCGACCACCGCACTGAGGTTGTTGAACTGGCCGGTGATCTGGTTGGCGGGCGTGCCGTCGAGCTTGATCAGGCCATTGTCTTTCTGGCTGTTGAGGGCGGTGCTGCCGCTGCTGTCCAGCAGGATCGCGGTGGTGCTGCCCTCGCCCAGCGTCACGCTGCCGGTGGTGTCGGTGGCGGAATTGAGCAGGTGGATCGTGCCGCGTGTATCCACCGAGGTGCTGGCCAGGGCCACGCCGTTCTGCTGCACCTGATGCCCGGTCAGGGTGATGTCGCCGGTAGAGGCCATGATCAGCCCGCTGTTGGTGACCTTGCCGGCAGTGCTGCCGGCCTTGAGGCTGGTGGCGACCTCGTTGCCCCGGGTGGTGGAGCGGTCGTTGCCGGTGGTGCTGACGCCTTTGCGAATATAGAAACTGTCGCCGGCGGCCAGGGTGGTCTGGCCCTTGGCGGTAATGATGGTGCCGGCGTTTTCCACTTCCGCGCCCAGCAGCAAGGCATAACCGCCGGCATCGGTGGAAGTGGCGGGGTTGTGGGTCTGGATCAGCGCGCCCCGCTGCACCTCGACCTTGCCCACCGCATCGGTGAAGGTCGGCTGGCTGCCGGTGGCATCCACGTACAAACCGCGCTGGGTGAACTGGTCATCGGTGATGGTCGCGGCGGCGGCCACCAGGTTACGCACGTTGACCTGGCTGGTGCCGCTGAAGATCACACCGTTGCGGTTCATGATCATCACCGTGCCGGCGCCCTTGATCTGGCCCTGGATCTCGCTGGGCCGTGCATCGGGGTCGTTGACGCGGTTGAGCAGCGCCCAGTTGGACTGCTGCTGGAAATCGACGGTGGTGTTGCGCCCGACGTTGAAGGTCTCCCAATTGAGGATCGCCTTGTCGGCGGTCTGCTCGATGGTCACGGTGGTCTTGCCGCCGGACTGGGTCTGGACCGGACCCTTGGCGTTGGTCCAGCCCTGGGTCAGGCTGTTGTCGACCTGCAGGCCGCCCTTGCCCAGACCGTCGGGAATGTTCGAGACCTGGCCAAGCGCCGCCTGGCGCCCTGCCGCCTGCGCCGCCTGCTGGGCGGCAATCGCCGCGACACTGGCGTTCAGCGTGCTGATGGACCGCGACAACTGCTGGTTGACCCGCGCCTGCTGGTTCAACGACGGAACCCCCGGCACCTGCCCCGCACCGGTACGTGCCGCCGTCGCCGCCTGGGAGGCGCCCTTGGACGCGAACCAGCCGGAACTGAACGCGGAAGCCGCATGGGCGTTGCCCGCCACCATCAACAAGGCAATGGCATGGGCCAGGGGCTTGAGGCGCAACACGGAGTGGGCGTTGCGGTGAACCGTGGGTTTGCAGCGGACCATCGGGCATCTTCCTTCGTTGTTTTCGTGCGGGTGCCTCAGGCACGACCGGCTCACGTATGAGGGTTAGGCGGTTGGCGAGGGGCGCGACTGAACTTCTGTCATGCAAAGTTCATAAAGCCCTGGTAACGGGGTTGAAAACCGGGCCAACGCAAAAAATCAGCAACGGCGCAGGCCGTTGCTGATCCGGTGTTGCAGGTCGTTGAAGCGAGGGTTACAGCGGACGACCGATACCGTTGCAGACGTTGGTGTTACCGATGCTCAGGGCGTTGCTGGCGGTCACGAAGCTGGCGCGTACGGCGGCTTTCCAGTTGGCTGGCAGCGGTACGAACGCGTTGGCTTCGATAGCGGCGTCGTTGTTGGCGGTGGCGCCGTAGTGCTTGGCGAAGAAGTCACGCACCTGGGTGGTCTGGGTAGCGTCGGCGTAGCACTGGCTGAAGATCAGGTTGGTGAAGCCCAGGATCGGGTAGCCCGACGTTGGGTAAGGCACGACACCGGCAGTGTTGGGTTTACCGAATACCGGTACCCAGGCGTCCGGGTTGCCACGGTCGGCAGCGGCAGGCAGCGGAACGGCGTTGATCGCAGCCGATACGTTGGCAGCGGCAGGCGACACGCCCTGGACGTTGGCGGCGACATCCTTGCCTACGCGAGCGACCTTGGTAGCGTCGTCCAGGCCGGCCAGGGTTGGCGCGGCGAAGTCCGGGCTCATGTAAGTGATACCGCCGTCGGCACCGGCCAGGGCAGTCATCACGCCTTGGCTGCCAGTGGCAGATACGGCGCCGGCAGGCAGACCACCGGTGTAGCTGGAGCCGAAGGTAGTGGTGACGTTGAAGGTACCGGTTTCAGCACACTTGGCGTTGAGGAAACGGGTGAACAGCTCGGTGGTGCCGCTGCTTTCGCTGCGATAAACCACTTTGATCGCGCCGGTACGGCCAGAACCGGAGATACCGCTCCAGTCAACGATACGGCCCGAGAACACACCGCACAGCTCGTTGACGCTCAGGTCGACGGCATCAGCGCCGCTCTTGTTGAACGGGATGGCAACGGCAGTACCCACCGACGGCACCTGGATCAGCTTGCCAAAGGTTGGCTGCTTGGCGGTGGCGTAGGTCGACAACTCAGTGGGGGTCAGCTTCGAGTCGCTACCGGCCCAGTGCACATTCTTGTTGGTCACGCCGGCCACGAACTTGGTGTAGTCGTTGTTCAGGAAGGCAGCCTTGCCGTTGCCGCTGCCCACGCCGATGTACTGGGCAAAACCGGTGGTCAGTACGCCGGAGGTCTGGTACAGCGCTTGTGGCAGAGTGGCGCCGCCGCCGTTGATGTCAGCCATTGCAGCCTGGGCCGAGCACAGTGCAGCGAGGGTCATGGATACCGCGAGAACGTTGCGCTTAAACATGAAGAAGCTCCTTTCGTCGTGTTTGTACGTTTGGGTTGGATGGCTCTTGCATGACGCCATGGCTTCGGTCCCGAGCCGGCTACCGGGGGTGGCCAGGGGTGAAAACCATGGGAGAGAAATTCGCAGTTTCCGATGACAGCTGTGGGAAAAAACCTCGGGAGAAACGCCTTGATTTTTAAAAAGATTCTCGGGTGTTTCGGTCATCGTTTTGAGCGATTTGGAGGCAGGTGACAGCGAGGTTTCAGCGACCCTGGCTGGAGGCCGTATCGACCGTTGAATATGACGGAATGGAGAACCCGAGGTTGGACGGGATACTGAAATCCGCTGTCCTTCTGTGGGAGCAAGCCCACACACATTGATTGTTCCCACGCTCCGCGTGGGAATACCGCCCTGGACGCTCTGCGTCCGTCTTTGAAGTCGTGACGCAAAGCGTCACAGGATGCGTTTCCACGCAGAGCGTGGGAACGATCGGTCACCGTATTCGCGAGCAAGCCCGCTCCCACATTTTGACTGCGTGAGTTCAGGTGACGAGCTGGTTGATCTCGATAATCGGCAACAGCACCGCCATGACGATCACCAGCACCACGGCGCCCATCACCACGATCATCAAGGGTTCGAGCAAGGCCGTCATGCCCATGGCGCGACGTTCGATGTCCTTGGACAGGGTTTGCGCCGCGCGCTCCAGCATCGGCGGCAGCGAACCGGTTTTTTCGCCGCTGGCGATCAGGTGGATCAGCACCGGCGGAAAGACTTTTTCCAGCGCCAGCGCCGGCGCCAGGTTGACCCCTTCACGCACCTTGGCGGTGGCCTCGTTGACGCACTGGCTGAGGCGGTCGTTGGACAAGGTTTGCCGCGCCGCTTCCAGGGCGCGCAGCAAGGGCACGCCGGCACCGCCGAGAATCGCCAGGGTCGAGGCGAATCGCGCGGTGTTCAGCCCCAGCACAAAGCGCCCGATCAGGGGCAGGCGCAGCACACGGCTGTGCCAGTTCAAGCGCGCCACGGGATTGCGCAGGTACAGGCGCCAGCCCCAGAAACTGCCGACGATAGCGGCAAAACACAGCCAGCCCCAGGCGCGGATGAAGTCACTGGCGTTGAGCATCGCCAGGGTCAGCCCCGGCAAATCCTGGCGCGCCTGGGAAAACGCGCTGACCACCTGGGGCACCACATAGCTCAGCAGGAAAATCACAATGCCGATGGACACCAGCCCCACCACGCCCGGGTAAATGAACGCCGTGAGGATCTTGCCGCGCAGACTGTTGCGCTCCTCGATGTAGTCGGCCAAACGCTCCATCACCTGAGCCAGGTCACCGGACTCCTCCCCGGCGGCGATCAAGGCGCGGTAGATCGACGGAAAATCCCGCGGGCGCATCGCCAGCGCATCCGCCAGGCGCATGCCCCCCCGCACATCAGTGCGTACTGCGCTCAGGGTCTGGGCGATGTGTTTTTTCTCGGCCTGCTCCACCGTGGCACTCAGTGCCGCTTCCAAAGGCAGGCTGGCGCCCAGCAGGCTTGCCAATTGCCGTGTGGCCCAGGCCAGGTCGTTGTCCGACAGCCTGGGGGTGAACAGGCTGCTGCCCGTCGTGGCCTGCTGACTGCCTTCGAGCTGCACGCGCAAGGCGGTCAAGCCACGCCCGCGCAGGTTGGCGAACGCCGCACTCTGGCTGTCGGCTTCGACGTGCCCGGTCTCGATCCTGCCGGTGGCATCGGCGGCCTCAAAGCGGTAGCGATTCATCAGGCGTCCCGTGTCACACGCAGGATTTCTTCGGGCGCCGTGGCGCCGCTGCGCACCCAGCGCTCACCGTCCTCGCGCATGCTGAACATGCCGGCGCGACGCGCGGCCAGGCGCAGGTCCTGCTCGCCGGCGCCCTGATGGATCAGGCTGCGCACGTCATCGTCGACGCAAAACAGTTCATGGATACCGGTACGCCCGCTGTAGCCCACCTGATTGCACCGGGCACAGCCCACCGGGCGCCAGGTGCCGGGCGCGGCCGGGTCCTCCTGCTTGCAGTGCGGACACAGGCGCCGGACCAGGCGCTGGGCCAATACGCCGAGCAATGACGAGGCCAGCAGGAACGGTTCGACGCCCATGTCGATCAGCCGGTTGACCGCCGACACCGCGTCGTTGGTGTGCAGGGTCGCCAGTACCAGGTGACCGGTGAGCGAAGCCTGCACCGCGATTTGTGCGGTCTCCAGGTCACGGATTTCACCGATCATGATGATGTCCGGGTCCTGACGCAGGATCGCACGCAAGGCCAGGCCGAAGGTCATGTCGATCTTGGCGTTGACCTGGATCTGGCTGATGCCCGGCAGGTCGTATTCCACCGGGTCTTCCACGGTGAGGATGTTGCTGGTGCTGGCATCCAGCCGTGCCAGCGCAGCGTAGAGGCTGGTGGTCTTGCCGCTGCCGGTGGGGCCGGTCACCAGCACGATGCCGTGGGGTTGGCGAATCAGGGTGTCGAGCCGCGCGAGCAATTGCGGCTCCATGCCCAGGGTCTCCAGTTGCAGGCGCCCGGCCTGTTTGTCCAGCAGGCGCATGACGACGCGCTCGCCATGGCCGGTGGGTACCGTGGACACCCGAATGTCGATGGGGCGTCCGGCCACACGCAAGGCAATACGACCATCCTGGGGCAAGCGTTTTTCGGCGATGTCCAGTTGCGCCATGATCTTGATCCGCGACACCAGCGCGCCGTGCAGGGCTTTGCGTGGCGAGACCACGTCCCGCAGGGTGCCGTCGACGCGGTAGCGCACCACGGAGTGGGTTTCGTAGGGTTCGATGTGGATGTCGCTGGCTTCGTCGCGGGCGGCCTGGGTGAGCAAGGCGTTGATCATGCGGATGACCGGGGCGCCGTCCTGGGTGTCGAGCAGGTCGGTGACTTCGGGCATGTCTTGCATGAGGCGGTCGAGGTCGACTTCGTTTTCGGCGGCGCCCACCACGGCGGCGGCGCTGCCGGTGTCGGCGTAGGCGCTGGTGAGCAGGCCGTCGAGTTCGTCGTCACGTACCTGTTCGATGGGAGATGGGCCGAACTGGCGGTGGACTTCGCTGATGGACCAGCCGGGGGTCGAGGGGCATATGGTCAGCAGCGTGCCCTGGTCGCTGGGGCGCAGGAGGATACGTTGGGATTTGGCCCAGGCGTAGGGCAGCAGGCTCATGTTGTAGGTCCTGATTGTTGGAGTGCATATCCGTTTTTTGGGTAACGGCTACCTAGGGTTCCGCCCTTACGGCGGGTCACTTTTGAAAAGCGCAAAAGTAACCAAAACGCTCTTGCCCCAACACTCGGCACCTCGCTCAGGCTCGGTGTACCCGTAATCCGACGGAAATTCGGGGGGCCGCCGCCACGCGCCAT
>NZ_JBSVWB010000077.1:0-17109 GCF_054071795.1 Pseudomonas sp. SDO5271_S396
TTGACCGCATACCCCTGTGGGAGCCGGGCTTGCCCGCGATTGGGTCCACCCTTATTTCGCTACTTTGCCGAGTACACGCAGGCGACTCACACCGCCATCCGGGAACACGTTCAGGCGGATGTGGGTGATCGGGCCCAGCGCCTTGATCTGTTCGACGAAAGTGTGTTCGGCGTGCATTTCCAGCTTCTGGCTCGGCAGCAGTTCGCGCCAGAACAGCGACTGGGTTTCGATCTGGCTGTCGGTGCCGCCCTTCACGAAGGCGCCCTGGATCGAGCAGGTGTCCGGGTAGTTGCCCTTGAAGTGCAGGGTGTCGACGATGATTTTCTCGATCTCGCCCGGGTGGCCCAGGGCGACGATCACCCAGTCATTGCCGGGTGTACGACGACGGGCGGTTTCCCAGCCGTCGCCCATGTTGATGCCACGGCCCGGGTTGAGGATGTTGCTCATGCGACCGAAGTGCTCGTCGGAGCAGGCCAGGGCGCGACCGCCATTCAGTGCGGCAGCCAGGTCGACCTGTTCGTTGTCACCTACCGCCGACCAGTCGCGGAACGGTACGCCGTATACACGCAGACGGGCCACGCCGCCATCCGGGTAGATGTTGAAGCGCAGGTGGCTGAACGCCTGCTCGTTGTTGATTTCATGGTAGTGGTGGCTGTTGCCTTGCAGCTCGACGGCGGACAGCACTTCCACCCATTGGGTGTTCTCGTCAGGCTCGCCCGAGGTCAGGAAGCAGGCTTCCAGGGACGCCGAGGGTGGGTAGTTGCCGGTGAAGAACGAGGTGTCGATGTCCACACCCTTGATGCTGCCGGGCACGCCGAGGCGGATCACCGCACTGTCGTAGCCTTCGAAACGCTTGCGGCGCGACTCCCAGCCGTCCATCCACTTGCCGTTGTCATCGAACACGCCTTCCTTCCACACGGCCGGGGTCGGCTGGAACAGGCGGTTGGCGTCGGCGAACCAGTCATCGGTGACGGAAATGATCTTGGTGCCCAGGCGGGCGTCGGCCAGGTTGACGAACTTTTCGAAAGGTACGGCGTAAGCTTTCATTCTTCTTGTCTGCCTTGAATAGAGTGGCTGGGGATGGTCGTTTAGAGGGTCAGTAATCGGAACAACGCGATCTTGTTGATCTCGGCCAGTGCGCATTTGAACTCGGCCTCGACCGAGTGATGAATGCGCGTTTCGAACGCGGCCAGGATCTGATGCCGGTTGCTGCCTTTTACCGCCATGATGAAGGGAAACTTGAACTTGGCCTTGTAGGCATCGTTCAGCTCGGTGAAGCGCGAGAACTCTTCGGCCGTGCATTGGTGAATACCGGCGCCAGCCTGTTCATTCGTGCTGGCTTCGGTGAGTTGCCCCTGGACGGCAGCCTTGCCGGCCAGGTCCGGGTGAGCGTTGATCAGCGCCAACTGGCGGGCATGATCAGCACTCAACAGGATGTCGCTCATGCGCTGGTGCAGGGTTTCGATCTGGTCGATCGACGCGTCCTGGCCCAGGTCGAAGGCCTTTTCGGCCACCCATGGCGAATGTTCGTAGATATCGGCGAAGGCCTGGACGAATGCGTCACGGCCCAGGGTCGAAGGTGTGAGGGTCTGGAACGCAGTCATTTCGCCGCTCCCTTGAAAGGATGAGTGTCGTGCCAGTGGCGGGCGATGTCGACGCGGCGGGTGAACCACACCTGTTCGTGACCTTTGACGTATTCGATAAAACGCTTCAACGACGCCAGGCGCCCCGGACGGCCGATCAAGCGGCAATGCAGGCCGATGGAAAGCATTTTTGGCGCCTCGGCGCCTTCGGCATACAGCACGTCGAACGCATCCTTGAGGTATTCGAAGAAGTCATCGCCCTTGTTGAACCCCTGCACCTGGGTAAAGCGCATGTCGTTGGTGTCCAGGGTGTAGGGGATCACCAGATGCGGCTTGCCGGTGGGCGTATCGGGTTCCCAGTAGGGCAGGTCATCGTCGTAGGTATCGCAATCGTAGAGGAAGCCACCTTCCTCCATTACCAGCCGCCGGGTATTGGGGCCGGTGCGCCCGGTGTACCAGCCCAGTGGGCGTTCGCCGGTCAGTTCGGTGAGGATGCGGATGGCTTCGAGCATGTGCTCGCGCTCCTGGACCTCGTCCATGTACTGGTAGTCGATCCAACGGTAACCGTGGCTGCAGATCTCGTGGCCAGCCTCGACCATCGCGCGGATCACATCCGGGTGGCGCTGGGCGGCCATGGCCACGGCAAAGATGGTCAGCGGGATATCGAATTGCTTGAACAACTTGAGGATGCGCCACACGCCGGCACGGCTGCCGTATTCGTACAGCGACTCCATGCTCATGTTGCGTGCGCCTTGCAGTGGCTGTGCAGCGACCATTTCCGACAGGAACGCTTCGGATTCCTTGTCACCGTGCAGAATATTGCGCTCGCCACCTTCTTCGTAATTAAGTACGAAAGACAGCGCGATGCGTGCCTTGCCCGGCCAGTGGGGGTGAGGAGGGTTACTGCCGTAACCGATCAGGTCGCGTGGGTAGTCAGCGCTCACTGCAGTCTTCCTTCTTGTTCGTCGTGTTGGCGATGAGTGATTGTATACAACTTATCGCGCACTTTGTAAGCCCGCATTTCTGCATTTTTTCTGCAAGGCTTCAGGTGAATGGTGTAGCAAGAAACTTGCCTGATTGGTCAGCTAATGGACAAAAGGTCGTTTAAAAGCAAGGATTACTCGACGATTACCTCGAGCGTCGATGCAGGTGCACGGATCCAAAGGTTTGTGATTTTTATTGTGTACAATTTTTTTAAAAAGTGTCTTAATCAGCCATCGCCGGCTTTTTCGCTGCCCTGAAAAAGCGCGGACCTTTCTTTTACTGACTTCAGGAGGCGCGCCGACGCCATGGGACGTTTGACCACACACGTTTTGGACGCCGCACACGGCTGCCCCGGCAGCGCGATCAAGGTCGAGTTGTACCGCGTCGAGGGCGCGCAGCTTGAGCTGGTCGCGACCACGCTGACCAACAGCGATGGCCGTTGCGATGCGCCGCTGTTGCAAGGTGACGACTACCGCAGCGGTGTCTACCAACTGCAGTTCAGCGCCGGTGACTATTACCGCACCCGTGGCGTGCAACTGCCTGAACCAGCCTTCCTTGATGTGGTGGTACTGCGTTTCGGCATCAGTGCCGAACAGGATCACTACCATGTCCCGCTACTGATTTCGCCCTACAGCTACTCCACTTATCGCGGTAGCTGAGCGTCACCTCGCTTCACACCCCCAAAGCTCTTCGTTGGTTTTTCGCCCGCCCACACTGCGGGCTTTTTTTTGTCTGGCAACTATGTAGTGCAGGATGAACGCGACGGGTCTCTAGGCTCAGCTTTTTTCAAGCCACCCGGAGGCCGGTATGGACACCGACAGCGCGTCACCCCTGAATTTCGATGACCCCGCCGCGACGCCCGAACAGCGCCTGACCACGCTGCGTGCGTTGTTGACTCAGCGTATCAACGGCGCCGCCCAGCCCAGCCGCCTGATCAATCAATTGCACGACACCCATGAACGTTGCCTGCAACGCACCCGGCAATTGCGCCAACTGAGCGGTCGGGCGCCGCGTATCCTTGCGGTGATCCACCAGGCCTTGCGTGAAGCGTTTGCTCTGGATCCTCACACCTTGCTGTTCAGCGAACCACCGCCGCCTCGCCCGGCCAGCCAGGTCAACAGCCTGATCGACCGCGCTTTGGACCTGTTTGCCCGGCCCGGTGTGCCCATCAACCTCCATCACTTCACGGCCTTGAGTGTCCAGGGCGAGGCGCTTCATCGCCTGCCGTTCAACGCTTGGGAAGTCATGGACCGAGTGCGCAAGTTAAGGCTCTCCGAGCGCGTCGACAGTGCCGTTACGGGGTACTGGCAGCAACTGGCCGAGGGTTCATGGCTGTCCCGTGCAAAGCGCTGGGCCGAGTTGCACTCCTTGGCATTTGCCGACCAGGCTTACCTGGCGCACCAGGTGTTTGAGCTGTCGGCAGCGGCCTACTCCATGGTCAAACAGCTGGTGGATGCACCGACCGCCGAAGCCCGCCAACGCGCGGGTGGTGCTTGGGCCGCGTTGTGTGTGGAGACGCTGACTTGGCCCCGCACCGACTCGGGAGTGCTGGCGATTCCAGGCGCCTTGTACCTGCGTCGGGCTGGCGAGCCGGACGCGCCTGTGGTGGTTTATCTGCCGGGTTTGCAGCAGGCGTTTCGCGAATTCAGCTCCTGGCATCAGTTGCAGAACGATTTGCCGGTACTGATCCAGCAGTCGTTGCTGAACACCACATGGCTTTATTTGCCGTTCAAGCGTCACTCGGTCGCGGCAATCCCTCCTGGCGTGAGCCTTAACGAGGACGCCCTGGCCCACAGTGCGCAAGCCTTGCTGGATGGGCAGTTGAATGACGAATGGGGCAGCCTGCTGTCGCTCGATTACACCGCCCCTGCCGTGGGCGAACCCCTGCCGAGTCGTCGTGCGGCGCGTTTGCTGCGGTTTATCGAAAAGCACCGTGCGCGCCTCAACCGTGGGCCGATATTCGCCTCCATTCTGGACGAACTGCTCGAATGGGACCGCCAGCGACGACACTCCGAAATCCTGCTGGCCAGCCTGTCTGCCGACCTGCCGCGCATGGCCTGCGAGGGGAAATTGCAACGCTATGAAAGCCGCTTGAGTGCGTTGCACGAGACTGACGCGGCGGCCTATCAGGCGCTGTTGCAACTTGAAGGCCAGCGTCAGGAACTGTTGCAGAAGGTCAGCGGCTGGACGCTCGGCGAGGCGCCCCGGTTGTTCCAGCCGGCATTCTGGCTGGAGCGCCTGGAAGGTTCGCGCCAGCGTGCCGCGTGGGTGGTGCAGACCCAACGCCGTGCATTGCGCCAGGAGGCACAGCTTGAGTTGGCCTTGCAGATGCTCCAGCAGCCCCACCTCGACGGGTTGCTGGAGGTACTCGATACGCCGTTGGCAGCGGCGCGGGGTAACAGTGACACGCGCGTGTTGCGCATCACCCTGGGGGCGGGCGGCCTAGGCGAGTTGATGGGCGTGTTTGTGGTGACCACCGCACGTGCACTGAGCGAGCCGATGGAGCCCCAGCCGGTGTTGCTGGTGGTCAGTGGCGGGTTCGGTGGGCTGGCGGTATTCGACACATTGCACAGTCTGACCTACGCGCTACGGGCCAGCCTGACCAGCCGTGATGGTTCTGTGTTATGGCGCTGCATCGGGCGGGACGTGCGCAAGGCTCTGCAATCGGAGCTGTCGGCGGCAACGCCGATTGACTATCGCGTGGAGGAGGGCGATGCACTGCATGGTAGCGTCAAGGCGTTGATCGAATACCACGCGCGCCTGCACAAGCGCCTGAATGGCCCAGCGCGCTTGTTCAGCGAGGTAGCGGATGTGAATCTGGCCCGGCAACTGTTGGCCGATGAGCTGCGCGATCACCTGCAAGTACCCGCCCATGATGCGCGTGCGGTTGCCCTGGCGAATGTGGAGTACGTGCGCTTCGGTGCCGTGCACTCTCACGCCCGGCCACCCTGGCTGACGCGGGCTCCAGCAGCTCACCGCCAGCGCTACAGGCGCCTGCAACGGAGTTACCTGGCCAACGCCCTGGCCCTGGAGAGCCGGCTGTGGCAGGTGTTGCCGTCGCTGGAAACGTTTGCGCGCGGCCTGTTGGCGGCGCGGCTCAAGGCGGATGGTTTTTCCTCGACGCTGGATATGGACCAGCCCTTGCTGGACATGCCGGACGATGTCAGCCGCCAGTTTTGTGGCTGGTCGAGTCAATGTGTGGTGGGTGACCGTCATGCCAAAACCGTGGTCAGTCGCGAACGAACGACCTTCAGCCTGCTGGATCTGGCCTTGCATAACCTCGACCCCCAGGCGCCATGGACCGAGTGGCGATTGAACCGGGCGCGCTGGCATCAGCCTGAGTGGAAGGCCCGATTGAGCCCGCGTTATTTGATCGACACCTTGTCTGAACTGGACATCGGCGGACAGTACACCGCCTGGGTCCAGCGTGTGTTTCACCCGACCTCACAGACATTGCCCCGGCCATTGATCGACCGCAGCACGTTGCAACTGGCGCGCTTGCAAGCTTTTTCCGCTGTCAGGCAAGGTCTCTCGATTCAGGGGCAAAGCCTGTTCAGCACGGCCATGGCGGCGCGTGGCCCGGCCGATCTGTGTAAGAACGGTCATGAGTTGCGCTTGGGTTTCGTGCGGTTGTGTGGCCTGACCTTGGCTCAACACCGCCATATCGCGGGCATTCTGATCATCATCGACCAGTCCTCGCAGCGTTGCGTGGTGTATTGGCCGGGTGCCCAGGGTTCGCCGACGATCAGCGAGCACGATGGCGTCGAACAGGCAAGGATCGCGATAAACGCCTCTTGGGCGACCCCTGACAACAGCAAGGCGCTGGCGCGACAGGTGGCCCCCGGCTGGGAAACCGAGGCGCTGGCCGGCTATCCCGGGCAACCGGCCGTCGTGCCAACGCCGGTGGCGTTATTGAACAGGGTCCGTGTGGCGCCGATTCTGGGGTTCGCCGTTCTCAGGGCGTATGAAGCCATTCGGCGGTTCGTCGCCAGTTTCAAGATCAAACACACGCAGCCCTCTGCGGTGTTGCCTGTGATCGAAGCACAGATCAAGGAACAGATCCTCGCCGACCCCAAGGCCTGGCTGGACATTGTCCTTACCGCCCAATGCGATGCCCAGGCGCTGTTCGCCCATGCCCGCATGCTCGAGATCCAGCAGCGTGCCCAGGCCAGTGCCAACTCCATCGCGACACTTGATCAATACCGAGAACAACGCTTGGCCGAGCAGAACGATGCCAGGGTGCGTGGTCTTCTATCTTTCATTCCGGTGATTGGTGTGGGAATCAGCGTGTATGAGTTGTTGCTGGCGGCTCGGCGTTACCACCTCAGTCAACGCGCCGAAGATGCGGTGGACGTGGTGTTTTTGACGCTGATGGCATTTGTCGATGTGGTCACCTCTTTCATTCCCGGGGGCAAGACGGTACGCCCCGTTGCGCTGCACCGGAGCCTGATTCAGTTGCATCAGCGCGGTGCTCGCCTGGCACGTTTGCCGTCTGCGCCCCAAGCGGCCAGCGTGTTGGAGCGTTTCCGCAAGTCTTTTTCCATCGACACCGCCGTGCCGCTGCAGGGACCGGGCGAGAGGGGGGTCTACGTGAAAAACGGCGAGCAGTTCTGGCGCGATGGCGAGCATTTTTACCCGGTGTACCGGCGCACGGATGAACACGCGCTGCGGATAAAGAACCCGGGCGGTGAAGCCGAGGGCGAATTACTGCTGTTTATCCGGGAAGACCGTGAGTGGTCACTGGGGGCGGATGCGCCGCCAGTGTCACCACAACCGGGTCCGAGTTCAGCCATATGGCGCCCCTTCAACGCTCCGGCCGAAACCAGCTGGCGTCCCCCTTCGCACACGGCGGTCGAACTGCGCCTGCGCCAGACCCAGGTACCGCCGCAGCACTTTCAGGCCTGGGCCTCCACGGCGTCGCTGACACTGACGGCGCTGTTGCCGGAGCGGAGTCTGTTCGAGGTCACCGTACGTCCGCCCGCGCGACCCTATCGGGTAGTGCAGTTCAATGGCCGTCATTATCGGGTGCTGCCGGACGGTGCGCAGGTGTCCTCGCGCACGTTGATCTTCATCACCCGCGACCAGCCGCTGGAGCATGCGGCGTCCCTGGATATCGCCTATTGGCTCGAAGTGGGCGCGTTCGACCAGCCGATACCGGCGACGCTTGGCAGTGAGGGCGCGTGGGTATTTCACCGACCGTTGTTCAGTGAGTCGCTGCGGGTATCCCTGGCCCGGGCGTTTCCGTTCATGACGACCAACAGCCGCACGTTTCTGATCGAGCGCCTGTTGGCTCTATCCGATCGCAGCCCGTCACTGACTGCCAGCCATCTGCTCAGTTTGCGTGCAACCCTTGACCGTTGGCTGGCGCCAGGCGCCCTTGGGCAAACCGACGATCTGCTAAAGCTGTTAAGGCCCCTGGAAAGTGCCGGCAGTACCCGTATTTACATCGGCAGTGAGCCGATCACGCCGGGCTTTCAGCGTATGGATTTCACCGTGGTCCCGCGGCCGGGCAATGCTTTGTTCGAGCCCACCCAACACAATCAGCTTGAAAGGGCGCGGGTGATGCAAAACGCGGTACGAGCCGTGCTGGAGGCCCAGGGGTTTGTCGTGCGCAGTGTGGAAAAGAAGGCGGGCGCCGGCGCTGTGGTGGATTTCTGTTGCACTCATCCGCAGACCGACAATCTGTACTACGTGTTGACGCGCTGGTCCCATACCCCCTCGATCAAACTGAACGCGGCGCACGCGATGCAAATGACCGACGCGTGGTTCATCGAGAAAAGCACGTCCTTCAAACTCAGCGCCGTCTACGCGCCGATCAAGCAGGCGCTCGATGAGCACCGCCTGGTGAAGATCATTGCGGGCATTCAGTGGACGGCACAGGCACCGCCCACGGTGTACTTTGTCCGGTTTGGCAGCCTCAGGCCCGGAGCAGCGCAGCCGCGCCGGCCGCGCCGAAAAAGGCCGCGCTTACCCGGTTGAACCAACCCTGGCCGCTGCCGCTGCGCAGGTAGCGCGCGGCGCCGTGGGCACCGAGCCCGTAGGCCAGCTTGCAGAGCAGGTCGAGCAGGGTCCAGGTGACGATCATGATCAATAGTTGCGCCAGGAACGCGTGTTGGCTGTTGAGGAACTGCGGCAGGAATGCCGCGAAGAACAGAATGTCCTTGGGGTTGCTGGCGCCCAGTACGAATGCGCGACCAAACAGGCTGCGAAAGCGCGGCAGCGGCGCGCTGTAGGGCACTTCTGCCTGTCTGGCCGGTTGCCGCGACTGTTGCCAGCTCTGCCAGGCGAGGTAAAACAGGTACGCCGCGCCGACGATCTTCAAGGCGCTGAACAGTTGCTCGGAGGCCAGCAACAGCGCGCCCAGGCCGAGGGCCGAGGCGCTGAGCAGGCAGATAGAGGCAGATACCCCACCCAGAAACGCCGGATACGAGCGGCGCAGCCCGTAATTCAAGCTGTTGCTGATCATCAGCAATGACAGCGGCCCCGGGATCAGGATCACCACCAATGCCGCGCCGCTGAACAGTAGCCAGGTTTCCAGGTTCATCCGTTGCTCCTTTATAGAAATATGAATTTGGCGATAAAGATCGCGCACAACACCCACAGGCTGATGGAGATCTCACGGTACTTGCCGGTACCGGCCTTGAGCGCCACGTAGGTGATGAAGCCCAGGGCGATCCCGTCGGCCACCGAGAAGGTCAGGGGCATCATGATCGCCGTGACGATCGCCGGAATGCTGTCGGTGGCTTCATCCCAATTAATATGGGCCATGCTCGCCATCATCAGCATCGCCACGTAAATCAAGGCTCCGGCGGTGGCATACGCCGGGATCATGCCGGCCAGCGGTGCGAAAAACATCGCTGCCACGAACAGAATGCCCACGGTCACCGCCGTCAGCCCGGTACGCCCGCCAGCGGCCACGCCGGCGGCACTTTCCACGTAGCTGGTCACGGGCGGCACACCGACCATGGCGCCGAATACGCTGGACGCACTGTCGGCCTTCAGGGCACGGGACAGGTTATCGATCTTGCCATCGGCATTGACCAGTCCGGCCCGTTGCGCGACGCCCATCAGTGTACCTGCGGTGTCGAACATGTGTACAAAAAGAAACGCAAAAACAACGCTGATCATGCTGACATTGAATACACCGGCCACATCCATGGCCATCCAGGTCGGGGCCAGGCTCGGCGGGGTGGAGAGGATACCGTTGTAGTGCACCATGCCCAGGCCCCAGCCGGCGAGCGTGACGGCGATGATGCTGATCAGGATCGCGCCGAATACGCGGTGGTAGCTGAGGATGGCGATCAGCAGGAAGCACACGGCGGCCAGCAGCGGCGCGGGTTCGTGCAGCGAGCCGAGCTTGATCAGGGTGGCTGGGCTGTCGACGATGATGCCGGCGGTCTTCAGACCGATCACCCCGAGGAACAAGCCGACGCCGGCGCCCATGGCATGGCGCAGGCTCACCGGAATGCTGTTGAGCAACCATTCCCGCACCCGGGAGAGGGTCAGGCCCATGAACAGCACGCCCGAGATGAACACCGCGCCCAGCGCGGTTTCCCAGGTGTAGCCCATGGTGCCGACCACGGTGTAGGTGAAGAACGCATTCAGGCCCATACCTGGCGCCAAGCCGACCGGCCAGTTGGCGTACAGGCCCATCAACAGGCAGCCGAGGGCGGCAGCGATGCAGGTGGCGACGAACGCCGCACCGTGATCGATGCCGGCATCGGCCATGATGTTCGGGTTGACGAAGATGATGTAGGCCATGGTGATAAAGGTGGTGAGGCCGGCGATCAGCTCGGTCTTCACTGTGGTGCCATGCAAGCGCAGTTTGAACAGGCGTTCCAGCCAACCGTGGTTGGGCGGGGAGAGGTCCAGCGTCGGGGCTTCGGTTTTGCGGCTATCCACAGCGAGTACTCCTCAAGAGTTTTATTGTTATTTCCAGCGCCGGTCACAGGTGTGGGCAACAGCGCTTTGAGGTGTTGGCAAGTTTTGTTGACCAATAGGTCAGGAACTCGCTCGCTGTGGATTATGCTTTTGTATACAAATAAAGCAAATAATGTTTTCGATTGGCCGCTCGGAAGCAGATGAAAGGCATGCCCTCTACCCGCTCGCCACAGGGTTCAAGGCTGGTGGGCGAGTGCCTGATTGACGGCCAGCCAGCCGCTGACGGCGGCTTCCCCGGCGTCGCTGAATGCGCGTTGCAGCAACTTCACCTGCTCGCGCCGCAGCGACTGCTCGAAACGCTGGCCTTCCTCAGTCAATTCCAGCAGGCGTTTGCGCTTGTCGGTCTCGGACGCAACGCTGTTCACCAGGTGCATTTCCTGCAATTGGCGCAGCGGCATATTCAGTGCCTGCTTGCTTACCCCGAGCACTTCCAGCAGTTCCTTCACGCTCAATGCGGGGTAGCGCGCGATAAAAAACACGATGCGCTGGTGCACCCGGCTCAGGCCTCGGCGCTCGAGCATTTCGTCGGCCTTGGCGGTGAACGCCTGGTAGCCGAAGAAGAACGCTTCCATGGCTGCTTGCTGGGCGGTTGGATTTTTAAGGTCAAGCATATTGACGTATCCGTTCGAGTCGTCGTAATTTCGGTCAAGCAGTTTGACGTATTTCCCACAAGCTTAGCCAGCGGTGACCCCATGGCCTTCTCTGAACGTGTTACGCGCCTCAAAAGCTCCTTGATCCGTGAAATACTCGCGGCTGGCCAGCGTCCGCAAGTGATGTCCTTCGCCGGAGGCCTGCCGGCCGAAACCATGTTGCCCCGGTTGAACTGGGATGACCTGCCGCTGAATATCGGCCAATACGGCATGAGCGAAGGCGAGCCGCAACTGCGCGAACTGATCGCCGCGCAGGCCCGTGCCCTTGGCGTGCCGTGTCAGGCCAGCCAGGTATTGGTGGTCAGCGGTTCTCAGCAAACCCTGGACCTGGCGGCCAAGCTGTATATCGACAAAGGCACGCAGATCCTGCTCGAAGGCCCAACCTACCTGGCCGCGTTGCAGATCTTCCAGTTGTTCGGCGCCGATTGCCTCACCGTGCAACTGGAGGCCGACGGGCCGAACCTGGCCGCGTTGCGTGCCAACCTTGAACGCCATCACCCGGCGTTCATCTACCTGATCCCGACGTTCCAGAACCCTTCGGCGGTGCGCTACAGCGAAGCCAAGCGCGAAGCCGTCGCGGCATTGCTCGATGAGTTCGGCGTGACCCTGATCGAAGACGAACCCTACCGCGAACTGACCTTCGACGGCGCCAGTGCCAAACCGATTGCCGGGCGCCTGAAAAAGGCCAGCTGGATCTACACCGGCACAGTTTCCAAGACCCTGTTGCCGGGGCTGCGGGTGGGTTACCTGATCGCCAGCCCGGACTTGTTTGCGCACCTGCTCAAGCTCAAGCAGTCGGCGGACCTGCACACCAACCGCGTGGGCCAGTGGCAGGCGATGCAGTGGCTTGGCAGCGAACAATACGCGCAGCACCTGGTGGAACTGCGTAGTTTCTACCGTGAACGCCGCGACGCGTTTCAGGCCGCACTGGTGCGCCATTTCGGCGACCTGGCCGACTGGCAAGTGCCCCAGGGTGGATTATTCTTCTGGCTGACCTTGAAACAGCCGCTGGATACCCGCACTTTGTTGGCTCCATCGCTCGATCAGGACGTCGCGTTCATGCCCGGTGAACCGTTCTTTTCCGAGCCGGACCAGCACCTGGGTTCGTTGCGGCTCAATTTCAGCCATATCGACCCGGCGCGCCTGGACGAAGGTCTCAAGCGCCTGGCCGCGGTGGTCCGTCAAGCACAGCACGCGCAAGCGGCATAAGGGGAGCCCCATGTACAAGGTTTATGGCGATTACAAGTCGGGCAACTGCTACAAGGTCAAATTGATGCTCAGCCTGTTGGGCATCCCGTATCAATGGGTGGATGTGGACATCCTCAAGGGTGACACCCAGACCGCCGAGTTCCTGGCGAAGAACCCCAACGGCAAGATCCCGGTACTGGAGCTCGAAGACGGCACCTGCCTGTGGGAGTCGAACGCGATCCTCAACTTCCTCGCCGACGGCAGCGAGTTCCTGCCCGGCGAGCCACGCCTGCGTACGCAAGTGCTGCAATGGCAGTTCTTCGAGCAATACAGCCACGAGCCCTACATTGCGGTGGCGCGGTTTATCCAGTTCTACCTGGGGTTGCCGGAAGAACGCCAGGAGGAATACAAGAAACTGCACAAGGGTGGCTACAAGGCGCTCAAGGTCATGGAGCGTCAACTGCAATTGACGCCGTATCTGGTGGGTGATCAGTTTTCGATTGCCGACGTGGCGCTGTATGCCTACACCCATGTGGCCCACGAGGGTGGTTTCGACCTGGCGGCCTATCCGGGTGTGCAGGCGTGGTTGAAACGTGTTGCCAGCCATCCAAAACATGTGCCGATGCTGGACTGATCATACGGTTCAACATGTGGGAGCTGGCTTGCCTGCGATGGCATCACCTCGGTACAACTGACAGACCGAGTTGTCCGCATCGCAGGCAAGCCAGCTCCCACGCAAGCCTGCTGTAACGTTAGCTCTGCGGTGTGTCAGATAATTCGTCGTTCAGCAGGTCAAAGCAACGTTGCGCCGCCGGGCTCAAGCCCATCCCGCTGCGACTGATCAAACCGATCTCACGGTTCACGCCGGGATGATCGATGGGGATGCGTTGCAAACCCTTCAGGCTGTCCGCCGCCGATTCCGGCAACACACTGATCCCCAACCCCTGGCGTACCAATGCCAGCACCGTCGACATGTAGTTGGCTTCCATGCCGGCGTTCATTGTC
This sequence comes from Pseudomonas sp. SDO5271_S396, assembly GCF_054071795.1. Taxonomy (NCBI): domain Bacteria; kingdom Pseudomonadati; phylum Pseudomonadota; class Gammaproteobacteria; order Pseudomonadales; family Pseudomonadaceae; genus Pseudomonas; species Pseudomonas sp. SDO5271_S396. Next base: position 13,352 of record NZ_JBSVWB010000077.1, read on the forward strand.
AGCCGCGTCTCATCGAACAACGCATCCACTTGCTCGCGCACACTGCTGTCGCGCCCGGTGAGGATGATCGGCTGATCGGCCAACTGTGCGAGGGTCAGTTGGCGATGACGGGTCAGCGGGTGGTCCACCGGTACAAATGCACACAGACGGTCATTCAGTACCGGTATGAAATCCAGGCCGTGACTGAGTCGTGCCCGCACGCCGATGCCGAAATCCACCTCCCCGGAACGTACCTGGGCATGAATGCGATGGGCTACCAGGTCATGCAGGCGCACTTCGATTCCGGCAAACCGCTCACGAAACAAACGCAAGGCCGGTGGCAATGTCCCGGCGCACACCGAGGGCAGGGCGGCGATGGTAACCACGCCCCGGCGCAGTGCGGCGAGATCGCGGGAGCCGCTGACGATGTTGTCCAGGTCCAGCAGCAGCTTTTCCATCGGGCCACGGGCGTCCTGGCCGGCAGCCGTGATACTGACATGCCGTGGGCTGCGGTCCAGCAGGGCGACGCCGAGCCAGTCTTCCAGTTGTTGCACCTGCACCGTCAGCGCGGAAGGCGAGAGATGCAGCTCGTTGGCGGCCTTGGTGAAGCTGCCCGTACGGGCCACCGCCAGAAACGCCTGAATGTGTTGGATACTGTTCTTCATTTTGTTTTTCCGAACACTAGCTGGTGAATATTCTAATTTACAAAGACTAACCCGCTTCCAATACTCCCGGTAAAACAATAACCGGCCACCAAGGCCGCTCTGGAGTAACCCATGCTCGCAACCCTGGGTGTCATCACCATCCTGTGCCTGCTCGCTGCCGTCATGAGCAAGCGCCTCTCGCCGCTGGTGGCCCTGATCGCCTTGCCGATCATCGCCGCGCTGCTTGGCGGTTTCGGCCTGCAAACCAGCGCCTTCATCATCACCGGTATCAAGAACGTCGCCCCCGTCGTCGGCATGTTCGTGTTCGCGATTCTGTTTTTCGGGATCATGACCGATGCCGGTATGCTCGACCCCATCATTGATCGCATCCTGCGCACGGTAGGGACACGTCCTACGCGAATTGTCGTGGGCACGGCGACACTGGCGTTGTTGGTGCACCTGGACGGCTCGGGCGCGGTGACCTTTCTGGTGACGGTGCCGGCGATGCTGCCGTTGTACACGCGGTTGGGCATCGACAAACGCATCCTCGCCTGCGTGTGCGCGATGGCGGCCGGGGTCAATTTCCTGCCCTGGACCGGCCCGGTGCTGCGCTCGTCAGCCGCCTTGCACGTGCCGGTGGCGGACTTGTTCCAGCCGTTGATTCCGGTGCAGATCGTTGGTCTCGCCTTTGTATTCGCCTGCGCCTGGTGGCTGGGGCGCCGTGAAGAAAAACGCCTGGGCCTGGGGGCCGGGTCCACGGTGGATGCGGTGCCGCAGCGGGTACTCAGCGAAGACGACATCAAGCTGCGCCGCCCACGTCTGTTCTGGGTCAACCTGATCCTGACCGTGCTGGTGATGGTGGTGATGATTGCCGGCTGGGTCGATCCAGTGGTGATGTTCATGCTCGGCACCGTGGTGGCGCTGTGCATCAACTATCCGAACGTCGACGCTCAGCGTGCGCGCATCGACGCCCACGCCAAGACCGCGCTGACCATGGCCAGTATCCTGCTCGCTGCCGGGGTGTTCACCGGAATCATGCAGGGCACTGGCATGCTCAAGGCCATTGCCGAAGTGGCGGTAGCGCAGATTCCGGCCGGCCACGGGAAGTTGATCCCCGCCGTGGTGGGCTTTATTTCCATGCCGTTGAGCATGCTGTTCGACCCCGATTCCTACTATTTCGGTGTGATGCCGGTGATCGCCGAAGTTGGCAAGGCCCTGGGCGTCGACCCGCTGCAAGTGGCCCAGGCCTCGTTGCTGGGTGTGCACACCACCGGTTTCCCGGTCAGCCCGCTGACCCCTGCGACCTTCCTGTTGGTGGGCCTGTGCAAGATCGAATTGGCCGATCACCAGCGCTTCACCATTCCGTTTCTGTTTGCCGCGTCGGTGTTGATGACCCTGACCGCGCTGCTCTTGGGAGTGATTTGAGATGAAAACCTTGCGCATCGGTTCCGGTGCCGGCTATTCCGGCGACCGTATCGAGCCTGCCGTGGAACTGGCCGAGCAGGGCGACCTGGATTACCTGGTGTTCGAATGCCTGGCTGAACGCACGATTGCCCTGGCGCAACAGGCGCGAATCAACGACTCCCAGGGTGGCTACGACCCGCTGTTGAGTGAGCGGATGCGCCGGGTGTTGCCCTATGTCGGCGTCAAGACCGGGCGTCGGCGCTTGCGGGTTATCACCAATATGGGCGCGGCCAATCCGGTATCGGCGGCCCAGGAAGTGCGGCGGATTGCGCAAGAGCTGTGCCTGGACCTCAAGGTGGTTGCCGTGGTCGGCGATGACGTATTGACGGTCTTGCAACCCGAGTTTTTGCTGGATAACGGCCAGACCGTCGGCGCTTTGGGTGAGCGATTACTGTCGGCGAATGCCTACCTGGGTGTCGACGGCATTCTGCAGGCCTTGCACGCCGATGCCGACGTGGTGATCACCGGGCGCGTGGCCGATCCCTCGTTGTTCCTGGCGCCGCAGATGTTCGAGTTCGGCTGGGCCGCGGACGATTGGTCGCGCCTGGGGCGCGGCACGCTGGTGGGGCATTTATTGGAGTGCGCAGGGCAGGTGAGCGGTGGTTATTTTGCCGATCCGGGTTTCAAGGATGTGGAAGACCTGGCGCGGCTGGGCTTTCCCTTGGCTGAAATCAACGCAGACGGCGAGGCGCTGATTACCAAGGTTGCTGGCTCGGGTGGACGGGTCAGCCGCGCGACGTGCACCGAGCAATTGATTTATGAGGTGCATGACCCTGCTGCTTACCTTACGCCGGATGTGACCGCCGATTTTTCCCGGGTAGGGTTTGTGGAGGAGGGCCGTGATCGGGTACGTGCCCAGGGTGCCGAAGGGCGAGTACGGCCAGAGCAGTTGAAAGTCAGCGTCGGTTATCTGGACGGTTGGATCGGCGAAGGGCAGATGTCCTACGGTGGCCCGGGTGCTGTCGCTCGGGCGCAGTTGGCGCGGGATGTCGTCCTCAAACGCCTGGAGCTGATGGGCGTGAAGATGCAGGAGGTGCGCGCCGAACTGATCGGCATGGACGCCCTGCATGGCCCGCGCAGCCGCGTCGAACCCTGGGAAGTGCGCCTGCGTGTGGCGGCGCGCTGTGCAGACCGCAGCGAAGCGGTGCGGGTCGGCAATGAAGTGGAGACCCTCTACACCAACGGCCCGTCGGGCGGTGGCGGCGCCAGCAAAAGCGTGCGTCAGGTGGTGGCGGTGGCGTCGTTGCTGCTGCCGCGCAGTCAGGTCAACCCGAGGATCGAAGCATGAAACTGCACACGCTGGCCCATTCCAGGACCGGGGACAAGGGTGATACGTCGAACATTTCGATCATTGCCTACCGCGCCGAAGATTACCCGCTGCTGTGTGAGCAACTGACGGCTGAGCGCGTAGCCGAGTACTTTGCGGGCTTGCGCGACCCGCAGGCACCGCCGGTACGGCGGTATGAATTGCCCGACGTACAGGCGCTGAACTTCGTGCTGCCGGGGATCCTGCGTGGCGGCGTGACCCGCTCGCTGGCGCTGGACGCCCACGGCAAGTGCCTGGGTTCAGCGTTGCTGGATCTGGAAATGCAAAACTAAGGCTATCACCGGGCAAATGTGGGAGCTGGCTTGCCTGCGATAGCGGCGGGTCAGCTTGCATTGCTGCTACTG
>NZ_JBSVWB010000078.1:0-16861 GCF_054071795.1 Pseudomonas sp. SDO5271_S396
CTTTTGGGGGAGCGGGCTTGCTCGCGAGTGCTTTCGGACCTCCAACTTTGATGTCGCCTGACACTCCGCTTTCGCGAGCAAGCCCGCTCCCACATTTGTCCTCCGGCGGATTCACTGCTCCACAAGCCTCCTGTAACCCTGTGCTAATATCGCGCCCCTGTTCATTTTGTATGTGGGTTGCTCCATGAAGTTGTCCATGCCGCGATTCGATCAAGCCCCTGTCTTGGTGGTCGGCGATGTCATGCTCGACCGTTACTGGCATGGTGGTACCTCACGGATTTCCCCTGAGGCGCCGGTACCGGTCGTCAAGGTCGAGCAAATCGAAGACCGCCCAGGTGGCGCCGCCAACGTTGCTCTCAATATTGCCGCCCTCGGCGCCCCGGCCTCCCTGGTGGGGGTGACCGGCGACGACGAAGCCGCCGACAGCCTGGCCAACAGCCTGCGCGGCGCGGGTGTGCGTGCGCTGTTCCAGCGAATTGCCCATCAGCCGACCATCGTCAAGCTGCGGGTCATGAGCCGTCACCAGCAATTGCTGCGTATCGATTTCGAAGAATCCTTCGCCACCGACGCCCTGGCCCTCAGCGGGCAGGTCGACGAATTGCTCGAGGGCATCAAGGTGCTGGTGTTGTCGGACTACGGCAAGGGCGCCTTGAAAAACCACCAGATGCTGATCCAGGCCGCCAAGGCCAGGGGCATTCCGGTGCTGGCCGATCCCAAGGGCAAGGATTTCTCGATTTATCGCGGTGCCAGCCTGATCACACCGAACCTCAGTGAGTTCGAAGCCATTGTTGGCGGCTGCGCGGACGAGCACGAATTGGTGGCCAAGGGCGCGGCGTTGATGGCCGACCTCGACCTCGGCGCCTTGCTGGTCACCCGTGGCGAGCACGGCATGACCTTGCTGCGTCCTGGCCATCCGGCGATGCACTTGCCGGCACGTGCCCGTGAAGTGTTCGACGTCACCGGCGCCGGCGATACCGTGATTTCCACCCTGGCCGCCTCGATTGCCGCCGGTGAAGAACTGCCCCACGCCGTGGCCCTGGCCAACCTGGCGGCGGGCATTGTGGTGGGCAAGCTGGGTACCGCAGCCATCAGTGCCCCTGAACTGCGCCGGGCGATCCAGCGCTCCGAAGGTTCGGAGCGAGGCGTGCTGGGGATCGAGCAATTGCTGCTGGCCATCGACGACGCGCGTGCCCACAACGAAAGCATTGTGTTCACCAACGGCTGCTTCGACATTCTGCATGCGGGTCATGTGACCTATCTGGAACAGGCGCGCGCCCAGGGCGACCGTCTGATCGTGGCGGTCAACGACGATGCCTCGGTCAGCCGCTTGAAGGGCCCGGGCCGTCCGATCAACAGCGTCGACCGTCGCATGGCGGTACTGGCCGGTCTGGGCGCGGTGGACTGGGTGATCAGCTTCCCTGAGGCGACCCCGGAAAACCTGTTGGCCCAGGTCAAGCCGGACGTATTGGTCAAGGGTGGCGACTATTCCGTCGACCAGGTCGTGGGGGCCGATATCGTCAGCGCCTACGGCGGCACGGTCAAAGTACTGGGCCTGGTCGAGAACAGCTCGACCACTGCCATCGTCGAGAAGATCCGCAACAATGAGTAAGGCTGACAAGTGGATCCTGATCACCGGCGGCGCGGGCTTTATCGGCTCGCACCTGGTTGATGCGTTGCTGGCCAAAGGCTACGGGGTGCGGGTGCTGGATGACCTGTCCACCGGCAAGCGCAGCAACCTGCCGTCAGGCAACCCGAACGTCGAGCTGATCGTGGGTGATGTGGCCAATGCCGAACTCGTGGCGCAGGCTGCCATCGGCACGATGGCAGTGGTGCACCTGGCCGCCGTGGCCTCGGTGCAAGCGTCGGTGGACGACCCGGTCAGCACCCACCAGAGCAATTTCGTCGGCAGCCTGAATGTCTGCGAAGCCATGCGCAAGGCTGGGGTCAAGCGTGTGGTATTTGCCTCAAGCGCGGCGGTGTATGGCAACAATGGCGAAGGTGCGTCGATTGACGAAGACACCACCAAGGCGCCGTTGACGCCCTATGCGTCCGACAAGTTGGCCAGTGAGCATTACTTCGACTTCTACCGTCGCCAGCATGGCCTGGAGCCGGTGATCTTCCGCTTCTTCAATATCTTCGGGCCGCGCCAGGATCCGTCATCGCCGTACTCCGGGGTGATCAGCATCTTCAGTGAGCGCGTGCAGCAGGGCTTGCCGATTGCCGTATTCGGTGACGGTGAGCAAACCCGCGACTTCATGTACGTGGAAGACCTGGTCGACCTGCTGGTGCAGGCCATCGAGGTACAGGACGCGCCGCTGGGGGCGATCAATGTCGGCTGGAATCGCACCACGACGCTCAAGGACGTGCTGCAGGCCTTGGAAGAGATTGCCGGCCAGTTGCCTGCGGTGACTTACGGGCCGGCACGCTCCGGGGACATCCGGCATTCGCGGGCGAATAACCAGCGGCTGCTGGCGAGCTTCAAACTGCCCGAGCCCACACCGCTGAAGGTCGGTCTGGAACGCCTGTCCAAAGCCTGACGCATTCCCTGTGGGCGCTGGCTTGCCTGCGATGCAAACACCCCGGTGTCACTGATACACCCAAGTGATGCCATCGCAGGCAAGCCAGCTCCCACAGAGGACTGCAGTGTCTGGAAAGCCCCTGTCAACAGCGCCATCATGCCGGGCACTTTGCTTACCTGCGATAGAGATCCAATGTGGGAGCTGGCTTGCCTGCGAAGCGGTGGGTAAGGCAACGATGATGTTGAATGTGCCGGCGTCATCGCAGCGATGCGGCGACCCGACAAGCCAGCTCCCACAGAGGATTTGAGTGTTCCCACGCCGCGTCGGAACGATCGGTCATCAAGACAGTTGCTCCCACAATGGTTTTGCGTCAGGTCTTGGCCTTTTTCTTCGGCACGATCTTGCCCAGCATCCGTTGTGCCAGGCGTTTCAATTTCGACTCTTTCTCGGGCTCTGCCAGTCCTTGTTGGCGTAGCCAGTCTTTCCAGCGAATCCGCTCCTCACGCACCAGCCAGCCTTCCTGTTGGGCAAAACTCTCTGCCAGGTACAGGCCCCGCGTGCTGGCCGGATGGAGTTGGTCTTTCTTGACGGTGTACAGCTCGGCCAGCGGCTGGCCGTCCTTGAGCGGCATCAGGTAAAGGTCCGGACGCTGGCGGTCGAGGCGTGCCACCAGTTGATCGCCTTCCAGGCGCTCGTCCACATGAAACAGGCTCAGGGACTTTGCTTCCCTGGGCACTTCCAGGCGCAGGTCATAAATCAGTTGCAGCGAAGCTGTGGGCAGGTGCACGTAGGCCCGTGGGCGCTCGATCAGTTGGGTGGTTGCGCAGCGCACCGGGCGTGCGGCACCCGACAACGGGCTCAGCCGAAAAGGCAGGGCTTCGCGGTAATGCAGTGCCGCAGAGTAGGGCGCCGGCAGCCAGGTGTCGTTGAAACGCCCGCCCAGCCAACCTTCGGGGGTCTCCAGCAAACACTCTTCAGCGATTTCCTGAATGGCCGTGTGCAGCGGCAGGTTCAGCTCGTGGGCAGGGACATAGCCGGAGATCAGCTTGAGCACCACATCGCCGCGATCCTGGCGGCGTTGGCGCACCAGCACCCAATAGTCCTTGTTTTGCCAGTGCAGGGTCAGTCGCACCGAAACGCCCAGGTTCGCCAGTTCCAGGGCAAAGCGTTCGGGGTCGGCCACCTCGACCGGTTTGCGCCGTTGCAGGGTCTGGGCAAAATTGAGCGGCATGCCCACGCTCTGGTAGTTCAGGCCCTCGGGGGTGGCTTCGACGTGCAGCGGCAGTGTCTTGAAGTTGCTGGGGTTCTTTCTTATGAGCGTTCGCGGCATGTCGGCTCCTTCTTGCGACGGGGTCGGCCGCGTCGGCGGCATCAGCGTTGACGAATGACCCGGGCTGCGGTCGCCACGTTATGGGCCAGGTGCAGCGGATTGATGGTCCCGACAATAGCACTCGCGACGCCCGTTTGCGCAAACAACAACATGAAACTGGCACTAATTGGATCCATTCCTGGCTCCAGGCACACGTGGCCACTGGCGAGGGCCTTTTTTACCAGGATGCCCTTGCCATGGGTCGCCGCATAATCAATGACGGCTTTCTCCGTCTGTTCGTTCAAATTGTAGGTGACCATCGCGCAATCACCCTGTTCCAGAGCCTTCACGCCGCCTTCGACGGTTTTGCCGGAAAAGCCGTAACCGCGAATCTTGCCCTCGTTTTTCAGCTCCGCCAGGGTCTGGTAAACCTCGCAGTCATTGAGGATGTGCAGATCGTTGCCATCGGAATGCACCAGCACCAGGTCGATAAAGTCCGTTTCCAGGCGTTTCAAGCTGCGCTCGATCGACATCCGTGTATGGGCCGCGCTGAAGTCATGGCGTGAAACGCCCGCTTCGAACTCCTCGCCGACCTTGCTGACAATCACCCAGTCCTGGCGCTGCCCGCGCAACAGCGGCCCCAGGCGTTCTTCGCTGCGGCCATAGGCCGGTGCGGTATCGATCAGGTTGATGCCCAGTTCGCGGGCCTGGCGCAGCAGCATGCGCGCCTCATCGTCCCCGGGGATCTGGAAGCCGCTGGGGTATTTCACCCCTTGGTCGCGGCCCAGCTTCACGGTGCCCAGGCCCAGCGGCGATACGAGCAGTCCGGTGCTGCCCAGGGGGCGGTGCAGGTCGTGCAACGTCGGCAGGCTCATGGCAATAGTTGCTCCCAGGCGGGTACGCCAATGGCAGGTTTGGGCAAGCCGGGCAGGGTTTCGCTGGCGGCTGGGCGAATGCCGTCACGCTCCAGGCTGTTGATCACCCGGTCGGCGAAGTCCGGTGCCAGCGCCAGTTTGGTTGGCCAGCCCACCAGCAGGCGGCCTTGCTCGGCGACGAAGGCATTGTCGGGGCGGGTGAGGCCCGATTGCAGGGGTTCGGCGCGGTCGACGCGCAGCGTGGCCCATTGGGTCTGGCGCATGTCGATCCAGGGCAGCAGCTGCGCCAACTCTTTCTGCGCCGTTGCGATCTGCTCCTGCGGCGTGCGCGCCACGCCATCGGCCTCGGCAATGTCGCCGCCCAGGTACCACACCCAGTTGCCATCGGCGGCAGGGTGGGTGGTGACGGTAATACGCGGCTTGGTGCCGCCGCCCAGGCAGTGGGCGTACAGCGGTTTCAGGCCGGGACCCTTGGCGATGACCATGTGCAGCGGCCGCGTTTGCATGGCCGGCTGGCTCAGGCCCAGGGCTGCCAGCAGGTCGGCGGTACCGCCACCGGCGCTGAGTACGATGCGCTGGGCGCGAATCTCGCGACCGTCCACCTTCAGGCCTGCCAGTGTGCCGCCTTCCAGCAGTGGCTCGATGTGCTGCCCGGCGAGCAGGCTGTCACCGGCCAGTTGCGCCAGGCGTTCGATCAGGCTGGGCACATCGATGACCAGTTCGGCCAGGCGATAGACCTTGCCCTTGAAACGGCGGTCTTGCAGGGCTGGCGGTAGTTCCTCGCCCTTGACCTGATCTACACGGCCGCGCACGGCCTTGCTGGCGAAAAAACTGGTGAGATTGCCGGCAAGGGTGCCGGGAGACCACAGGTAGTGGGCCTCGGAGAGCAGGCGCACACCGGTGAGGTCCAGCTCGCCGTTGCCCGCCAGGGCTTCACGCCAGCGACGCGGCATGTCGGCGATGGCTTCGGAGGCGCCAGTGAGGGCGCCGTGCAGGGCGTATTTTGCACCGCCGTGAATGATCCCCTGGGACTTCACGCTTTGTCCGCCACCCAGCGTGGCGCTTTCCACCAGCACCGTGGAAAACCCCTGGCGGCGCAGGCGCGCATTCAACCAGAGGCCGGCAACCCCGGCGCCGACAATCAGGACGTCGGTGGAAATAACGGTTGGCATGGGCGACCTCAGTGTTCAAGACAAGAGGCGCAGTATACAGGCTGTTGAGCGGCGGTCAGTGCCCGGCGGTTTTCGAGAACAACTGGATCACCACCACGCCCAGCACAATCAGGCCCATCCCCAGGATGGCCGGAACATCCAGCTTCTGGCCGTAGATGAACAGCGCAGCGACGCTGACCATCACGATGCCCATCCCGGCCCACACCGCGTAGGCCACGCCCACCGGCACGGTGCGCACCACCAGAGTCAGCATCCAGAACGCCACGCCATACCCGACGATCACCAGCGCCAGCGGGATGGGCGTACTCCAGCCCTTGATGGCTTTCATGGATACGGTGGCGATCACTTCCGAGCAAATGGCAATGGCCAGATAGATATAGGCTGCATTCATGGGGAGATCCTCGGTTGTGGCGTGTTCGAATAAGGTGGCCATTCTAACGCCTTGGAAGATGGGATAAAGTCATTACCTATCCGAATTGAAGATGGGTTGAGCCATGAGCGTGCAATGGAACCTGGACCAGATGCGCCTGTTTGTCAGCGTCGCCGAACATCGCTCGTTTTCGGCGGTGGCCCGTGACCAGCGCAAGGCCCAATCGGCGGTCAGCAATGGCATTGCCTTGCTGGAGGCGGACCTGGGCCTGAGCCTGTTCGATCGCAGCAGCGGTCGCCAGCCGACATTGACCGAAGCCGGCCACGTATTGCTGGAAGAGGCGCGCGAAGTGTTGCGCCAATGCGAACGTCTCAATGGCCGGGCGCTGTCGCTGACCCGTGGCGAGGAGGCCTTGTTGCGCCTGGCCCAGGATGAAGCCATGTTGTTCCAGCCAGTGCTCGACAGTCTCGAAGCGCTGGCCGGGCATTACCCTCATCTGGAGGTGCAACTTTCCAGCGCGGCCCAGGGCGACGTGGCGCGCAAACTGGTGGAGCGCAAGGCGGACCTGGGCTTGTTGTTCTATCACGACCAGATCCCCGAAGCCCTGGAGCGGCGGGTGGTGGGCAGTGTGGAAATGGTCACGGTGTGCGGCGTGAACCACCCGTTGGCCCGGGAACAATACGTGACGTGCCAGCGCCTGGCGCAGTTTCGCCAACTGTTGATGTCGACCCAGACCAGTGTCTATCCCGGCAGCGAGGCCGCCAGCCCGCTGGTATGGCGGGCTGACAGTTTCTACGTGCTCGCCGAATGGCTCATGAGTGGCCTCGGTTGGGCCTGGCTGCCGCGGCATATCGTGCAGTACCCGACCTACCAACAGCAGATGGTCGAGTTGGACAGCGAATGGACCCCACCCGCGTTGGTGGTGGAACTGGTCTGGCGCCGTGACGAGCACCTGGGGCCGGCCGCGCGCTTCCTGGCGCAACGTTTTGCCGAGTGCTTGCAGGCGATCGACTGAAAAAGCCGATAAACTCCGCCGCCATGAATAGAACTCTCTACAGCTGTCTGTTTTACCTGGCGCTGCCGTTGGTGGCTTTACGTCTGTGGCTGCGCGCACGCAAGGCGCCGGCCTATGCCCGGCGTGTGAGCGAACGGTTTTCCTATGGCTTGCCGGTGATGCGCCCGGGCGGGATTTGGGTGCATGCCGTGTCGGTGGGCGAAAGCATCGCGGCGGCGCCGATGGTGCGCGGGTTGCTCGAGCGTTATCCCGCGCTGCCGATCACCGTCACCTGCATGACGCCCACCGGTTCCGAGCGCATCCAGGCGTTGTTCGCCAACGAGCCGCGCATCCAGCATTGCTACCTGCCCTATGACTTGCCGTGTGCGGCCAAGCGTTTTCTCGACCGGGTGCAGCCCAAGCTCGCGGTGATCATGGAAACCGAGTTGTGGCCCAACCATATTCACGCCTGTGCCCAGCGCGGTATTCCGGTGGCGCTGGCCAATGCGCGACTGTCGGCGCGTTCGGCCAAGGGCTATGCGCGCTTTGCCCGGCTGACGGCGCCCATGCTGTCTGAAATGAGCCTGTTCGCCGTGCAGACCCAGGCCGAAGCCCAGCGCTTCCTCAGCCTGGGCGCACGGCCGGAAACCGTCGAAGTCACCGGCTCGATCAAGTTCGACCTGACCATCGACCCGCAGTTGCCGGTGCGCGCTGCGGCCCTGCGTGCGCAGTGGGGCGCCAGCGAGCGTCCGGTGTGGATCGCTGCCAGTACCCATGCCGGTGAAGATGAAGTGGTGCTGGCCGCCCACCGTCAGTTGCTCGACAGCTACCCGAACGCGCTGTTGATTCTGGTGCCACGCCACCAGGAGCGCTTCGGTCCGATGTATGAGCTGTGCCAGCAGCAGGGCTTTGCCACGGTGCGCCGCTCCGGCGGCGAACCCGTTACTGCGCAAACCTCGGTGTTGCTCGGCGATACCATGGGCGAGCTGCTGTTTCTATACGCCTTGGCTGACAGCGCCTTTGTCGGTGGCAGCCTGGTGGCGACCGGCGGGCACAACCCGCTGGAACCGGCGGCGCTGGCGTTGCCGGTGATCATGGGGCCGCATGTGTTCAACTTCCTCGAAATCACCGCGATGATGCGTGAGGCGGGAGCGTTGAGGCAGGTGGACGATGCCGAGGGGTTGGCCGAAGCCGTGCGCCAGTTGTTCGAACTGCCGCAGGATGCGCGCAGGATGGCGCAGGCGGGATTGAAGGTGATGCAGGCCAATCAAGGGGCTTTGAAACGTCTGCTGGATGGTTTGGACAAACTCCTGACTCACTGACAACGCGAATCAAATGTGGGAGCTGGCTTGCCTGCGATGCAGGCACCTCGGTCCATCAGGTTGACCGAGATGACGCCATCGCAGGCAAGCCTGCTCCCACATGTGTTATTCGGTGTGCCTAGTAATTCGGACGGGCCTTGAGCTGTTCGGCCGCAGCCTTGGCCAAGTCCGGCGGCAGGAAGTCCTTGTCGGGGTTGTAGTCGGCTTTGAGATAACGCGCCAGGTCCTGCAGATCCCCCGGGTTCAACGTCCCGGCCGCCTGCTTCAAGCGCAGGTTGTCGAGAATGTAGTCATAGCGACTGTTGTTGTAGTTGCGCACCGACGCGTACAGCTGGCGCTGTGAGTCCAGCACGTCGACGATGTTGCGCGTACCCACCTGATAACCGATTTCCGTGGCTTCCACCGCGCTCTGGTTGGAGATGATCGACTGGCGGCGTGCCTGCACCTGCTCCACATCGGTGTTCACTGCGCGGTGCAGGTTGCGGGTGTTTTCCACCACCTGACGGCGCAAGCCTTCGCGTTGCTGCTCGGTCTGGTCCAGGCGCGAGTAGGATTCGCGAACTTGCGAGCTGGTCAGGCCGCCGCTGTAGATCGGGATGTTCAGGCGCAGGCCGATGGTGCGCTGGGACACATCACCGCCGTAAGGCACCGGCAACTGGTTCGGGTTGCTGAAACCCAGGGCGTCGTTGTCACCTTTTTCGTATTGCGCCACGGCGTCGAGGGTCGGCGCGTGGCCGGCCTTGCGTTGTTTCAGGGTTTCTTCGGCGGCGGTGACCGCGTAGTTGCTGGCCAGCAGGTTCAGGTTCTGGCGACCGGCGGTTTCGACCCAGGCCTTGGCGTCGTTTGGCGCCGGCGGGAGCACCGGCAGTGTATGAACGATGCCCTGGATCGAGTGGTACTGGCGATTGGTAAGGGTGATCAGCGCCTCAAAGGCGTCTTCCACCTGGCGCTGCGCGAGGATGCGGTTGGCCCGCGCGGTGTCGTAGCTGGCCTGGGATTGCAGTACGTCGGTCTTGTCCGACAGGCCCACGTCGAAGCGTTCGTTGGACTGGTCCAATTGACGCTTGAACGCATTTTCCTCGGCCTTGGTGGAGGCCAGGTTGTCCTGGGCGCGCAGCACGGCGAAGTAGTTTTCGGCGCTTTGCAGGATCAGGTTCTGTTCGGTGGCCGACAGTTGCAGGGCGGCTTGCTCGTTGACCGCTTCGGCTGCCTGCAACTGGAACCAGCGGTCGGCGCGGAACAGCGGCTGGCTCAGGGTTGCACGCCAGGAGTGCGCGTCGCGGTTGGCGGTGGCCGAGGGCTGGGAGATCTGGGTGCGCACGTTGTTGCTGTCGGCACCGGCCGACAGGTTCGGCAGCAAGCCGGCACGGGCCTGGGGCACCACTTCTTTCTGTGCGCCGTACTGGGCGCGGGCGGCGGCAAGGTCGGCGTTATTGTCCACGGCCTCCTGGTAGACGCTGACCAAGTCAGTTTTAACGGACAAGGGCGCTTCTGCTGCCCAGACCATTCCGTTGGTCGCACAAGACACGGCAAGAGCCAGTGAAAGTTTGCGCAGCATGAGGCGATCCCTAGATAAATATTATGGATATAATTCAGCGCCCAAGGCTAAGGCTCGCCCTGTGTGGCGTCAAGCCTTGGAGCAGTCCCCGAGTGTAGTGGGGCGATCACCACACAACAATCCTGCAAAAGAGCCATTCATCACGCTGAATGCACCGCTGTTGGCAATTTGCCCTTGGCATGGTCTAGACTGGCCGCGTTCTTGTCGGGGTGCCTTGTTGGAAGGCTGAGATCGGTAAATACCGGATCCCGTTGAACCTGATCAGGTTAGCGCCTGCGTAGGGAACAAGATTTCTCGTCACCCGGCGAGTCCTCTTGTGCTTCGTCCGGGATGCTGTTCATTTATTGAGCAGTCCTCGTGCACCAAGCACAGCACTGGTTTCAGTGCGTCCATCCGTCTCAGGTTCACTCCGGCAACAATCCACCGCCTGGATAGTTGGAGAGCCTGTGATGACTACAAAACTAAAAAATACCGTGCACCTGAGTGAATCGGCCAAGGTCGACTCCGGCTCCGTGCAGCCGTTTACCCGCTCGCAAAAAATCTACGTACAAGGCACCCGCCCGGACATCCTCGTGCCCATGCGTGAAATCAGCCTGGACGTGACGCCCACCGATTTCGGCGGTGAAATCAACGCGCCGGTCACGGTATACGACACCTCGGGCCCGTACACCGACCCCAACGTCATCATCGACGTGCGCAAAGGCCTGGCCGACGTACGTTCACCGTGGATCGAGGCGCGTGGCGACACCGAGCGCCTGCCAGGGCTCTCTTCGCACTTCGGCCAGCAACGCCTCAACGATGCCGAACTGACCGCGCTGCGCTTTGCCCACGTGAAGAACCCGCGCCGTGCCAAAGCCGGCGCCAACGTCACGCAGATGCACTACGCGCGCAAAGGCATCATCACCGCCGAGATGGAATACGTCGCCATCCGCGAAAACATGAAGCTGGAAGAAGCCCGCGCCACCGGCCTGCTCGACCAGCAGCATGCCGGCCACAGTTTTGGCGCCAGTGTGCCGAAGATCATCACCCCGGAGTTCGTGCGCGAAGAAATCGCCCGTGGCCGCGCGATCATCCCGGCCAACATCAACCACACTGAGCTTGAGCCGATGATCATTGGCCGTAACTTCCTGGTGAAGATCAACGGCAACATCGGCAACAGTGCCCTGGGTTCGTCCATCGAAGAAGAAGTGGCCAAGCTGACCTGGGGCATCCGCTGGGGTTCGGACACCGTGATGGACCTGTCCACCGGCAAGCACATCCACGAAACCCGCGAGTGGATCATCCGCAACTCGCCCGTGCCGATCGGCACCGTGCCGATCTACCAGGCCCTGGAAAAAGTCGGCGGCGTGGCCGAAGACCTGACCTGGGAGCTGTTCCGCGACACCTTGGTCGAGCAGGCCGAGCAGGGCGTCGACTACTTCACCATCCATGCCGGCGTGCTGCTGCGCTATGTGCCGCTGACCGCCAAACGGGTCACCGGCATTGTGTCCCGTGGCGGCTCGATCATGGCCAAGTGGTGCCTGGCGCACCACAAAGAGAACTTCACCTACACGCATTTCGACGAAATCTGCGAAATCATGAAGGCCTATGACGTCAGCTTCTCCCTTGGCGACGGCCTGCGCCCGGGCTCCATTGCCGACGCCAACGACGCTGCGCAATTCGGCGAGCTGGAAACCCTTGGCGAACTGACCAAGACGGCCTGGAAGCACGACGTGCAAACCATGATCGAAGGCCCCGGCCACGTGCCGATGCAGTTGATCAAGGAGAACATGGACAAGCAGCTCGAATGCTGCGACGAGGCGCCGTTCTACACCCTTGGCCCGCTGACCACCGATATCGCGCCGGGTTACGACCACATCACCTCCGGCATCGGTGCGGCGATGATCGGCTGGTTTGGTTGCGCCATGCTTTGCTACGTCACGCCCAAGGAGCACCTGGGGCTGCCGAACAAGGATGATGTGAAGACCGGGATCATCACCTACAAGATCGCCGCCCACGCCGCCGACCTCGCCAAAGGTCACCCGGGTGCGCAGATCCGCGACAACGCCTTGAGCAAGGCGCGCTTCGAATTCCGCTGGGAAGACCAGTTCAACCTCGGCCTGGACCCGGACACCGCACGGTCGTATCACGACGAAACGCTGCCGAAGGACTCGGCCAAGGTCGCGCATTTCTGCTCGATGTGCGGGCCGAAGTTCTGCTCCATGAAAATCACCCAGGAAGTGCGTGAATACGCGGCCAACCAGCGCATTGAAGCGGTGGATGTGGATGTGGCCAAGGGCTTGGCCGAGCAGGCGGAGCGGTTCAAGCAGGAAGGCAGTCAGCTGTACAAAAAGGTCTGATCCGAGGCGGCGGTGCCTGCACCGCCGTCATCGCGGGCAAGCCCGGCTCCCACAGTTGATCGAGTTGTACACAGATTTTGTGTCCACAGCCGGTCCCCTGTGGGAGTCGGGCTTGCCCGCGATAGCGATCTCCCAAACAACAAATGTTCCTCAGAGATAACACCCTTGAGCATTCAACCGAGTACCTACTCTCCCGATATCGCAGTGCCGAGCGACAAGCGCGTCTTCGGCGCCCGCGACCTGTTCTCCCTGTGGTTCTCCCTCGGCATCGGCCTGATGGTCCTGCAAACCGGCGCCTTGCTTGCGCCGGGCCTGGGCTTGTCCGGTTCCTTGCTCGCGATCTTCCTCGGCACCCTGGTCGGCGTCTTGCTGCTGGCAGCCGTCGGCGTGATCGGCAGTGACACCGGCCTGTCCGCCATGGCCGCGCTCAAACTCAGCCTCGGCACCCATGGCGCTAGCCTGCCGGCACTGTTGAACCTGCTGCAACTGATCGGCTGGGGTTCGTTTGAAATCATCGTGATGCGCGATGCCGCCAGCCTGCTGGGTACGCGGGCATTCAGCGACGGTAGCCTGTTGGCCAGCCCGCTGTTGTGGACCCTGTTTTTCGGTGGCCTGGCTACCTTGCTGGCCGTGAGCGGCCCGCTGACCTTCGTACGCCGGATCCTGCGCAAGTGGGGCATCTGGCTGCTGCTCGCGGCTTGCCTGTGGTTGACCTGGAACCTGTTCGCCAAGGCCGACCTCGCCGCACTCTGGGCCCGTGCCGGTGATGGCTCGATGCCGTTTGCCGTGGGCTTCGACATCGCTATCGCCATGCCACTCTCGTGGCTGCCGTTGATCGCCGATTACTCACGTTTCGGCAAGCGCGCCCAAAGCGTGTTCGGCGGCACCGCGCTGGGATTCTTTATCGGCAATTTCTGGCTGATGAGCCTGGGCGTGGCGTACACCCTGGCCTTTGCGCCCAGCGGTGAAGTGAATGCCTTACTGTTGGCGCTGGCCGGTGCCGGCCTGGGGATTCCATTGCTGCTGATCCTGTTGGACGAGTCGGAAAACGCGTTTGCCGATATTCACTCGGCGGCGGTGTCCAGCGGGATTCTGCTGCGCTTGAGGGTCGAGCACCTGGCCCTGGCGATTGGTGTGGTCTGCACGCTGATCGCCTGCCTGGCGCCGCTGGCGCAGTACCAGAACTTCCTGTTGCTGATCGGCTCGGTGTTTGCGCCGCTGTTTGGCGTGGTGCTGGTGGACCATTTCATCCTGCGCCGCCGTGGTCAGGCTGTAGCGGCGAAGCTGCGAGGGGCTGCGCTGCTGGCGTGGCTGGGCGGGATCGGCACCTACCACGTGCTGGCGAATCTGTACCCGGATGTCGGCGCGACCCTGCCGGCGCTGGTGCTGGCAGGGCTGTTGCGGTGGGTTCTGGGCCGGGTCTTCAGTGACGCGCGGGTACCAGCTCAGGCTTGATGATGCCGTCGAGGCGTGTATAGGGAATCTGCAATTCGACGTGCCCCAGGGTATACGGCGCGATGGTGGTGGTGGGGTACTTCAGGATCACGCCGCCGTAGGTCAGTGCCACGTTCGGGGTTTTCTGGAACGGCCAGGTTTTCACGAAGTCCGGCTCCAGGCTCAGGCGGGTGCTGATCAGCCAGCTGTTGTGGGCGACCTGGGCGGCTTTCCAGAAGGCATCTTCCTTGCCCGGCAGCAGCATGTCGGTCAGTGACAGGGCTTTTTGTTGCTGGCGCGAATAGTTGATGAACGCGCGGCCCGGCTCGCCATGGGTCGTGCCCTGGTCCAGGTAGCTGGACAACTCGATGATCACCAAGCCGTCATGCTGCTCCCGTACCTTGGCCTGCAAGTACATGCTGTTGCGTGGTCCCGAGGTGCGCAGGAATTGCTCGCGGTACGCCGCAAGGCTGGCCGGTTGCGGCGTCACGCCGGTCATTTGCAGCAGGCGCTGTTCGATCAAGGCGTCCAGCTTGGGCTCCTTGGCAAAGTGCACGGTATCGATATTCACCAACGGGCAGTCTGCGCTGGCGCAGCCGGGCTGGTTTTGCTCGGTGGCGTCGCGGGTGACGTCCAGTGGTGTGCGATAGCTGGGTTGGAACAGGCTTTGGCAGGCACCCAGGGTCAGTGCGATGCAGGCCACGGAGGCGATTTTTAAAAGCGACATGGATGTCCTTCGTCTATCGGTAAGCGCGAAATTCGTGGAGCTTCGACTGTCGGCAGCGCCTTCAGTTCGCCACTAAGCTGATTAGAGTGAGTTTGACGCCCGCCGCCTGTCCCGGCAACTGGAAAGGGGCTGCATCCAGAGGCGTGAGCGCGTTAGGATGGCGCCCATTGCGCAGGCTTAACGAGGATGGGACATGACGGACATTGCGAAATCGACGCCGAGCAAGATCGAAATCGTTCAGCGCGACAATGCCTACCAGGGCTTCTACAAGCTTGACCGCGTGCAGCTGCGCCACGAGAAATTCGACGGTGGCATGAGCCGGGTGATCAACCGCGAAGTCTTCGTGCGCCACGACGCGGTGTGCGTGCTGCCCTACGACCCGCAGCGCGATGAAGTGGTGTTGATCGAGCAGTTTCGCGTCGGCGCCATGGGGCGTACCGAAAACCCCTGGCTGGTGGAAATGGTGGCCGGCCTGATTGACAAGGATGAGGAACCGGAGGAGGTTGCACACCGCGAAGCCGAAGAGGAAGCTGGGCTGACATTCTCCGCGCTGTGGCCCATCACCCGATATTTCCCGTCGCCCGGCGGCAGTACCGAATTCGTGCATTTGTACCTCGGCCGTTGCGACAGCAGCGCCGCCGGCGGTGTCCATGGACTGGAAGAAGAGGCAGAAGATATCCGCGTCAGCACCTGGGCGTTCGAGGACGCCTTGCAAGCGGTGCGTGACGGTAAAATTTCCAATGCAGCCAGCATCATTGCCCTGCAATGGCTTGCGCTTAATCGCGCAGAAGTGAGGGGGTTATGGCAGTAAAGGCACGGGAACGTTATCGAGTCGACCTGATCGGGCTGCAAGCGGCCTGCGAGGCCAACTATGCGCGGCTGATGCGCCTGCTTCCCGACATGCGTCATTCGCTCGAGGCCCGGCGCATCGGTGTGACCCATGGCGACCAGATGCTCGGCGTGCTGACCCTGGAGGTCATCGTCAACTGCCCGTACACCACCACCCTGCGCGTTCGCCAGGAACACAGTCTGCCTTGGCTGCCCGTGCCGCAGCTGGAAGTGCAGGTGTACCACGACGCGCGCATGGCCGAAGTGGTCAGCGCCGAACATGCACGGCGTTTTCGCAGCATCTACCCTTACCCGAATGTGTTCATGCATCAGCCCGATGAGAAGGCACAACTCAATGTGTTCCTCGGTGAATGGCTGAGCCATTGCCTGGCCCTGGGTCATGAGTTCGAAGCGGTGCGGTAGATGTGAACTGCGTCTGCTTCCTTGGGTTTCCTCTTTGTGTCCTGCCCCAGCATAATCAAGCCAAACGTCCATTCCTGTGATTGCCTTGGGAGAGCGCCTTGTCTCGCGTATCCACCGTGAACCCTGACGCCTCGGCGTTGTTGGTGCAGTTGTCCGACAGCCACCTGTTTGCCAAGGCGGACGGCACCTTGCTGGGTATGAACACCCGTGAAAGCCTGCAACGGGTGATCGAGTTGGTGCGCGCGCAACAGCCGCAGATCGACGTGTTGCTGGCCACGGGGGATTTGTCACAGGATGGCACGCTGGAGTCCTACCAACAGTTTCGTGACATGACCGCGCCTATCGGTGTCCCGACGCGCTGGATCCCGGGCAATCACGACGAGCCGCAGATCATGGCCGACGCGGCGGTGCACAGCGATTTGCTCGAACCGGTCGTCGACATCGGCAACTGGCGTATCACCCTGCTGGACTCCGCCGTACCGGGCTCGGTGCCGGGTTATTTGCAAGACCAGCAATTGCAGGTGCTCGCCCGTGCCTTGAGCGAAGCGCCGATCCGTCATCATCTGGTGTGTTTTCACCACCATCCGGTTTCCATCGGCTGTGCCTGGATGGAGTCGATCGGTCTGCGCAACCCCGAAGCCCTGTTTGCCGTGCTAGACCGTTTTCCTCAGGTTCGGGCGGTGCTCTGGGGCCATGTGCACCAGGAAATCGACCGCGAGCGCAACGGCGTACGCCTGCTGGCGTCGCCCTCCACCTGCATCCAGTTCGCCCCGGGCAGCGAAGACTTCAAGGTCAGCGAGCAGGCGCCGGGCTATCGCTGGCTGCGTCTGCATGCCGACGGGCGGTTGGAGACTGGCGTAGAGCGGGTCCAGGACTTCGAGTTTACGGTGGACTACGGCAGTAACGGCTACTAAAGGCTGCAAACACTGCACAACAATGTGGGAGCGGGGTTGTCCGTGAAGGCCGTTTTTCCGTCGCCCCCTCTCTTCCC